>DATBAW010000120.1:0-8326 GCA_036271335.1 Thermoanaerobaculia bacterium
GCCGCTACAAATCTTTTACATTCCAGCGGCGCGTTTTGGCGCCCCTTCCTCACCTACATTTTCGAAGGCCTGGTTCTCTCGATTTTTCAAAGCTTTGAGGCAGGCTCGGGTGCCGCAATGGCGCGGCGATCCGTGTGTGGAGGTGCGTCCAATGTTCAGAAGGCATGGAGTGAAGTCCCTGATTGCAGCCGCGGCCACGTTCCTGGCGTTCGCGTCCACGGCGTCGGCCGCGGTGCGTGGCCTGACCACCACTCTCGAAGCGCAGAAGAGCTTCCTGGGCGCGGCGGACGACGCGGCGTTCAAGATCACCTATCGCAACGATTCGAAGGAAGACCTCTACCTCGTCCGCTGGCAGACCGCCCTCCAGGGCGTCGAGCAGAACGTGTTCGACGTGCGCGTCGACGGCCAGGCGGTCGCCTACACCGGCCGCCTCTACAAGCGCGCCACCCCCAAGGCCGAGGACTACATCCGGATTCCCGCCGGCGGCTCCGTCACGGCCGACGTCGAGCTGTCGAGCGTCTATGACATGTCGCGCACCGGCGAGTACTCGATCCGCTATCAGGCGGCGTTCCAGGACGGCCTGCGCGGCAACACCGCCAAGTCGCTCGCCAACCTCGCCGCCGGCAGCGTCGAATCCAACGTCGTCTTCCTGGCGGTCGAGCGCAACGAGCGGGCGACCCGCGCGGTCCAGAGCCTGATCGAGGCCGCCGACGCCGTGCAGGGCGAGAAGTCCCTCACCCCCAGCTACGTGAGCTGCTCCAGCAGCCGCGAGAGCCAGCTCGCGACGGCCCTCACCAACGCCCAGGGTCTGGCGCAGCGGTCGCAGACGTATCTGAATGGTATCGCCACCGCCTCCCGCTCCACCGATCCCAACTACAAGACCTGGTTCGGCACCTACAGCTCGGCCAACTGGTCGAGCGTGACGACCGACTACTCCAAGATCTACAGCGCGATGTCCACCAAGACGTTCACCTTCCATTGCGACTGCACGGACAGCTCCTACGCCTACGTCTACCCCGACCAGCCGTACCACGTGCACCTGTGCGGCGCCTTCTGGACCGCGCCGGCCACCGGCACCGATTCCAAGGCCGGCACGCTGATCCACGAGACCAGCCACTTCACGGTGACCGCCGGCACCCAGGACTACGTCTACGGGCAGACCGCCTGCAGGAGCCTGGCGATCTCGAACCCGACCCACGCCATCCACAACGCCGACAGCCACGAATACTTCGCCGAGCCCCGCTGATCCGGGCGCTGATCCGGGTTGATGTGTAAAGCGCGCGGGCGGTCGATCCGCCCGCGCGCCGCCCGCCGTCGATCAGGTTACAGATTGAGAAACGGATTTTCGATGGTGAGGTTGCCGATCCGCAGGCCATGCTGGAGATCTTCCGTCAGCAATCGTGTACAACCCGCCACGAGAGCCGCCTGCGTGATCAGAGCATCCCAGAAGGAGAGCTGAAACCTCTTGCTCAGATCGATAGCGTCGAAGATCAAAGGGACGTCGATCTGCACGGTTGAGAAATCCTGGAGGCTTCGCATCGCCAGGAGGATCTCCACCTCGGAAAGAGCCTGGGATAATTTTCGCGTGGCCGTCACATAAAACTCTTGAAGGACCTGCGTACTGAGGACCAGCCGGAAGTCCTCCGGCCCGCTCGAGAACCGCGAGAGACCGGGTCTGCTTTTCAGGAGAATCTCTGTCGTAGAGGTAAACCAGGACGTTGGTATCGAGGAAGACCCTATCTCTCATGGAGCTCGTCTCGAGTCCACTTCCGGCCCCCGCTTCCACTCTGCGCCTTCGACGAAAGGTCGAGCAGCGCGTCGATGGCCGCCCTCTGCCGTTCCTCCAGAGTCCCGACGTACGCTTGGAGATACCCCCGCAGGATCTCTTCGACCGATGTGCCCTGCCGGCGAGCCCTGTCCTGAGCCTCTTCCAACAGATTCTCCTCGAGAGCGATCGTCAGATGGGTCATGTCGTCCCCCTTACCCTCCTGCTCGCCGTTTTTCCTTGATCCCATGTCAAGGATGTCGGCGCAGGAGATATTCTATCATCCCAGGGCACTCTCTTCCACCCTGACGTCCATGCTGTCCCGCCCGCGCGCCTCGACCCCGCCTCGACCCCGCCTCGACCCGATATACACTCCGCGGATGCGGAAGACCGCCCTGCTCCCCCTGACCCTCCTCGCCCTCGTCTCCACCCACTGCTGGATGAAAACCCACCCTCCCGCCGGCGACCCCCAGCACCCCCTGGAGTGCAAGATGGAAGCGATGCGTCCGCAGATCGCGGGCGGCCCGAACGGCATCCGCTTCCAGGTGATCAACCGGATGCCCGGGGCCCTCTCCGTGCTGCGCTGGAACACGCCTTTCGAAGGGTGGCGCGGCACGATCGTCACCGTGACCTTCCAGGGCCGGGAGCTCCCCTACCGCGGCCCGATGGTCAAGCGCGGCGATCCCGTCGCCGGCGACTACATGCGGCTCCGCGCCAGCGAATCGCAGATCATCGGCATGGACCTCTCCCAGGCCTACGACCTGTCGAAGCCCGGCCTGTATACGGTGAAGGTCACCGGCGGCGTCCAGGACGTGATCCAGGACGGCACTCCAGCCCCCCGCCCCCGCGACCGCTTCCAAGGCGTCGGCCTGGTCTGCAACGAGCTGACGCTGGACGTGAAGAAGGGCGAGGCGGACAACAAGATCAATTATTGATGTCCTCATCCTTGAGGCTGCGGAGATACTCGGCAATCTCCGGCCGTTTCAGATGCTCGGCCCAGTCGAGCGGCGTACCCTGATAGAGAAGGTCCTTACTGGAAGGATCGGCGCCAGCCTCCACGAGCGTCTTGACCGCGCAGAGAGATCCCGAATCCACGGCGTGATGCAACGCCGTGCCGTGAGCGTGAAACCCTGATGGATTGTAGGCATTCACGTCTACACTCGACTCGATCAGCATGAACATCATTTGCGTCTGGCGGTGGAGCACCGCGCCGGCCAGAGCGTCCTGTAGCTCCCTGGGGCTTGCCGTTTGCGCCAGCCGCCTGGCCTCGTCAGTTCGCCCCGTGCAGACCGCGGCCAGCAGCGTGAGCTCCGCGCCGCGCTGGAGCAGCCGTTCGGCCGCGGCGTTCTCCTTGTGCGCGAGAGCAGGCAACAATGCACTCGCAGGATCGGCGCCGGCATCGACGAGCAAATCGATCAATTCGATCTGCACGCTACACTCCCGTGGCACCTTTCCAGAACACACCAGCCCGAGCGCATTGCCGATCTGCTCGTGAAAATTCTCCGGGCTCTGCCGGGCCGCCGTCGCCAGCAGGGTCCGCGCAACCTCCACGATGTTCTCGGGCAGCCTGCCATTCCGGATCGGATTCTCCGCCACGAACCAGAGCAGATACGGACGCCGGAAGTACCCCTCGCCGTAGTCGAGGCGATCGCGGACCAGGTTGGGATGATCCGCAAGGAGGCGCTCCAACGCCCTCACGTCGCCGGCATCGATGGCGTGGACGGCCTCCTGAAACAGCGGGTCTGGAATCTCAAGCATTTCCGTGAGCTTTCTGCCTTTGGGCTTTGTCGGCGACCTGCCGCAGCAGCCGCCGGGTCACCAGCCGATGGCCGCCGCTCCCGATGACCGCAGCGCGGTAAAGCCGGCCGAGCAAGCCCGGAAACTCCGCGTGCGTCTGCGCTTGCAAGCCGTCGTGGTCGATGAGGAAAGTCAGAGCGTAGTTGGCAAAACGGTGGCGTCCGCGCAGCACCAGCCGCCGGCCAGGCTCAGCCTCGGCCACTCGGAAGCCCGGCACGGCGTCTCCGGCGCGACCGGCGAATTCAGTCGTTCCCAGTAGGGGGTCACAGCCGAGGATACGCGCCAGCGGCGCGCCTCCGCTCATCCCACGCAGGACCCTCAACAGCGCCGACCAGATCACGTCCGCGGGCGCGTCGCACGGCAGACGATGCTCGTCGATGTAAGGCAACGGCTCCATGGCAGAGTGGTCGCTTCAGGGCTTTCCGCCCAACCGCTCCCGCATTAGCGGCCCCATGACAAATTCAGTGTCCTCTTTCGTATAAAGATAGATCGGGCCACCGCTGAAGGCGATCGAGCCCATGAGGTTCGGGCCGCACTGCTCGCCGAAAAGCCAGCAAACGCCGAAGGGTGCCGGTTGCTCCGCCCCGCCGAGGATATGGCCGACCTCGTGCGCGACGAGCAGCTCCTGGAAAAAGGCATTGCCGGGGAAATCCTCACTCGGCGTGACCTGGGTCAGCGCGTGATGACACAGATAGTCGTGGCCTTCCGCGAAACAACTGTCATCATAGACATTGAGGCCGCTCACGCTGGCAACGCCGGCACCCGGACTGAGGGTGCGGCCGCTGAAGAAGAACACGAGCGACGAGCGTCCGGCGGTATGCGGCGGACCACAACACGGCGGCGTCGCCTGATGGGTCTCGCGAGCCGACTGGCGCAGAAGCTCCTCGCGCTCCCCGCTGCTCGGCCCGCCCGCCTCCCACGCCTCCAGCCGATCGAGCCGCACTCGCGCCTGGAAGCCATTGCCGCCGCCGTCGAACTTATTGTCGCAGAGCGCGTAGGCGTTGTCGGGATCGGCGTCCGGCTCAACACAGTTGAAGAGCCAGTCGAGAACGTTGTAGAGCGCTTCCTCCTTCAGCCAGAACGGCATGACCGAGCCCGGCGGATAAGCACGGTAGAAATCGGCATCGCCGTCCGCGACGGCGGAAACCACCAGCGGCGTTTTCGCCTCGACCGGTGCCTTTTGGATCGGCTTAGAGATGGCGGCTTGAAAGAGGTCCGCATCGGCCACGACGTGCTCATGCTGTTCCCTGACGTTATAGACGATGTGATCGTACTGCCTCAGCACCGTCTCGCGCTGTTGCGCATCGACGCCGCGCAGCCGCAACAGCGGCTCGAGCGGCTCGATGATCGACCAGCCGTCCGGCGCGAGGAGGATGTTCCCTTCGACCACGCGCTCATTGACGGTGCAGACCGCGACGCCCGGTTTGCCTTCGACCCGGCCCTGATACGTCGCGGGCGGCGGCAGGGGGAGGATGCGAAAGGTTTTGTTCACGCCGTTCTTCACATCGACGCCGGCGAGGTCGGGGCTGCGAAGATTGCGGAGCGTCAGCCGCACATTTGCGACGGTCAAGCGGTTATCCTGGGTGACGAAGGGAAGTCCAACCGTCCGGCCGGCGCGCACCGCCGCCGCGATCGCCGCGGTGTCGAGCTTGACCACGTGGTACGGCGCGATAGCCGCCAGGGCTTTGGCCACGATCCGATCGGCCGGTTCGGCCGCAGGGCGGACCTGGTTGGCGCTGCAGGCGGTGAAACAGAGAATCAATGCTCCGATGAGAAGCCGCGACATGCCTCGCTCCTTTCCTCGTCTTGTCCGATTTGGGGCCTACCGCACAACTCCGCGGCCAACCTGGCGCCACGCTCTCGAAGCCACGGAATCAGATCGCCCGCTCGTCGTTCTCAGGGATGCTCAGCATGGGCACCTCCTCATCCGCATTCCAATCTCTTGCGGGATCGGCTGGCCCTCCGTTGCGTGGCAGGCCGCCGGCACCGCCATTCTACCTGGAACGCGCGAGGTGCGCCTCCCTCGACGGCATCAGGCATTTTGGGGTGCTTTCTGGAGTGGCGAGCCAGCCCGATGATGTCGATATAGGGCAACGGCTCCAGCGCGCTCCCAGAGCTCACCGCCTTGGCTCCACGGCTCTGTCAGCCGAGGGTCTGCGGAACAGATAGATCCCGGCGGCAACGGGACCGGCAAGAATGCAGAACAGCACGAAATAGCTCGGTAGTTGAGCGATCAGCGGGTCTTCGCAAGGTCCCTGATCATGACAGCCATCGAGAAAAATGATCCACCAGAAGAAGGCATAGGCGAACGCGATCAGTACGAGCAAGAAGGTTGCAACCCGGTGTCTTGGTGCGCGGGCGGCGAAAATCGCCGCCACCAGCGAAAGGGGACCCCCCAAAAACAGAGCCGCAGAGCCGAGCCGGGACGGCGGCAACGAATTCATGGCGAACACAAATACGGACGCACAGACCACGACAAGGACGGGCGACCACGCGGTCTTGGAGACGATGACGGTTCGAATCACCTTGGCTCCCGTCCGTCTCTGGTTCGTCTTGATCATATCGCCTTGCCTGAATGCCTCTGTCCAAAATAGGAGTGGGCCGGATGCGTCGCCGGCTGGCCGAACAGCGACTGGTACCATTTGAAACTGAGCGCCACGTCGCGTACTCCAAGGATCGTCCAAGTGCGCTTCATGTCCTCCCTCTCAGAGAGTATTTGAAAAGTATCAGATCTCGCCTCCTCACTGTAGAGACGCCCCGTGGGGCGTCTCCGAGGTGGAGAGAACGGCCCAAACGCCTAGACGCCTTGTTCATGTTGATCTACCCCAATCGCCATCGCACTGAGCGGCATACCAGTCGGACAAGCGTTGTAACGTACTGCTCAATTTGACCTTCTCCTGGGTGAACCCTTCCTCGGCAGGTCTCGATTTGGCCCCTACCGCAGCTCCGCCGCCGACTTGGCGCCACGCTCCCGAAGCCACGGAATCAGATGGTTGTCGCCACTCTCCCGCGCCGCGTCGAAAGGCGTCTTGTGGTCATATCCGACCCAGTTCAGATCCGCGCCCCGGTCAAGCAGGTACTCCGCGGTATGCCGCTGCCCACCCCGGCTGGCGTGCCAAAAAGAATTCGTGATCTGTTCGGGCGCTGGAGAGGGCTCGAGCTGACAGGCTTCAAGAACCCGATCGAGGAGCCCCAAGGCGGCGGCCTGCCAGAGGGTCGTCGTCGCGCCACGCTCCAGGAGCCTGCGCGCGGCGCGCCACTGCGCGAAGATCACCGCATCCGACATCGCCGTGCCGCCGGTGAACACGGCACCCGGCGTCTCGATGTCGGCGCCGCTATCCAGAAGCGCGTCGAGGACGGCGACGTCATCGTTGCTCGCGGCCCAGTGCAACGCCGTCTCGGGAGCCCCCTTGGGACCTGGATGGATCACAGGGGCGTTCACATCCGCCCCAGCCGCGACCAGGATACCCACCGTCTCTGAGCCGTTGGGAAAGTGGCCGGGCCAGTCCACCGCGATATGCAGCAGCGTGCGAGACACTCCATGCCGATCGATCACTCGGGCCGTGGCAAGATCCGGGTTGTCGCGGAGAAACCCTTGCAGGACCTCGACATCCCCGCCCTGGATCGCCGCCACGATCGCGACGGCCCGCGTGTCATCCATAGGAATACTGAGCATCGGCTCCTCGTCGGCGTTTCAATCTCTTGCAGGATCGGCTGACCCTCCGTTGCGTGGCAGGCCGCCGGCACCGCCATTCTACCTGGAACGCGCGAGGTTCGCCCCCCTCGGCGGCATCAGCCATTTTGGGGCGTTTCTGGAGTAGCGAAGTCAGCCCGATGATGAGCCCCGCGCATCTTCCCGCCTCCACCCCTGCCCCTTTCGCCCGCTCAGGCGGCCTCTTCGCCTCTCCAGGCGCGCGCTCCGCCTCGGGAGGTGATGAGGACGCCTGTTCAGGCGTCCGTTTACTCCCGGCGAAGTTACCGTTCGTCCGGTCCGCTCGTGCATTCGCCTGAACGAAGAGACGCTACGCCTCGAGGTTTGCCCATTCCAGTGGACGCAGGGAAAGGTGCCTACCGTCAGGGGGAAAGGGCGATTGGCGAGGCGAAAAGGGCGAACGACGCTCGAATGAACCGTTGTGTCCCGTTTGTGTTCGTAGAGACACTCGGAAAGCGACGCTACACAAAGGCGAAAGGCCGAGCGGGCTTCCCCAAAGGGAGTTTACCCTGGCGTGTTCGGCTGGCTCACAAACAACCGCAGCCAGTCTTTTGATTCCTGAATCCGGCTGGTAACGTCAGAGTCGGCAAAGAAGCGCGTCAGACCACAGTCGATACAGACAACCACGCGGAGCCTCGCCGGGGCCCCCAACGCATTCAAGCCGGGGAGGTAGTTCGGGGCAAAGGCGCCGCCCCCAGAGCCGACCTTATGGCTGCTGGCATAGAGGTTTGTACCGTCACAATTCGGACACGTACGAGCTGGTCTCATGGTCATCCCCTTTCGCCGCGAGGTTAGGCGTCGACTCTATCGCAGCAACAGTTCAATGCCATCCTCGGCCTCTTTCCCCCCGGACCATGGACGCGGATCATCTCGACGAGCCAATCGAAGACTGTCGGGCCTTCGGCCCGCAACGCCATTTCCAGGTCCGCGCGAATGAAGGGGATATTTGATGAATGGCAGCGCCCGAGCCGGAGGTGGAGTTGACGAGCCGTCTCGGCATGGCCGAGGGATGCGCGAGATGAATCGTGATGCCGCCAGACCAGGACGAAGCC
>DATBAW010000121.1:0-6193 GCA_036271335.1 Thermoanaerobaculia bacterium
CCTCTCTGATACACTCCCCCCGGCCCGGTCCGTCCGGCGCCTTCCGTCCCCTTTCGGGGACTTTTCCCAAGTCTCGAATCCAGGTTCCCAGGGAACTTTCTCGGAGCGCTTTCTCGGGAGGAAATTGTCTTGAAGATCCACGAGTATCAGGCCAAGGAGATCCTGCGCCGGTATGGGGTCGCGACCCCCAAGGGCAGGGTGACGGAGAGCGCCGACGAGGCGGCGAAGATCTGCGAGGAGCTCGGCGGCCGGTGTGTCGTCAAGGCCCAGATCCACGCCGGCGGGCGCGGCAAGGGGGGCGGCGTCAAGCTCGCCAAGTCGCCCGAGGAGGCGCGCGAGCTCGCCTCGCAGATCCTGGGGATGCAGCTCATCACCCACCAGACCGGCCCCGAGGGGCAGCTCGTCCGCAAGGTCCTCATCGAGGAGACCGCCGACATCGCCCAGGAGCTGTACGTCTCGATCACCCTCGACCGTGCCCAGGGGAAGCCGGTGATCATGGCCTCCGTCCAGGGCGGCATGGACATCGAGGAGGTCGCCGCGAAGGACCCGCAGGCGATCTCCCGCGTCGCCATCGAGCCCGAGCTGGGCATCCAGCCGTTCCAGGCCCGCGCCGTGGCCCTGGCCCTCGGCCTCAAGGGCGCCACGGCGGCCAAGGCCGCGAAGCTGATCACCGGCCTGGTCAACGCCTACATGGACACCGACGCCTCGCTGGCCGAGATCAACCCCCTGATGGTGACCGGCGGCGGCGACGTCATGGCGCTCGACGCCAAGGTGAGCTTCGACGACAACGCGCTCTTCCGCCACAAGGACATCCTCGACATGCGCGACCTCGCCGAGGAGAACCCCCTGGAGGTCGAGGCGAGCAAGTTCAACCTCAACTACATCAAGCTCGACGGCAACATCGCCTGCATGGTCAACGGCGCCGGCCTCGCCATGGCGACGATGGACATCATCAAGCTCTACGGCGGCGAGCCGGCCAACTTCCTCGACGTCGGCGGCGGCGCCTCGCAGGAGGCGGTCAAGAACGCCTTCCGCATCCTGGTCTCGGACCCCAACGTCAAGGCGGTGCTGATCAACATCTTCGGCGGCATCGCCCGCACCGACCGCATCGCCCGCGGCGTGGTCGGGGCGATCGAGGAGTTGGGGGACGTGAAGATCCCGGTCATCGTGCGCCTCGAGGGGACGAACGTCGACGAGGGGCGCCGCGTGCTGCGCGAGGCGCCGTTCCAGTTCATCGTGGCCGAGCAGATGGCCGACGCCGCCGAAAAGGCCGTGGCCGCGGCAGCTGCCGCCAAGGGAGGAGCGTAGAGATGGCGATCTGGGTGAATGACGACACGCGTCTGCTCGTGCAGGGGATCACCGGCAAGGAGGGGACTTTCCACGCCCTCGGCTGCCGCGACTACGGCACCAAGGTGGTCGCCGGAGTCACGCCGGGCAAGGGTGGGGAATCGGTCGAGGGGATTCCGGTCTTCGACTCGGTCGCCGAGGCCCGCGAGAAGACGGGCGCCAACGCGTCGATGATCTTCGTGCCGCCGCCGTTCGCGGCCGACGCCATCATGGAAGCCGCCGCCGCCGGCATCGAGCTGGTGGTCGCGATCACCGAGGGCATCCCGGTGAACGACATGTTGAAGGTGAAGGATCTGCTGCGCTCCTATCCCACGCGTCTGATCGGTCCCAACTGCCCGGGCGTGATCTCGCCGGGGATGGCCAAGATCGGCATCATGCCGGGGCACATCCACAAGAAGGGCTCGGTCGGCGTCGTCTCGCGCTCGGGCACGCTGACCTACGAGGCGGTCTGGCAGCTCTCGAACGTCGGCCTCGGGCAGTCGACCTGCGTCGGCATCGGCGGCGATCCGGTGAACGGCACCAACTTCATCGACGTGCTGGAGCAGTTCGCGGCCGATCCGCAGACCGAGGGGATCATCATGATCGGCGAGATCGGCGGCAACGCCGAGGAGGACGGCGCCGCGTGGCTGAAGGCCAACTGCAAGAAGCCGGTCGTCGGCTTCATCGCCGGCGTCACCGCCCCTCCCGGACGCCGCATGGGCCACGCCGGCGCCATCGTCGCCGGTGGCAAGGGCACGGCGGCCGAGAAGATGGACGCCATGAAGGCCGCGGGCATCCACGTGGTCGACTCGCCGGCGAAGCTGGGCGAGACGATGGCGCGGGTGCTGGGGACGTAGAAACGGCTGACGCCCGGGTCTAAAGACCCGGGCTACGCTCAAAAGAAAAGCCGGGTGAACCCGGCTCCTGGGGGGAGTCCCCTTCAGGGGGCTTGGGTGTTTCAGGGTAGCCCGGGCATTGATGCCCGGGCGTGGCGGAGACGAGGGATACATGGCGGAAGGCACCGGCTGGCTCGCCCTCCTGGGCGGCGGCGAGTTCAGCTTCGGGGAGACGGAGGACGCGGACCAGGCGTGGCTCGACAAGGTGCCGCCGGGACCGATCGGGTTCATCCCGGCGGCCTCGGGGTCGAACGACTATCCGCGTCATTTCGCCGAGTACTTGAAGGACGGATTCGACCGCGAGGTGGAGATCATCCCCATCTATCGCGATCGGGACGGCCGGCGGATGCGGAATTCCGAGCGCATCCGAGACGTCGCGGCCGTCTACCTCGGCGGCGGCGTGACCGACCACCTGTTGCAGGCGATCCAGGGGACGCCGGCGGCCGAGGCACTGGCGCGGAAGATCGCGGAGGGCGGGGTAGTGGTGGCGATCGCCGCGGCGGCCCAGTGCGCGGGGAAGCTCGCGCGCAGCATCTTCAAGGGCGACCTGATGCCCGGCTTCGGCTGGCTGGCGGACGGCGTGGTGGAGCCGAACTTCGATCCCGGCCACGATCGCCGCCTGCGCAAGATGCTGGTGGGGGAGGGCGTGCGGTACGGCTTCGGCATTCCCGCCGAATCGGCGGTTCTGCTGGGACCCGAGGGGGTGGTGGAGGTGGTAGGCACGGTGTTCCGGATCGACGGCGCCGAAGGGGATGTCGAGCCGATGTAGGGCGAGTCCACGAATGTCGAAGTGCTGTAGAGTTCAACCTGTCCTGAGCCGGCGGCGCCGGCCTGGCGTATACGAAACCGAGGGAGCACGATCTCATGCAGATGACGTTGGCGATTCTCAAGCCGGACACCGTCGAGGCCGGCAATGCGGGTAAGGTTCTGGCGCACCTGGAGAAGGAAGGTTTCACCGTCCGCGGCCTCAGGATGCTGCGGCTGACCGAGGCCCAGGCCCAGGCCTTTTACGAGGTGCACAAGGAGCGGCCGTTCTACGGCAGCCTGGTGGAGTTCATGACCAGCGGTCCGGTGATTCCGGTGGCGCTGGAGCGCGAGGACGCGGTGGCCCATCTGCGCAAGTCGATGGGTGCCACGGACGTGGCGAAGGCCGAGGAGGGGACCGTCCGCAAGCTGTTCGGCACGTCCATCGAGCGCAACGCCATTCACGGCAGCGATTCGCCGGAGAACGCCGCCATCGAGCTCTCCGTCTTCTTTTCGCGGGCGGAGCTGATCGCGGCCCGCTGAGCTGAGGTCAATGCCATATGTATCGATTCCCGCACGCGGCCCCGCAGAGCCAGCTCCCCGAGGAGCGGCAGGGGCGCACGATCGGCCGTTTCTGTCTGGTCTGCGGCAGCATCTATCCGCTGCACCGGGGGCGCCACCAGGGCAAGGCCGTGTACGGCCGTGACCACATCGCGTCGCCGTGCAGCCACGAGGGGGACCTCTTCGAGGAGGGCGCGCCCTGGTGGCAACCGGCGGTCGAGGTGCTGCCGGAGGCGGTCGTGAAAGCCGCCGAGGATCTGGTGGTGGGGTCCCCCCTCAAGGGAACCTCGCCCTAGGCCCTGGCTTCGACAGTCCCTGACTTCGACGGCAAGGGATCCGAGGAGGGTTCCTCCAGACGGGATGAGCGTCGTCAATCCGGAGCCGCGAGCCGCCTCGTCCCACGGGGCGGCTTTCGCCTACCACCGCTCGGGCCAGATCGCGGATTGGCTCCGGCGAGGGAATGGATTCCGCATCGCCCTGCCGGCCGTCGCGGGGTTCTGTGGGGTGCTCGCTCATGATTGGAGCGGCGGCCTCGTCTTCCCGCTCACCCCCGCCATCTCGCTCACCGCCGGCCTCCTCTTCGGCGGGATCGGCATCGCCGGCGCCGCCCTGGGTCAATTCACGGCCCTCTCGATCACGCACAGCCCTCCCGCCGAGGCGCTGATCCTCGCGCTCTCCTTCGCGCTCGCCGGCCTCTCCGGATGGACCGCCTTCCGGTACGTCCCCCAGCTCGGACGCGGCCTGCCCAATCTGAGGTCCTTCCTCTGGGTTTTGGGTGCGGCCTTTGCCGGCGGGCTTGCCGGCTCGGCGCTGACCCTGGCGTTTGCCGGGAGCGCCGGCGCGGCTGGACCTTCGCCGGGGACCTCGACGATCCTCTGGATCTGGAGCTGGGGGACGGGCGCTCTGGTCAGCGCCACGCTTCTGGCGCCACCGATCCTGCTCCTCTTCGACCGCTATGGCCGGCGCTGGATGGTGCCGCTTCCCGGCGAGCTCCGGGGCGACGACGCGCCGCGCGACGTGCGCCTCCCCGGCGACCGCGGAGAGGGCGAGGAGACGATGATCGTCTTCCCCTCCCCGGCGAGCGATCCGCGCGATCGTCGGCGGGATTTCCTGGTGGGCTCGGGTCTGGTGCTGGCGTCGGCGAGCGTCGGCCTGGCGCTGGCCTGGCGGCTCCCGCGCGGCAACGAATGGACGACGCTCGTCTATCTCCTGCCGATCCTCTGGGCCGCTCTCCGCTACGGCTTGCGAGGGGGCGTCCTGGCGGCCTCGGCAAGCGGCGTCTGTCACCTGCTGGGGCTCGCCGCGCTGGTGCTCCGGTTCGGACCGCCGGCGGTCCACGAGGTCTGGAGCGGCCGGGCCGATCTGCTGATCCTCTCGGTGGCGGGCGCGCTCGTGGGGTGGTCGCGCCAGCGCGAGGTGCGGCTGCGGGAAGAGCTGGTCGAATCGAACCGGCTGCTGCGGCGCGACCTCGTCCGCGTGTCCGACGCGCTGATCCAGGCCATCGAGGCCAAGGACGCCTACACCGGCGGGCACCTGCGGCGGGTCAGCGAGTATGCGGTGGCGGTGGGGGAGAAGCTCGGGCTGCGCGGCCGGGAGCTGGAGACGCTCCACTACGCGAGCCTTCTCCACGACGTCGGCAAGCTCGGCGTGCCCGAGTCGGTGCTGGGCAAGGAGGGTCCGCTCGATCCCCGGGAGACCGACCTGATGCGCCAGCATCCCGAGATCGGCGCGCGCATGCTGGAGCGGCTGGAGGTGCTGCGGGGGGCCGCTCCGCTCGTCCTGCATCACCAGGAGCGCTTCGACGGCGAGCTCGACGGCCAGCATCCGGGCTATCCGCGCGGCCTCGCCGGCGACGACATCCCCCTCGGCGCACGGGTCATCGCCGTCGTGGACGCCTTCGACGCCATGACCACCACCCGCCCCTACCGCGAGGCCCTGCCGCAGGACGAGGCCGCCGCGATCCTGCGCCGCGAGAAGGGGCGCCAGTTCGACCCCAGAGTGGTGGACGCCTTCCTCGACTGTCTCGCCGAGCGCCCATGGAAGATCTGAAGCCTCGGGAAGATTGGGAGGCGCTCGATCGCCATCTCCAGCAGGTGCGGGGGTGCCGGATCTGCCCGACCGTCGAGCCGCCGCCGGTCGCCGCCCGCCCCGAGGTCTGGCCGCGTCTGATGCTGGTCGGGCAGGCGCCAGGGCCGAAGGAGGTGGTCCTGCAACGGCCGTTCGCCTATACGGCGGGATCGCGCCTGTTCGCCTGGTTCGACCGCCTGGGCGCGCCGGAGGAAGAGTTCCGGCGGCGCGTCTGGATCGGCGCCGTGATCCGCTGCTTCCCCGGCCGCGCGCCGCAGGGAGGCGACCGCGTCCCGAGCCCCTTGGAAATCGCCAACTGTGCGCCGTACCTGGAGGAAGAGCTCCGGCTGATCCGCCCGCCGACGGTGATCGCGGTCGGCCAGCTCGCCATCAAGAAGTTCCTGCCGGAGAACGTGCCTTTGCAGGAGAGGGTGGGGAAGGCGTTTCCGATCACGCGAGGCGACCTGACGTTCGACGTTATTCCGCTCCCTCACCCTTCGGGCCGGAGCACGTGGCTGGTGAAGCCTGAGAACCAGGCGTTGCTGGAGCGGGGGTTGGAGCTGCTGCGAGGGAGTGCGGGGTGGGTGGGGACGTTTGGA
>DATBAW010000122.1:0-15390 GCA_036271335.1 Thermoanaerobaculia bacterium
CTGCTGTCGGGCATCCACGAGGAGAACGCCTAGCATCATGAGCAAGCTGCTGATCCATGGCGGCCGGGTGATCGACCCGAGCCAGGACCTCGACGCGGTCCACGACCTGCTGATCGAGGACGGCCGCGTCGTCAAGCTCGACGGCCGGATCAAGCCGCCGAAGGACGCCGAGACCTTCGACGCCTCCGGCCTGGTGGTGGCGCCGGGGCTGATCGACATCCACGTCCATCTGCGCGAGCCGGGGCAGGAGTACAAGGAGACGGTCGCCACCGGCACCATGGCCGCCGCGGCCGGCGGCTTCACGGCCGTGGCCTGCATGGCGAACACGGCGCCGGTCAACGACAGCCGCTCGGTGACCGAGCACATCCTGCTGGAGGCGCGGCGGCACGGCCACGCCCGGGTCTATCCCATCGGGGCGATCAGCAAGGGGCTGCTCGGCGAGGAGCTGGCGGAGATCGGCGAGATGGTGCGCGCCGGCGTGCGGGCGATCTCGGACGACGGCAAGCCGGTGATGAACGCCGAGCTGATGCGCCGCGCCCTGATGTACGCCCAGCACTTCCGCGTCCCGGTCATCCAGCACGCCGAGGACCTCACGCTCACCGGCAACGGCGTCATGCACGAAGGGGAGTGGTCGACCAAGCTCGGCCTTCCCGGCATCCCCGGCGCCTCCGAGGACGTGATGGTGGCGCGCGACCTCATCCTCGCCGAGGACACCGCCGGCCGCTACCACGTGGCCCACCTGTCGACGGCGCGCAGCCTCGACATGGTGCGGCGCGCCAAGGCCCAGGGGCTCGCCGTCACCTGCGAGGTCGCCCCCCACCACCTGATCCTCACCGACGAGGAGGTGGCGAAGAGCGGCTTCTCGACCCAGACCAAGATGAAGCCGCCGCTGCGGTCACGCAAGGACATGGAGGCGCTGCTCAACGGCCTCGCCGACGGCGCCGTCGACTGCATCGCCAGCGACCACGCGCCCCATCACGCCGACGAGAAGGACGTGCAGTTCAGCATGGCCCCGTTCGGCATCGTCGGCCTGGAGACCACGCTCAGCCTCTGTCTCGACCGCCTGGTGCGGCCGGGAACCCTGAGCCTGCCGCGGCTCGTCCATCTCCTCTCGACCGGCCCGGCGCGGGTGCTGGGAGTCGAGGGGGGGACGCTCAAGGTGGGGAGCGTGGCGGACGTCACCGTCTTCCACCCCGACGCCGAGGTCACCCTTCGCGCCGCGTCCTTCCGCAGCAAGGGGAGGAACACCCCCTTCGACGGCTGGACCCTGCACGGGCACCCGGTCGCCACCTTCCTCGACGGCCGGCAGACGCTCCGGTCTTAGCGGGGAGCGCTCTTGCGCCGTCTCCGCTGGCCATCCGTGAGGTCGACCCGCGAATGGGCGCGGCAGACCTCCTGGAAAAGGGGCATCTTCTCTGCGCAGTTGAAGCCCTGGATCGGGTAGGCGCAGAGCAGGGAGAAGGACTCGGTGCAGACGAGATCGTCCCAGAGCCGTTCCAGGTGGACCGCGGCCTCCTGGTTCCCGCGCGCCCAGAGGAGCGCCACCATCTCGCCGAACGCGAGCACCTGCCGGGTGCCGTTGCGCGACGCCCGGCCCAGGAGGTCGTGCACCATGCCGGAGAAGCGATCCCTGTCGGGCCAGCCGTCGACCATGAACTTCATCATGGTCTCGTCCGCGTCCAGCGGGATGTACCGGTCGGACCGCAACGCGGCATCCCAGCTCCAGGCCCCGCACCGCAGTCGCAGCCGCGGCTCGAGATCGGCCCGGTGGGCCGGAGTCGCGATGACGATGCAGGCCTGTTCGTCGTCCTCCAGGCGTCTGCCGATGAGGTCGCTCAGACTCTCGATGAGGAAGACGTCCTGTTCATAGAATTGGACCTGATGATCGTGCATACCATCCCCCCTTCTTGGCCTGACAGGAGGGTGAAGCACGCTACGTCGCACATACCGCCCAAAACCCGTCAGGGGAAAATCAACTCTGGACCAACATAAGTAACATCTGCACAGATGGTAGAGCAATGAAGAAAATTTAGCAATGTACGAGCCGGCGTTCCGCCGCCGGCCGGCGGGGCGAATACCGTACAATCGGCAAGCGCTCCGCGCGAGAGCGAAAGACCCGGTAACGGATTCAGCATGGGAGCTTCATGAATTCAAGAGTTTTAACGATGTTTGGTGCCGTCGCCGTGCTGCTGGCGGCGATGGCCTCCCGCGCTCAGACGGCGGCCCCTCAGGGCACGGTCCCGGCGGCGGCTCCGGCGATCGACCGCCAGGCGGCGCTCGATGGCCTGGTGGCGGCCGAGAAGGCGTTCGCCAAGGCGTCCGCCGACCAGGGGATGCGCGCGGCGTTCCTCGCCTACCTGGCAGACGACTCGGTGGTCTTCGATCCCGATCCGGCGAACGGCAAGGAGGTCTGGGGGAAGCGTCCGGCATCGCCGGCGCTGCTGGCCTGGTACCCGGTGCACTCGGAGGTCTCGCTGGCCGGCGATCTCGGGTTCAACACCGGCCCCTACGACTTCAGTCCGAAGGCCTCCGAGAAGCCGGTCGCCTGGGGCCAGTTCGCGACGATCTGGAAGCGGCAGGCGGACGGCGCGTGGAAAGCGGCGCTCGACCTCGGCGTCAGCAACCCCGAGCCCGCGGCGGCCGCGACTCCCACGATCTCGCTGAGCGGTCCCGCCACGGTGGAGGAGAGCGCGCTGCCGAAGGTGGATGCCGAGGGGGCCCGCAAGGCCCTGCTCGACGCCGACCGCGCGCTCGCCGCGGCGACACAGGAGAGGGGGAGCGCCGCGGCGTATGAAGTGGTGCTCGCCGCCGACGCCCGCCTGCTGCGCGTCAGCCATCCGGCGGCCCTCGGCAAGGAGGCCTCCCGCGCCCTGCTGGCGGAGAATTCGATGCCCACCACCTGGGAGACGCTCGGCGGCGGCGTCGCCCGCTCGGGGGACCTCGGCTACTCCTACGGTTTCGTCAAGCGGCACGAGGACGGACCGGAGAGCCCCTGGATCAACACCTCCAACTACCTGCGGGTCTGGCGCCGGGAGAAGGACGGCCCCTGGAAGCTCGCCTTCGAGGAGTTCAGCCCGCGGCCGCAGAAGCCGAAGGGGTGAGGGGGACCATGAACGACGCCCCCCTCGACGATCTCCTCCAGACGGCCCTGGCCGCCGCCCACGCCGGCTCGGAGGTCGTCAGCCGCTACTTCCGCGCCGCCGGGCTGGAGGTGCGCCGCAAGGGAGAGAACGACTACGTGACCCAGGCGGACAAGGAGAGCGAGACGGCCATCCTCGCCGAGATCCGCCGGCGCTTCCCCGATCATCGCATCCTCGCCGAGGAGGGGGGCGGCGCCGGGATCGGGCACGGCGAGCACGAATGGCTGATCGATCCGCTCGACGGCACCACCAACTTCCTCCAGGGGCTCCCCATGTACTGCGTCTCCGTCGCCTGCCGGAAGGGGGACGAGCTGCTGGTCGCCGTGATCGTGGACCCGGAGGGGGAGAACCTGTTCACCGCCGTCCGCGGCGGGGGAGCGACCTGGAACGGCCGGAAGATGGAGGTCGCCCCCCAGGACGGCCTCAAGGGCTCCTTCCTGGCCACCGGCTATCCCTGGCGCGCCCTGCCCACCCTCGAGCTCTATCTCGGCATCTTCCGCGACGTCTTCAGCGTCGCCAAGGCGATCCGCCGCTGCGGCTCGGCCGCCCTCGACCTCGCCTACACCGCCGCCGGGGTCTACGATGGCTTCTTCGAGTTCCGCCTGTCGCCCTGGGACATCGGCGCCGGCATCCTGCTGGTGCGCGAGGCGGGGGGCGTGGTCACCGACGTCGACGGCGGCGAGGGGTTCTTCGCCAGCGGCAACGTCGTGGCGGGGGGGCCGGCCCTCCACCGCGAGCTGCTCGCCACCGTGCGGCGCCACGCCAGCGAGGAGGCGATCGAGCGGCTGAACCCCAGGGTCGACCCTCTCCCCGTGGCACCGGCGGTCCCGTGAGGCCAGGCGCGTGAGGCCGGACGCCGCGGCCTCCCCGCGCGGTCCCTGGAGCCTCGAGGTCCAGATCCACCCCGCCGACATCCGCAAGCGGGTGCGGTACGTTCTCCTCTCGCGCCGCCAGCTCACCGCCCTGTCGGTCCTGGCGCTGGTCTACCTCGCGGGGCTCGCCTTCGGCGCCGCCGTGGCGCCGCGGGTCCTCGAAGGGCTGACCAACCAGCAGGAGTTCCAGGGGCTCACCGCCGAGCGCCGGCTCCAGGGGGAGCGGGTGCAGGCGCTGGTCGGCCGGCTGGACGAGCTCGGGGGCCACGCCCAGCGGCTCGACCTGCGCCTGGCCAAGATCTCTCTCGTCTACGGGCTGCCGCCGCTCCACGCGCGGCCGGGTCCGCTGCCGGCCGAAGCGCCTTCGCACTCGATCTACGCCGAAGCGATCGCGGAGGGACACCGGTCACAGGCGCTCCTGCAGCGGCGCCTCCTGGGGCTCGACGGCGCGCTCGGCGCGGCGCGGGCCTACGAGGCGGCCCATCCGGACGAAGTGCGGACCACCCCCTCCCTCTGTCCGCTCCAGGGGAGCAACTTCGTGCTCATCGGACCGTTCGGCCGGCGCCGTAGCCCGTTCACCCACGAGATGGAGGTCCACCCCGGCGTCGACCTCGCGGCGCCCATCGGCACGCCCATCCATGCCACGGCCGACGGCGTCGTCGCCTTCGCCGGTCAGGTCCCGATGGCCCGCGGCGCTGCCTGGTGGCGCTACGGCAACCTGGTGATCGTCGAGAACGGCGACGGTTTCTTCACCCTGTTCGGCCACGAGGACCGCGTCGACGTGCGGCAGGGGCAGGCGGTGAAGCGGGGGGACCGGCTGGGCACCGTGGGCAACAGCGGCTGGGGCGTCACCAGCCCGCACGTCCACTACGAGGTCCGCCGCAAGGGGGCCGACGGCGCCTTTCGCCCGGTCGATCCGCTGGTCTTCATCCTCGACCGCCGCTGGCCCAACGAGGACCGCCTCCTGCTCGCGGCGCGCTCCGGGCCGCCGCTGAGCGACTTCGAGCCGCTGCCGGTCGGCCCGCCGGCAGGGGGCGGGAAGGAATCGCGGCGCCGGCGGGCACCCTGACGGTAGACGGTGACGATCGACGATAGGATAGGCCCGCTTTGAGAGGACAACCGAACGTGAACGTTTTCGACGACTTCGAATGGCGAGGGCTGGTCTACGACTCTACTCCGGGCCTCCGCGATCTCCTGGGCCAGGAGACGCTGACCGCGTACATCGGCTTCGACCCCACGGCGGCCAGCCTCCACGTCGGCTCGCTGCTGCCGATCCTGAACCTCGCCCGCCTGCAACGGTTCGGGCACTCACCCGTCGCCATCGCCGGCGGCGGCACGGGCATGATCGGCGACCCCAGCGGCAAGACCCTGGAGCGGCAGCTGCTGACCCCCGAGAAGGTCGAGGAGAACCTGGCGGGGATCCGCAGCCAGCTCGCCCGCTTCCTCGACTTCGACGCCGCGGCGAACCCCGCCCGCATCGTCAACAACGCCGACTGGCTCGCCACCATCCCGCTGATCGACTTCCTGCGCGACACCGGCAAGCACTTCTCGGTCAACGCGATGATGGCCAAGGAGTCGGTCCGCCGCCGCCTGGAGGGGGAGGAGGGGCTCTCCTACACCGAGTTCAGCTACATGCTCCTCCAGGCCTACGACTTCCTGGTGCTCTACGACCGCTACGACTGCCGGCTGCAGATGGGGGGGAGCGACCAGTGGGGGAACATCACCGCCGGCGCCGACCTGATCCGCCGGCTGCGCGGCGAGGCCGCCGCCACGCGGGGCAAGCTGGCGCACGGCCTGGTCTCGCCGCTGGTGACCACCGCGGCCGGGGTGAAGTTCGGCAAGACCGAGGCGGGGACCGTCTGGCTCGATCCCCGGCTGACCTCCCCCTTCCGCTTCTACCAGTTCTGGATCAACACCGACGACCGCGACGCCGTCTCCTACCTGAAGTTCTTCACCTGGCTGAGCCAGGAGGAGGTCGCGGGCTTCGAGGAGGAGCTGCGCACGGCGCCCCAGGCGCGGGCGGCACAGCGGCGGCTCGCCCGCGACGTGACGCGGATGCTCCACGGCGAGACCGAGCTGGCGAAGGCCGAGCGCGCCTCGGCCGTCCTCTTCGGCGCCGAGATCTCGGAGCTGCAACCCGGAGACGTCCTCGACATCTTCGCCGACGTCCCCTCGGTCGAGATGGCGCGATCGCGCCTCGACGGCGAAGGGTTGCCGCTGGCCGACCTCCTCGTCGCCTCGGGGCTCGTCCCCTCCAAAGGCGAGGCGCGGCGGGCGATCCAGGGGGGCGGCATCTACCTGAACAATCGCCGGGTGGGGGAGGAGAAGAAGGCCGTGACCCTCGCCGACAGCATCGGCGGCGACCTGGCGGTCCTGCGCAAGGGGAAGAAGGAGTACCGGCTGGTCCGGCTCACCTCTGGGGGCTGAATCGAACGTGTTCAAAAACCTTGACACCGAGGCTCGACGCCTCTACTCTGTTGTTGAACGCGTTCAATTCGACGCATTCGCCCTCTGAGGAGACGTCATGAGCTTCGATTTCGTCGTCGTCACCTACGCTCTCTACATCGCGATCAGTCTCGGCCTCACCATCTGGGTCGCGCGCACGCTGTCCCGTAGCGGCCGCATTTTTCTGGTCGACGTCTTTCACGGCAATGCCCCTCTGGCGGACTCGGTCAACCATCTTCTGGTGGTCGGCTTCTGCTTGGTCAACCTCGGCTACGTCGCGATGGCCCTGAAGCTTGGCTACGAAGTGACGAGCACCCGCAGCTCGATCGAGGCGCTGTCGACGAAGATCGGCTGGGTGCTCCTGGTCCTCGGCGGCATGCACTTCTTCAACCTCTACGTGTTCAGCGCCATCCGCCGCCGGGCGGTCCTGGACATCGCTCCTCCGCCCGTCGAGCCGGACGCCTGCGTCCTGGTGAGCGCCTGAGGGCGGTCGGGGAGCGACGATGAGATCCCTGAGACTCACCCTCGCCGTTTTCCTGGCGCCCCTGCTCGCCTGGCCGGTGGCCTTCGGCCGCATCTGGCTGGTGGAGACGTTTCTCCGCGATTCCATGGCGATCTCGATGTCCGGCGAGAGGCTCCAGATCTCGCCGGTGCCTTTCCTCGTCCTCGCCTATGTGCTGATGTTCTTCGTGGGGATTCCCACCATCCTGTTCCTCTCCTGGCGCGGGCGCTTCCGCCGCCGCTCCCTGGAGGTCGCCGGGATGGTCATCGGGAGTCTGCCGCCGGGTTTATGGCTGCTTCCGAGGCTGTCAGACCTGCTCTCCAGAGATCCCGCGGCCCTCTACAGTGATTCACTGCGGCTGTTGGCGGGGACCTTGAGCGGATTTCTCATCGGGTTCGTGGTCTGGCACCTGGCGGGCGCGACGTTCGAGTCCGAATCCCCGGTTCCAGCGGTGGGATCGCCCGCGGCGGCTCTACTCACGGTGCTCTACGACGGCCGGTGCGCGCTCTGCCGGCGGGCGAGCTCGTGGCTCGCGAAACAGCCCAAGTACGTCTCCATGGCGTTCGTCGACGCCGGGTCCGAGGAGGCGCGGCGGCGCTTCCCGAGCCTCGACGCCGGCGCCACCCTGGAGGAGCTGACCGTGGTGGGGAGCCGCGGCGAGGTCTATCGGGGCTCCAAGGCCTGGGTGATGTGCCTCTGGGCGCTCCGGCGCTATCGCTCGGCCGCCCTGCGGCTGGCGGCTCCGGGCATGGAACCCGTGGCCCGGCGGCTCGTCGCCTGGGTCTCCAGGAACCGGTTCCGGATCGGGGAGGCCGCCGGATGGACGAGGTGACGGCGCCACCGCCCAAGGACGAAAAAAAAACCGGCAAGGGGGAGCGCACCCGCGCCCAGATCCTCGAGACCGCCCTCGAGCTGTTCCGCGAGTGCGGTTACGAGGAGACCACCATGCGGGCCATCGCCGAGCGGGCGGGGGTGTCGGTGGGCAACGCCTACTACTACTTCCGCTCCAAGGAGCACCTGATCCAGGCCTTCTACCAGCAGAGCCACCTGGATCATCTGGCGGCCTGCCGCGACGTCCTCGCCCGCGAGCGCGGGCTGCGCGAGCGGCTGGCCGGGGTGCTGCGGGCCAAGCTCGACACCAGCGAGCCCTACCACAGGTTCGCGGGCATCCTGTTCAAGACCGCCGCCGATCCGGCGAGCCCGCTCAATCCCTTCAGCCCGGAGTCCGAGCCGGTCCGGCGGCAGGCGATCGAGCTGTTCGCCGAGGTCGTCAGCGGCGCGGACAGCCGCCTCACGCCGGAGCTCACCGCGGCGCTCCCCAATCTGCTCTGGACCTACCAGATGGGGATCATCCTCTTCTGGATCCACGACTCCTCGCCGGGGTGCGCGCGGAGCTACCTGCTGATGGAGCGCAGCGTGAAGCTGGTGCTCAGGCTGATCTCCCTCTTCCAGTTCCCCCTGCTGCGGCCGTTCCTCAAAGAGCTCCTCGGACTGGTCGCCGAGCTGCAAGGGGAGGCTTGAGCCGTAGAATAGGCGGGTGATGGTCTCATTCGTTCTTTTCGCCGCTCTCCTCCTCCCCCAAACCACCCCGGCTCCGGCCGTGCCGTCCTCAGTACCGTCCGTAGTACCGTCCGTCGCGGCGGCCCCCGCCGCGCCGCTCGCGACGATCGACCTGCCGGTCCAGATCCTCGACCCCAAGGGCGAGGTTCCCAGGATCCTGCAGCCCGGCGACTTCACGGTCCTCGACGCCGGCCGGCTCCGGCCGGTGACCGGGCTCGCGCCGCTCAACCGTCCCTGGCGGATCGTCGTCTACGTCGACCGCGTCCTCTCCGGCTCGCGCACCCTGCGCGCCGCGGCCGGCACCCTGGCCGAGCAGGCGGCGGGGCTCGCCGCCCTCGGCACCGTGGAGGTGGTGGTGGCCGAGCCGCGCCCCCGGGTGGCGCTGGAGGCGACCCGCGACGTCCAGGCGGTCGACGAGGCGCTCTCCAAGCTCTGGTTGGAGAACGAGGGGCGGGACGACGTCCGCCTCCTGCGCCAGCACTTCCGCGACGACAAGCCCGAGGGGGGCACCGACCCCGCCGAGCGAGCCACCCAGGCGATCGACACCGAGACGCGCCTCGTCCGCCACCAGGAGGACGGCTTCGCCGAGTGGCTGCTGAGCCAGGAGGGGGAGGGCCCCCGCGTCGTCTTCCTGGTCAGCGACGGCTTCGACACCAACCCGGCGAAGTTCTATCGCGGCTCGCTCGCCGAGGGTGAGGGGGCGCTGGAGAAGACCGCGGCGGAGACCGCTCGCACCGTGTCGGCGCTCGGCTGGACCGTCTTTCCCGTCCCCCTCGGCGATTCGACCCTGCCCGACCTGCGCCGCTTCCACCCGCGCTCGACCCTGAAGACCCCCATCGGCGGCACGATCGACCTTGGCCGCAAGGCGCCCGAGGTGCCCAGGGACGAGCCGACCCCGCCGCCGGCCCTGCTGGCGCCTCAGGAGCCGCTGATCTGGCTCGCGGAATCGACTGGCGGCGAGGTTCTGCTGCAGCCTTCCGGCCTCGCCGCGGCCCTGGCGCACCTGCGCTCCCGCTTCTCCCTGCGCTACGAGGTGCCCCGCGAGCTCGACGGCCGCCCGCGCCCCCTGGAGGTGACCACCACCCGCTCCGACCTCCGGGTCCACTCCCGTCGCTGGGACGTGAGCGGCACCCCCGAGTTCATCGCCAGCGAGCGCGGCATCCGGCTGCTGGAAGGGGAGGACGAGGGGATCGGGATCGAGCTCTCCTCGCGCATTCAGCCCGCCGAGCCGGCGGCCGGCGCCGGGCGCGGCGGCACCCTCGACCTGCGGATCGAGTCGCCGCAGATCCCCCCCGGCCCCCTGCGCGTCACCCTCGCCGGCCCGTCTGCCCGCGGCGCGTTCCACCACATCCTGACCAGCGCCGACCTCGCCGGCGCCGAGCCCAACGTCTATCACCTGCCGGTGACCCTGCCGGAGGAGGCCGAGGCGGTGGCCGTGCTGGTCGAGCCGCTCGCCGGCGGCCCCTGGGGCGGACAGGTGGTGACCCTCGGCGCCACGGCGCCAGCGGCGGCGGAGGAGCCGGCGCCGGTTTCGGTGATCCGTCCGGGCATCCGGCTGGTGGCACCGGCCGGCACCTCGCTCACCGGCAAGGTGCGGCTGCGGGTGAACGGCGACGGCCAGGGAATCGCCCGCGTCGACCTCAAGCTCGGCGAGCGGACGGCCGCCAGCTGCGCCAAGGTCCCCTGCGAGGCCGAGGTCGATCTCGGCCGCCGCGCCCACCCACAGCTCGTCCTGGGGGTCGCCTACGACGGCGCCGGCAAAGAGCTGGCGCGCGACTGGGTGCGCCTCAACGACCCCAACCAGACCTTCGGCGTGCGCATCGTCGAGCCCGCCGGCCGCCAGGCCGTGGGCGCGGTGGACGTCGAGGCCGACGTGCGCGCGCCGTCCGGCCGCCGGATCGAGAAGGTCGAGATGTACTGGAACGACGAGCTGGCGGCGACCCTCTACGAGCCCCCCTTCCGTCACAAGGTGAACGTGCCGCGCAATCACCCCGTCGGCTTCCTGCGGGTGGCCGCCCGGCTCGACGACGGCTCGACGGCCGAGGACGCGATGCCCCTCAACGCCTCCGACCTCGGCTCACGGATCGACGTCCGCCTGATCCAGCTCGCCGTGGTGGTGACCGATCCCACGGGTAAGCCGGTGCCGGGGCTCCCCAAGGACGTCTTCCGGGTCCGCCAGGACGGCCAGCCGCAGGAGATCTCCGCCTTCGAGAACGCCGGCGAGCTGCCGCTCACCCTGGCCCTCGCCATCGACAGCTCGGCGAGCATGTTCCTCAAGCTGCCGGTGGTCCGCAAGGCGGTCTCCACGCTCCTCGAGACCGGCCTCACCGACCGCGACCGTGCGATGCTGATCGACTTCGACTCCAAGCCGAAGCTGATCCGGCCGGTTACCCGCGATCTCGCGGCGGTCGAGGCGGCCCTGGAGCAGCTCCAGCCCGACGGCGGCACGGCGCTCTGGGACGCCATCACCTTCTCGCTGGCGCAGCTGCGGGGGATCAACGGCCGCAAGGCCCTGGTGGTCTACTCGGACGGCATCGACGAGGCCGAGCGCGCCACGTTCCCGATCTGCCTCAAGGCGGCCCGCGAGAGCGGCATTCCGATCTACCTGATCGTGGCCAATCCCCGCGAGGAGAGGGGAGACGACGGCGGCTTCCTCACCGAGCCCGCCTCGGCGAAGTTCCGGCGCCTGGCCGACGCCGGCGGCGGCCAGGTCTACTTCCTCCACCCGGACGAGGACCTCGCCGCCGTCTACGGCCAGATCCTCTCCGAGCTGCGCAGCCAGTACACCGTCGCTTTCTACCCGAAAGACACCGCTCCTCCCGCCGCCTGGAGCAAGATCGACGTCGAGGTGACTGGGAGAAAGGACCTGACGGCGCGGACGGTCAGCGGGGTGTCGGCGCGGCCGTAGGGGGAGCTGAGAGCTTTTTTTCCTTCCCGGCTCCGTTTCTGACTTCCCGGGCTCTGATTTTCCCTGGATGCGCCGATTTTTGGCTTCCGGATGGCTATCTTCCTTGGATGGCCGCTTTTTCAGCGTCCCGGGCGTCCATCTCTCCAGGATTTCCCTTTTTCTGGCGTCCCGAACGCCCATCCTGTTTCCCGAGCCGATATCCTGGAGTTTCAAGCCGCATCTTTCCTTCCCGGCGGCCCATCCTGGAGTTTTCGGCGCCATCCGGGCTCCGGAGCGAAGATCCTGGCCTCCGACGCGTTCGGGAAGCTTCCGGAACGCGCCGGAAGCTCCCCGAGCCGCGCCGTCGCGGATCGCCTGGCCCATCCTGCTCTCTGCATTCAGTTTTCAAAGAACCCGACATCTTGCGAGTGGGGCGCAGAGTTCGCGCCCCTGCTCAGCAGCGCCATCCGCTGCTCCGTTGGATAAGGCTTGACATCAAGGTGAACGACTGCTATTCTATGCGCAATATCGGCGCTTGTCCAGAGGCCCCTGTGAGGGGACGCCCCTGGAAGCGGCGGATGGGCCACGCGGCCCGAGCTCTTTGACAATCGATGCGTTGCCTGAGGGGCGGTGGCGGGGCCGTCTCTCAGGCTTGTTTTGCTCTAAGGCATCCTGCGGATCGAGGCGGCGCGGATCAGACCGGAAGGCTTTCCTCGATCAAAGCTCTCGACGTAGAAGCTTCGGAGACCACCCGGCCGTTTTCCAGCTTGATCAGCCGGTCGGCCGCATCGTAGTAGCGGTCGTCGTGGCTGATGACCACGGTGGTCTTGCCGCGTCTCTTGAGCTCCGGCAGGAGGTGCCGGTAGAAGACGTCCTTGAAGACGGGATCCTGGTCGGCGGCCCACTCGTCGAAGAGGTAGATGGGGCGGTCCTCCAGATAGGCGGTCAGCAGGGCCAGGCGCTTGCGCTGTCCCTGGGACAGCTCGAGGGTGGAAAGCCGGCCTTCCTCGACCTGGACCTTGTGGCGAAGCTGCAGTGTCTCGAGGTATCCGGCGGCCCTGGCGTCGAGGTCGGGAGCCTCCAGGCCGAGCAGCGACTGGAACAGGTAGAAGTCCGAGAACACGACCGAAAAGTTCTGCCGGTAGGAGTCGCGATTCTCGTCGGTCACGGCGCGGCCGTTCCAGAGCAGCGCGCCCGAGTCGGGCTCGTAGAGGCCGGTCAGGAGCTTGGCGAGCGTCGTCTTGCCGCTGCCGTTGCCCCCCGCGATGAAGACCAGCTCGCCGGGTCTCAACGTCAGATCGATGGGGCCGAGCACGAAGTCGCCGTCCTCTCCGTCCCGCCGGTAGACGCGGGTGACGCTGGCCAGCTCGATCGTCTCCCAACTTGGGGCCCTGTCCAGAGGGGCCGGGATCTCGCGGCCGGCACTCGCTTCCAGCTCGACTCCCAGGGCCTCGACGTGACCGAGAGCCACCCGGGCGCGGCTGAACGTCGGCGCCGAGTTGAGCAGCGTTTGCAGCGGCGTGACCAGGTAGAGCAGCGTCAGGGCATAGCCGGTCAGCACCCGGCCGTCGATCCCCGTGAAAGCGAACAGCAGCAGGCCGAGGACCACGAACAGGAGCACCTGTCCCCAGCTGGAGGCGATACTGAAGATCTGCAGGCCGCGGACGTTGGCGTCCCGGAAGCGCCGGGCCGTGTTTTCCATCTCGTCCTTCAGGAAGGCGTCCCGGCGGCTCCGGTGGAGCTTGAGCTCCTTGGCGCCGTCCGTGAGGGTGCTGAAGTGGCGGTAGAGCTCGTCGTTGATCTTGCGGGTCTGATACATGTAGCGGACCGCGCGAAGCATGGGGAGCTGGTAGCTGAAGATCCCCACGACGAGAAAGATCAGGACCAGGCCGAGAACCTTCCACGACAGCCAGCCCAGATAGGCGAATCCCCCCAGGGCGGTCGCCAGGTTGATGCACAGGATCGGGATCGACGCCACCGCGGTGGTGATCGTCGGCACGTCGTCGGTCAGCGCGGTCAGGATGCGTGCCCGTCCCAGCTGCTCCAGGTGTTGGAGAGGCACCCCCAGGAGGGCGCGGCTGAGCTGCATCCGCAGGTCCAGGATCGTGCCCTGGCCCAGCCGGGTGAGGAGAACTTCCGAGGCCACGCGCGTCAGGGGAGCCAGGACGCAGAGCCCCACGAAGCTCCAGAGCAAGGCCGGCCGGGAGTGGGAGCCGGCCAGCGCGCTGTTGATCACGGCGAGCAGGCCGGTGCCGCAGGCGCCGCTCACCAGGCCCGCCAGGACGGCGAGGGTCAGGAGGCTCCGGGAGCGGCGGAGCAGAAAGGCGAACAGCTTCATAAGTCACCTTCGGCGGGAACGGTCCCCGCAGTCATCGCAGTACCGCCAGGGGATCGAGGCGGCTGGCTCGGAACGCGGGCAGGAAGGTGGCGATCAGGATGATCGCCGTGAGCAGCAGGGAGACGCCGAGGAAGACGAGAGGATCGGTGGCGCTGACGCCATGGAGCAGGCTGCCCAGCGCGCGGGTGGCGGCGAACGCCGCCAGCAGGCCCAGTCCGACTCCCAGCGCGGCGAGAGCGAGGCTGCCGGAGAGCACCAGCCACAGAACGTCCCGCCGGGCGGCCCCCATGGCCATGCGGATGCCAATCTCCCGGGCGCGTTCGGCCGTGGAGGTCGAGACCACGCCATAGACGCCGATGACGACCAGGAACAGGCTGACGCCGGCGAAGATCGACAGCAGCAGCATCGAGAAGCGCGGCCTGGCGAGCGAATCCGCGAACCAGTCTTCCATGGTGCGGGCGGCGGAGACCGGCTGTTCGCGGTCCACGGCCATGATCTGGTCGCGGATCGGGCCGGCGAGACCGAGCGGAGCGGCCGTGGCCGACCGCGCCACCAGCGTCATGCCGGCGCGGGGAAACTGAGGGTAGGGGTAGTAGACCTGCTCCCGGTCGCTCCCCGCTTCGGCGCCCTGATTCCGGGTGTGCTTGACGACTCCGACGATGGTCAGCCAGGGCGTCGGCACCTCGTGGGGGCCCTGCTTCAGGCGGCGGCCGACCGGGTTCTCGCCCGGCCAGAAGCGGGCGGCGAGCGGCTCGTCCACGATCACCACGGCAGGCGCCTGCGCATCGTCCGCCGCGCCGAACGATCGCCCCTGGGACAACGGGATCTTCATGACTTCGAAGTACCCGGGGCTCACCGATCGGAAATCGACCTCGTGGGCCACCTCTCCGGCGGGGAGCTGCTTGCCGTCGAAGCTGATGCCGTGGCTCGAATTGGCCCCGCTCAACGGGAGATTGGAGACCAGGCCGACGCCGCTCACCCCGGGCAGGCCGTTGATCCGCTGGAGCACCCGCTGAAAGTAGCCGATGACCTGCGGCGCCTCCGGGTAGCGGGCGTCGGGGAGGGTGATCTGATACGTCAGCAGCCCGTTGGGGTCGAAGCCCAGATCCGCGCGTTCGAGCCCGAGGAAGCTCCGCAGCAGCAGGCCGGCGCCCACCAGTACGACGAGACTGAGGGCGACCTCGAACACCACCAGCAACTGGCGCAGACGGCGCCCTCCCAGTCCGCCGGTGGTCCGGCCGGTGCTCTCCTTGAGATCCTCGTAGAGACCGGAGCGGCTGACCTGCAAGGCGGGGAGGAGCCCGGAGAGGACGCCGGCGAGGGCGGCCACCGCGAAGGTGAAGAGGAAGATCGGGGCGTTCAGGGCGACCTCGTCGAGCCGCGGGATGCCGGGAGGGGCAAGCGCCACCAGCGAGCGGACTCCCCAGTAGGCGAGGAGCAGCGCGGGAATGCCGCCGATCAGGGCGAGAAGCGTGCTCTCGGTGAGCAGTTGGCGGACGATACGCCCGCGGGTGGCGCCGACGGCGGAGCGCAGGGCGAGCTCGCGGCGGCGCTGGAGGGCGCGGGTGAGCTGCAGGTTCGCCAGATTGACCGCCGTGATCAGCAGCACGAGGCCGGCGGCGCCCAGGAGGGCCAGCAGCGCCGGC
>DATBAW010000123.1:0-11440 GCA_036271335.1 Thermoanaerobaculia bacterium
GGGCTCGTGCCGGTGCTGCAGCGGGCTGTAGGCGAAGAGGTTGCTCCGCCGCGCCGGGTGATGGGTGGTGTCGGTCGGCTTCCGCCCCGCGCCGGTGCTGCCGGTGACGGCGACCACGGAAATCCTCGGCTCGACCAGCCCCAGCTTCAGCAGCGGCACCGCCGCCAGCAGCGTCGCCGTCACGAAGCAGCCGGGGTGGCCGACGTGACCCGCCGGCGTCTCCGCCAGATGCTCGGGCAGCGCGCAGACGAACTCCCCCAGGCGCCCTGGAGCGCCGTGCGGATGGCCATAGACCGCCTCGTAGGCCGCGCCGTCCACGAAGCGGAAATCGGCCGAGACGTCCACCACCTTGACCGCGCTCCCCGCCTTGTCCGCGACGGTCAGGATCTCGTCGAGGAGCGGCGCCGCGGCGCCGTGGGGAGCGGCGCAGAGCACGGCGGACGTCTCCTGCGTTCCAACCAGCCGCGCGATCTCCTCGCGTCCCGAAAACGCCAGCCCGGGATAGCACCCCGCCAGATGCGGGAAGGCCGCCTCCACGCCGCCGCCGCTCTGGCTGTCCGACAGCACGGCCGCCACGGCGAGGCGCGGATGCCCGGCGAGGAGCCGCAGCAGCTCGCCTGCCACGTAGCCGGTGCCGCCCAGCACGATCGCGGGTATCGCGGGCATTGGCGCGCTCATCCCGCGAGGGCCTCCCGCGCGACGCCCAGCGCCAGCCGGTCCCGCAGCAGCGCCGCCAGCCGCTCACCGTCGATGCGGGCGTTGATCGCCGGCACGCCCACCACCTGCTCGATGATCTTCGTGCCGGCGATGTTGTCGGTCGCCGGTCCCGTCACGGCCACCGGCTCGATGCCGAACTGCTCGCGCAGCATCCGCACGCCCCCCCAGGCCGCCACCGGATCGTTGGCGGCGAGCACGACGGCGGTGAAGGCGGCACGGATCCGCTCGTCCTCCAGGATCGCCGCCACCCCGTACGCCCCCAGCAGCCCGTCCCCCAGCTCGGCCACGATGACGTCCGGGCGGCCGGCGGCGAGGCGGGTCACCAGCGTGCGGGTGAGCGCGGGCGCGTTGGCCGGCGTGGTCGAGACGATGCCGAAATCGGTGAACAGCGCCGTCGCCCGCGCCCCGGCGTCCTCCATCGCCAGCACGTCGCGCCGCAGCGAGACGCCGGTCGCCTTGAGGCCGTCGACGGTCAGGCCGCCGTGGCTGAGATGGCGCACCAGGGTGCAGGCGGCGGCCGTCTTGCCGCAGTTCATGCACGAGCCGACCAGGGCGATCACCGGGACGCCCGCCGCGTCGATCGGCGCCGCCAGGTCGAGGGGCTCGCCGCCGATCCGCGCCGCGATGCCGATCCGCTCGCCGAGATAGGGGAAGTGGAGGATCGCGCCCAGCACCTCGCCCTCGAACGGCGGCCCGAGATCGGGATTCACCGAGTCGCAGATGCCGATCACCCCGCCCATGTTCAGCAGGTGCACCGTGTCGCCCGGCGCCAGCCGCTCCGGCAGATGGCCCGAGTAGCCGAACAGGGCGTGCCGGTGGCCGAGGGCGCCGGCGACCACGTCCCCCTTCTTCACCTGCGCCATGCGGCCGCTGGGGAGCTCGAGCTGGCTGTAGGTGCTCTTGTCGTTGCGCACCCGCACCGCCACCACCACCCCCTCCTCGCAGGGGATCTCGGCGCTCACCCGCACCTCCCGCTTGAGGCCGCAGGCGCGGGTCACCGAGGCGATCTTGTCGAGAAGCACGGTCTTCACTTCGCGTCTCCACTCTCTGCAACCGGCGCCATGCGGGCGTACAGCTCGCCCGGCAGCGCCACGATCCGCGAGAAGCCGCGGGCGTCCGCCGCCGACCACTCCCCCGCCGCCTCGCCGTAGACCCCGCGCGTCGCCGTCCGCAGCGAGAACTCCGACGCCACCCCCTCGACGAACAGGGTCCCGGGCCGGAACGTCAGAAAGACCTCGCCCGTCACCCGCTCCTGCGACGAGAGCAGGAGCGCCTCGATGTCGCGGCAGACCGGATCGAGGTGCTGCCCCTCGTGGACCAGATCGCCGTAGACGGCCGCGACCGTCTCCTTGACCCGGATCTGGCGGCCGGTGAGCACCAGCTTCTCCAACTCGCGGTGGGCGGTGAGCAGCACCTCGGCGGCCGGCGCCTCGAAGGCCACCCGCCCCTTGATGCCGAGGATGGTCTCCCCGAGATGGATGCCGCGGCCGATCCCATACGCCGCCGCCGCGGCTTCCACGCGCTCGATCAGCTCCACCGGCGTCATCGCCTCGCCGTCCCACGCCGAGGGTACGCCGGCGGTGAAGGCGACCGTGTGGCGGGAGGACGCCAGCGGCGCATCGAAAGCGCCCTTCGTCAGCACCCAGGCGGATTCGGGGATCGAGGCGACGGTGTCGAGCGTCTCCTTGCCGCCGATGGTCACTCCCCAGAGGCCGCGGTTGATCGAATAGGCGGCGCCGGACGGCGGCACGGGGAGGCCGCGCGACTCCAGGTAGGCCACCTGCTCGGGGCGGGGCCGGGGCTCGTCGCGCACCGGCGCCAGGATCTCGAGCCGCGGATCGATCGTCCGCAGGGCCACCTCGAAGCGCACCTGATCGTTGCCCGCCGCCGTGCAGCCGTGGGCGATGGTGCGCGACCCGAGCCGCGCCGCCGCCTTCGCCACCTCCTGCGCCTGGATCACCCGCTCGGCCCCCACGCAAAGGGGATAGACCCCGCCACGCCGGACGTTGCCGACGATCAGGAAGCGGAGCACGCGGGCGAAGAAGTCGTCGCGGGCGTCGATCAGCAGATGGTCGGCGGCCCCCAGGGCGCGCGAGCGGCGGGCGAGGTCCGCCGCCGCCGAGGCGTCGAGCCCGCCGGTGTCCACGGTGACGGTGACCACCGGCCGGCCGAGGGTCTCGGCGAGCCAGGGGATGCAAAACGACGTGTCCAGCCCGCCCGAGAAGGCGAGCACGATCGGATCGGGCATGGGTCAGCCCTCCTTGAGGAAGCTTTCGAGCCGGCGGATGAAGCGCTGCTGCGGGCCGACGGCGGTGGTGGCCACGAAGACCGTGTCGTCGCCAGCCATGGTGCCCACGATCTCGGGCCAGCCGGCGCGGTCGATGGCGATCCCCACGGCCTGGGCGGCGCCGGACATGGTGAAGACGACGGCGAGATGGGGTCCGGCGGGCTTCACGCCGCGCAGGAAATGGGCGACCTCGGCCACTCCCGGATCGTGCTCCTCGCGCTCCGCGGGGCGCCCGTAGCGGCCGCCGAACCACCCCACGCCGAGGTCCCGCAGATCGCGGCTGACGCTCGACTGCGTCGCCGCCACTCCCCGCTCGCGCAGCCGCTCGACGAGCTGCGTCTGGCTCGTCACGCGCTGGGCGTCGAGGATCGCCAGGATCATCTGCTGGCGGGCTTCACGGTTCTCGGTGTCGGCTGGCATCGTCGGTCGTCTCTCTGCAAATCGATGCACATGATAGCGCATGATCCGCATGGACTGTCAAGTATGTTTCTCGACGCGCGGAAAGACGCGACGGGGGTTTCTCTGGGACGGAACTTTGAGCTAGGCTTTCGTCGCGGTCCAACGCGTTAGAATGGGGGTGGAGGTGGCGTATGGCAGTCCCGATTCAGAAGCAGTTCTTGACCATCGAGGAGTTCGAGCGCGCCTGGGACGGCGGGGCCTACCCGCCGGACGCGCGGCTGGAGCTGATCCGGGGCGGGGTCGTTGAGATGTCGCCGATCGGAGATCCTCACGCCTTCTGTGTCATCTGGCTCGTCGATCTTTTCGCCGCTCTCCGGCCCAAGGGGATCCTGAGCCCGCAGAACCCGTTGAGGCTGCCGGAGCTGGAATCGGTTCCTCAACCGGACACCGTGGTCTTCCGCCGCCGGGCGATTTTCCGGTCGCGCCCTCCCCGGGCCAAGGACGTTCTCTTTCTCGTGGAGGTCTCGGATACCAGCCTCGCCTACGACCGCGACGTCAAAATGCCCCTCTACGCGCAAGCCGGAATTCCGGAAGCTTGGCTGATCGATCTCAATTCGGCCAGGATCTTCGTCTACCGGCAGCCGACTCCCGAGGGATACCAGAACGTGCGGATCTACTATCGTGGGGAGTTCATCACGCCGAAAGCCTTCCTGGGAAAGGAGTTCTCCGTGAACGAGATCCTGGGCTGAGATCCGCCGTCATTTTCCATCCCGGGCCGTTTTTCGCCGTCCGGACGGATTTTCTGGAATCCCGACCGCTTTCTTAGATTCCCGGCCGGTTTTTTCGCTTCCCGGATCGTTATTTTTCTTCCCGGACGGCCAACGAAGCTTCCCGCCGCGTCATCTTTCTTCCCAAGCGGAAATCTTTCGATCCGAGCGGCCATCCTGGCGTCCCGGGCGCCTATCTTTCTTCCTGAGGCGCCATCTTCCGATCGGAGCCGCCATCCGCGAGAAAAAACGCGCCATCTTTCCTTCCGAAGCCGCATCCCGGCCTCGGAGCCGTCATCTTTCGCTTCGGAAGCGTTCGGGAAGATTATTTTGGGGAGACGACTACTTCGGGGAGAGATACACCGTCGCGCCGTGTCCCTGGAGCTTGACGCGGCCGGCTTCAATCGCCACGACCGTGAAGCCCTGCACGTTCTCGCCCGGACCCATCACGCGCCCATCCAGCACGGCGATCGGGTGATCCGGAGAAAAGACGATGCCGTTCAACTTGACGCTCCCACCCCCGGGGACCGGCACCTCGCCGCTGTAGGTGTTCCCCTCCACCAAACCACCGGAGGCGGCCTCGGGCGCGGCCGGCGCCGGCTGCGTCGGCGCGGCAGGGACGGGCGCGGGAGCCTGCACGACCGGCGCAGGCGCAGGAGTCGGCGTGGGTGCCGGCGGCGCGGTTTCCGGAGCGGGATTGCGCGCGATCGGTGGCGCAGCGTCGGCTGGCGGCGGCAAGGGCTGGCGCGGAGCCTCGATCGACGTCTGCAGGGGAGAGGCTGCTGGCGGCTGCAGCGGAGGCGTCGCAGCCAGGCGCTCCCCGGCAGGCGCGGCCGGGAGCGCGGACGGCGCCGGAGCCTGCGAGGCTGGCGCGGGAGGCGGCGCGATGGAGGCCTCGGCGACCGCCGCCGCGGGGGTTTCCATCGCGGGCTTGCGGAAGGGACCCCAGCCCGCGAAGAAGGCCAGCGCGAACACGCCCGCGGCCAGGATACAGCCGGCGCCCAGGCCCGCGAGCAGCGAGATCCAGGGCGCGCGGCGGACCGGCGCGTCGGCGACGCCGATGGCGTACGGCATGCCCTGCCGGAGGGAGTCCTGGCGGGCTGCCTCCGCGCGCGCCTTCTTCAATGCGTCGCTGATCAGGCTCATGTGAACTTCCCCTCCAGCTCGCGGATCGCCCGCCGCACCTGCTTCCAGCTCAGCCGGTCGGTGCCATCGACGAAGCCGGCCAGCAGTGCCTTGTCGCAGACGGCGTTGACCAGGCGCGGGATGCCGCCCGAGTAGTTGAACACCGAGCGGATCGCCCACGAGGTGAAGGCCGGGCGGCCGTTGGCGCCGACCACCTGGAGGCGGTGATGGATGTAGCGCTCGACCTCCAGGCGCGACAGCGGCGTCAGATGATAGCGGACGGTGATCCGCTGCCGGAGCTGCCGCAGGCCGCGGTCGTTGAGCTTGTCGCGCAGCTCGGGCTGGCCGACGAGGACGATCTGCAGCAGCTTGCGCTGGTCGGTCTCCAGGTTCGAGAGCAGGCGGATCTGCTCGAGGAGCTCGTTGTCGAGGTCCTGGGCCTCGTCGATCAGCAGCACCACGTCGTTCCCCTTGGCGAGCTGTTCGAGCAGGAACTGGTTCAGCATCTCCAGGCAGCTCGCGCGGTCCGCCTTCCCCGGCTTGAGCCCCAGCTCGATGAGGATGGTGCGCAGCAGCTGCGTGGGGTTCATCACCGGGTTGAGGATCAGCGCCGTGATGTAGTTCGGCCCCAGCTCGTCGAGCAGCGCCCGGCAGAGCGTCGTCTTGCCCGCGCCGACCTCGCCGGTGATCTGGATGAATCCCTTGCGCTCCCGGATGCCGAACAGGATGTGGTTGTACGCCTCGCGGTGGCGGTCGCTGAAGAACAGGAAGCGAGGATCGGGCGTGATATTGAACGGCGGCTCGCGGAAGCCGTAGAACTGGTCGTACATCGTGGGTCAGAACGGCCGGGAGGCGGTGGTCATTTCCAATCCGCTCCTGGCATCAAAATCTTCGGTTCCGCCCTGGAAGGGCGGGTATTCGACAGCCTGGGGTTTCAACCCCAGGCTGATCAGGGCGTCGATCGCATTCTCCGACAGACGACGGTGGCCTGCGCGCCGCCTGGGGTTGAAACCCCAGGCTAAAGAATATCCGCCCCTCCGGGGCGGGCCTTGGTGGAGCCCCCGCATCCTACAACTCTTTATACGCTCACGGCGCCTTCGCCGTCGCGGTCCCCTTTTTCGCGCCCTCTCCCAGCAGGTATTTGCCGTACCAGGCGAGGTAGCGCTCGTAGCGGTCCTTCACGTAGCTCGGCTTGGAGATGCCGTGGGTCTGGCCGGGGTAGACCACCAGCTCGGTGTCGCGGCCGAGGCGGCGCAGGGCCTGATAGAGCTGCTCGCCGTTGAGCAGCGGCACGTTGACGTCGTCCGAGCCGCCGAGGATGAGGGTGGGGGTGGTGACCTTGTCGATGTGGAAGAAGGGGGAGATCCGCATCCACCCCTCGGGGTTCTTCCACGGCAGCCCGAGCTCGGCCTCCCACTCCCTCTGATAGTGGTCGGTGCCGTAGTTGGCCAGGTAGTTGACCTCGCTGGCGCCCGAGGTGGCCGCCTTGAAGCGGTTCGTGCGGGTGATCACGTGGTCGGTGAGGATGCCGCCGTAGCTCCAGCCCCCCACGCCCAGGCGGTCGGGATCGGCAACGCCCAGGGCGATCGCGGCGTCGACGGCCGACATCACGTCGTCGTAGTCCTTGTTCCCCCAGTCGGCCCAGATCGCGCGGCTGAAGGCGCTGCCGTAGCCGGTCGATCCCCTTGGGTTGGCGGCGACGATCGCGTAACCGCCGGCGGCCAGCATCTGCCACTCCTGATTGAAGGAGGTGTCGAACTGCGCGGTCGGCCCGCCGTGGATGCGCAGGATCGTCGGCAGCTTCGCCCCCGGCTTGGCGCCCGGCGGCAGGGTGAGGAAGGCGTCGATCTTCGTGCCGTCGGCGCTGGTCGCCTGGATGCGCTTCACCTCGCCGAGCCGGATCCCCTTCAGGAACTCGTCGTTGACCATGGTCAGGCGCCGCGGCGTTCCACCCTCGAAGGCGGCGATCTCGAAGGGGCGCTGGGGCGTGCTCTCCATCGCCACGATCTCCCCCTTCGGTCCCAGCTCGTAGTTGACGACCACGCGCTCGCCGCCGATCACCCGCTCGACGGCGCCGCCGGCGACCGGGACACGGGCGACGTGCTGGTTCCCCCCCTCCTCCAGACCGAAGTAGACGAACTTGCCGTCGGGCGAGAAGCGCGGGCGGTCGACGTTGCGGTCGAGCGCGGCGGTCAGCGCCCGCGGCTCGCCCCCCGCCACCGGCACGATCGCGACATGGTTGGAGGCGTACCAGATGTCCTTGGGATCGCCGCCGGCGATGTAGGCGATCCACTGGCCGTCGGGGCTGAAGGCCGGGCTGGTGTCGGTGGTCGGCTGCGTGGTCACCGCCCGCGGCTTCTGGCCGGCCTTCGCCTCGACGATGAAGATGTCGCTGTTGTCGTTGGCGTCCGGATCGGCCGAGCGGTTGCTGGTGAAGGCGATCGAGCGGCCGTCGGGCGACCAGACGGGATCGCTGTCGTCGTAGGAGCCGGAGGTGAGCTGCGTGGCCTTCTTGGCGGCGACGTCGAAGACGTAGAGGTGCTCGCGGATGTCGCGCAGGAACCCCTCGCCGTCGCGCAGGAACTGCAAACGGTCGATGACGATCGGCTTCGGCGTCTTCTCCTTCGCCTCCGGGCCGCCGCCCGCCTTGTCGTCCGTGACCTGCGAATCGGGATCGTCCGGATCGACGTCCCCCACGATCAGCGCCAGGCGCTTGCCGTCCGGCGACCAGGCGAGGTCCGAGACGCTGGCCTTGAAGTCGGTCAGCTTGACGGCCTCGCCGCCGCGGCGGTCGAGCAGCCAGACCTGCGACTTCTTCCCCTCCCGCCCCGAGAGGAACGCAAGATAGCGGTCGTCCGGGCTGAAGCGCGGATGGGTCTCGGCCTTCGGGCTGGAGGTCAGCCGCAGCGGCTCGCCGCCGGCGAAGGGGACCATGTAGACGTCCGTGTCGGAGGAGTCCTCCTTGGCGTCGAGCCAGCGGACGGTGTAGGCGACCCAGGCGCCGTCCGGGCTGATCTGGGGGTCGCCGACCGACTTCAGGTTGAAGATGTCGTCCACCTTCAACGGGCGCGGACCCTCGGCGGCGGCGGCGAGCGCGGCGAGCGGAGCGGAGAGCGAGAGGGCCAGCAGCGCGCCGGCCACGCGGGAAGATCGTCGGTTCATCGTCGAATCCTACCAGGACTGAAGACGGATTCGATCGAGGAGGTCCGTGGCCTGCGACCTCATCCCCGACCCTTCTCCTGAAGGAGAAGGGGGGCGCCTGCGATGCGGCCCCAGCCGGGCCCTCCCTCTCCTTCAGGAGAGGGATCGAGGGTGAGGTCGCAGGCCACAGACCTATCCGATCGGATAGACTTTCCACCCGGCCTTTCCGACCGTCTTTCGACCAAGGAGCCCCCATGAAGCGTACGCTCGTTCTCGTCCTCCTCACTCTCTTCGCGCTCCCGCTGGTCGCCCAGCAGCGCGCCGAGGAGCCGGTAGACCTCGCGATGATGACCCGCATCCGCGACGAAGGCCTCCACCATTCCCAGGTGATGGAAACCCTCTACCACCTGACCGACGTCATCGGCCCCCGGCTCACCGGCTCGCCGCAGCTCAAGACCGCCAACGACTGGACCCGCGACCAGTTCACGCACTGGGGCTTGGCCAACGCTCATCTGGAGGGCTACAAGTTCGGCCGCGGCTGGTCGTTCAGCTCCTGCCAGGTGCGCATGGTGGCGCCCCGCACGGCCGTCCTGCTCGCCCTGCCCAAGGCCTGGACGCCGCCGACGAACGGCCCGGTCCGCGGCGCGGTGATGCGGATCAAGGCGGAGACCCCGGCGGACCTCGAGGCCTACCGCGGCAAGGTGGCCGGCAAGATCCTGCTGTTCGACGACGCGCGGGAGTTCAAGGCGCCGGGCGGCGCCAAGCCGACGCCGGACCTGGGATCGTTCGAGAACGAGCCCGAGCGCTACTCGAAGGACGACCTGGAGCAGCTCTCCACCTTCGAGCTCCGCGAGCGCGACCCCGCCCGCCGCGCCGCCGGCCTCAAGCGCTTCCAGATGCGGGCGGCGCTCAAGGAGTTCAACGAGAAGGAGAAGGTGCTGGCGACCATCTCGGCGAGCCCGCGCAACGACGGCATCCTGGGCGTGGCCCAGGGGGGCACGCAGGATCCCGGCAAGAGCGCCGCCACCCCTGAGCTGGTGATGGCGGCCGAGCACTACAACGAGCTGATCCGTCTGCTCGACCACGACCAGCCGGTGGAGCTCGAGATCGACGTCGCCTCCCGCTACTACGACGACGACCCCCAGGCCTACAACACCGTCGCCGAGATCCCCGGCACCGACAAGCGCGACGAGGTCGTCATCGCCGGCGCCCATCTCGATTCCTGGCACACCGGCACCGGCGCGACCGACAACGGCGCCGGCAGCGCCATGGTGATGGAGGCGGCGCGCATCCTCAAGGCGCTCGGCGTCAAGCCCCACCGCACCATCCGCTTCGTGCTCTGGACCGGCGAGGAAGAGGGGCTGATCGGCTCCAACGCCTACGTCAAGCAGCACTTCGCGTCGCGCCCCGACAGCACGGACAAGGACAAGAAGGACATCCCCGAGTTCTTCCGCGAGGAGACCTGGCCGCTCCAGCTCAAGCCCGAGCACGCCAAGGTCGCCGGCTACTTCAATATCGACAACGGCGCCGGCCGCATCCGCGGCATCTACGCGCAGCAGAACGCCGCCGTCGAGCCGATCTTCAAGGCCTGGCTCGCCCCCTTCGCCGACCTCGGCGCCGACACCGTGACCATGCGCGACACCGGCAGCACCGACCACGTGGCGTTCGACAACGTCGGCCTCCCCGGCTTCCAGTTCATCCAGGACCCGCTCGACTACGCCGCCCACACCCATCACACCACCCTCGACACCTACGACCACGCGCCGGCGCACGACATGCAGCAGGCCTCGACGATCATGGCCGCCTTCCTCTACGACGCCGCCATGCGCTCCGAGCCGCTCCCCCGCAAGCCGCTGCCGCAGGAGCCGAAGAAGGAGCCGAAGGAAGCGAAGAAGGAGACCGCGCCTTGAAGCAACGCCAACTGGGAAAGAACGGCCCCACCGTCTCGGCCCTCGGCCTGGGCTGCATGGGGATGTCCGATTTCTACGCCGGCCGGGACGACGCGGAGTCGATGGCCACGATGGAGCGCGCGCTGGAGCTCGGCGTCACGTTCTACGACACCGCCGACATGTACGGCCCCTATACCAACGAGGAGCTGGTCGGCCGCTTCCTCAAGGCTGTTCCCGGCCGCCGGGATCGGGTGGTGCTGGCCACCAAGTTCGGCATCGTCCGCGATCCGGCCAATCCGCAGATACGAGGGATCAACGGCCGTCCGGACTATGTCCGCGCCTCCTGCGACGGCAGCCTGCAGCGGCTGGGGGTCGAGACGATCGATCTCTACTACCTCCACCGGCTCGACCCGGGAACGCCGATCGAGGACACCGTCGGCGCCATGGCCGAGATGGTCGAGGCGGGCAAGGTGCGCTACCTCGGCCTCTCCGAGGTGAGCCCGGAGACACTGCGCCGGGCCCACGCCGTCCATCCGATCACGGCGGTGCAGAGCGAGTACTCGCTCTGGAGCCGTGATCCGGAGGACGGCATCCTCGACGCCTGCCGCGAGCTCGGCGTCGGCTTCGTCCCCTACAGCCCGCTCGGCCGCGGCTTCCTCACCGGCCAGATCAAGGCCTTCGAGGACCTGGAGCCCGACGACTACCGCCGCCAGTCGCCGCGCTTCCAGGGGGAGAACTTCCAGAAGAACCTCGATCTGGTCGCCAAGATCGACGAGATCGCGACGTCCAAGGGGTGTACGCCGGCCCAGCTGGCGCTCGCCTGGGTGCTGGCGCAAGGGGAGGACCAAGTGCCCATCCCCGGCACCAAGCGGCGCAAGTATCTGGAAGAGAACCTCGGCGCCCTCGACGTCGAGCTCAACGCCGACGACCTGCGCCGCATCGACGAGATCGCCCCGAAGGACGTGGCGGCGGGACCGCGCTATCCGCCGGCGATGATGGCGACGATCGTTTCGGTGAACAAGTAGGCGGACCGGAGAGGAACCCTCCTGGGACCGCCGGCGTCCCGCCGGCTCTAACTTAAACAAACTAAAAGCGGAGTTAGAGCCGGCGGGACG
>DATBAW010000124.1:0-16873 GCA_036271335.1 Thermoanaerobaculia bacterium
TCAGAATGGCGGACGCGCCGGGCAGGTGGGCCGCGACGATCCCGGGCGTGCGCAGGATGCCCACGCCGATCGTGCTGCCGACGATGACCGCGAGCCCGAAGCCCAGCCCGAGCAGGCGGCGGAGCTGGCGAGTGCCTTCACTCCGTGGATCTTTCATTTCCCCGAATGCTAGCCTGTCGGGAGCGCTGGAGCCAAACGGCTCCCAGGCCTGCGACTCACTGAAAGCCGTGGCAGAAGGGTCCCCCGCACATGGAGGACTGGTACTGCCAGAGGCCGTCGACGCACTGGTACCGATCCTTGGGGGTCGTCATTCCATCCGCGCAGCTGCAGTCCGGGCCGGTGATCACGGTCCTGAACGTGCCGTTGGCGCAACAGGCGGGGCAGTTGGTGGTCACGCCGTCGCACGTGACGTGCCCCGGCCCGCCCGGGCAGGTCTGGTCCTGGTTCACGGCACTGCAGGTTATGCCGCTGCACGAGACGGTGCCGTTGAGAGGCCCGCAATCGGCGATGCACGTCGATTTGCCCTGGACGCGGGCGCCCGGAAAGCTGGGTCTCTCCACCGGAGCCGTAACATTGGAGCACAGGACCGGCGCGGGCAGGGTGGGCGATGTGGCAAGGGCGCTGGCTAGGACGACGAAGCTCAGGAACGCGGTCATGTCGATGCCTCCATGGGGTTGCAGTTGCCGAGAGCTTCTATGGAACCATGCATTCATTGTTTCATAAATAATAGTAAACGTCAAGATGCGAGCCCTGACGCTGGAAATTCGGGCTTCGGAAAGCGCCGTTGTTTCCGCTTCTAGAATGGAACAAGCGGTACGATGCGGTAATCTTCCCGCTTGCCGGTCTGACTGGGTGGTGGGAAGATCTGATCCAAGCGATGCTTTACGAGCTCCGAGGCTAGATCCGGACGGCAAATCTGCCGCATCTTTTCGACGTCAGGCCATCGCCGGAGCGGGACATGGAGCTTGTATCCCCATTGGCGCCGCAGGTGGTGACGCCATCGCACGTGATGTCACCCGGCCCTCCCGGGCAACTGTACCTACGCCTCGTCCTTTTCCGGCGGTCTATAGACCTTGGCGTGCAGTAGGATCGTACCCAGCCAGGGGCGTGTCCGTGTCTTCCCGAGCAGGAAATACAGCCTCTCCCGCATTTCCTCAGCCGTTTTGCAATGTACATCCAGCATGGATTCGTCGATGGCGGCAAGAATGTCGGTTGGCACAGAAAGCGCCGCCAGGGTCCGGAGGCGCTCGCGGGTGATCTGGAAACCGAGCGGTCCTTCCGGGAGTATTTCTGGCTCCGGCTCCGGGTTTGGCTTCGGCGCTCGCACGAGGAGGAAAGGAGCCAGAAAAAGAATCGAGCCGAGGGTGACCGCTACCCAAGCGGTCCGGTCCTTGAGCAAGAAGACAGCCGCGGCGAACGCGAGAACTGAGACGACCTGCAGCAACTCGATGCTTCCCCAACGCGACGTCTGCTCTGGGGCTAAGCTCGTGGCGCTCTGACTGGCTTCGGTAATTGGTTCGCTCATCGTCTCCTCCAGGGTTAATATCTGGGCAGCTCGCAGATCTTCAGCAGCGCTGGGACGTGGTCCCTCATGAGGCTCTCGGTGACTTCATCAATGTTGTCAACCTTCTCAGGTTTTAGCCTGATTTTCAGGCCGCTGCGAATTCTTTCGCGAAAATCACCTTCTGGGCAGGGGTGCTCCTTGCGCATCTCTTTGAGCAGATCGACCAACGCTTTCCTTTCGGCGTCGCCAGCCACATCCTTCAGCTTGGCATCCATGATGCTCGGAACGAGCGGACCTACCGCATAGTATGATTTGCCGAAGGTGCGGGCGAAGAATCCGCGCGGGTCGATCGCTGCTGTCTGTCCCAAGGATTGCGCGGATAGCAGTTCTTGGAAATCTCCATGCTCCTTGACCGACCTTAGAAGCTCATCCGCCTTTGCTTCGCGCGAACTCATGGTGGCCGCCATGGTGCCGATCTGTTGGGTGAGCTGCTTCAGATCCACGATCCTATCCATGCGTTTGCCGAGCTCTTCCTGCTGCGTGGTCAGCGTATTCATGCGCTGGAGCAATTCGGCCGCTGTCGGTTCCGTTCCGGGGCTCTGGGGCGGCTTACGCCCAAGCCGGTAGAAGAGAATTGCGCTCTGTCGCGCGAGTCGCGCCTCCTCGATAAGTTGTCTGGAGCTGCTGTTGAGCGTCGCCAGAGAGCTCTCGATGACCTTTAAGCTCACGCCTGCCGGTGGGGATGCGAGGTCTCCCCAGCCGTTAAAGATCGTTGTCGTACTATTACCACCACAACAGATTTCTGTCCCGCCGGGCGCATCAGGGGGGCCAGGAGGTCTCGGTGGCGTGCCGGGTTTACCGGATGGCCTGGACGTGCTGGGGGGAGCGGTCTCGCTTACCGCGGGCGACTTGAGAGTTTCTCGTGCTTGCCCTCCTGGCACCGTCGCCGCACCCGCACCCACAAGAGTTCCGCCGCCGATAGCGGCCGCCACGAGGGGAACCGCGACGACGCTGCTCGCCGGAATCCTTTTGAGAATCTCGGCGATACGCGCCGTCCAATATCCTTCGCCGCTCGTCAGGGGGAGGGCGTGGAGCAAAACCATGAAGAGGATCGATGAGGCGATGACCCCCATGAGCAGAGAGGCGTACCAGAGCATCTCATAGAACACGTAGAGGTTGCTGTCGTCGCCCGCAGCTTGCTGGAGTTCAAGGCTCAGCCGGGTGGTTACATTCTGCCAGGCGTTGCGGCTTCCGACTGCTTTGGGTATCGAGTGTTTGCTCGGCTCCGGTTTCATGCCGATCAGTCTGGCCGCCACCTGCTGCTGTGCAACTTTGGCCGTGATCGTTGCGAGGGCTTCCTCTTTCGCGATGTAGTCAGCGAAGTGCGTGAACTTATCGACTTCAGGGTTCTCGCCGGCTTCTTCCAGTTTCGAAGTCGCGTTCTTGATCGTGCGGCGAAAATTGGACCATATGCAGGCTGCCGCCAGTTCCTGCATCCCCGCAATCATGGTTTCGCGTGAGGCGAAATAAGAGGGGGCCGAGCCAATAACGGTGGGGCAAGGCCCAGTGGCAGCGTTTGCAGGAGGAGAGCTGGAGTCCAAGGTGGTCTGGTTGACAACGGATGTAACAACATCCGGCCGCCCTTGCCAGCGGATCTTGCGGAAATCACCCTCCTTGTCCTTCTGCTCGCCAAGCCACTGAAGCATAGCGAATCCACAGCAGGCGATCATCACCAGGAACAGTTTTTGGCCATAGCTCAGAAAGACTTGAGTACGAGCCTCCCTGAGCAAGCGCGCTTCCTCCACCAGTTGCTTCTTATTCATGGACGCCTCCTGGGCGATGGGCCCACCGGTCTCGTCTCCTAACAGACGGACCGATGTGCGATTTTCCCGGGACGGCTCAAGCAAGCGACTGCAAACCGGCGCGCAACGGGTCGCGGTTGTGCCTGGTGCGCCAAGCTCGAAAATCCACCCAATCCCTGCTCAGTGCGATGGAGGAGAGGACTTCCTGCATGGCGACCAGGAAGCGCCAGGGGTCTTTTCAGCCCCCGTTCTCTACGGAGGCGGCTGCGCTTTGATGAGCGCCCCTCCGGCCTGGGACCATGCGTCCAGCCCGCCGAGCAGACATTTCGGAGGGTCAGGTGTAGTAGGTGATGACCAGCTTGTCCTTGGGAAGCTCGCCGGCGCGCGAGGCGAGATCGATTCGCGAGCGCCGATGCTACACTCGCGTCCTTACTCCCTGACATGCCTATGACCGATCAACATCCCGCGGTCCGCAACGAGCAGGTCCTGGCACGCCAGCTCTCGGCGACCCAGCAGGCGACGATGGCGCTGGGCGGGGCTATCGGGACCGGCCTGTTTCTCGCCAGCGGCCTGGCGGTCAACGTGGCTGGGCCGGCGGTCATCCTGTCCTATGGGATCGTGGCTGGCATCTCCCTGCTTCTCGGCCGCGCGCTGACGGAGATGGCGGTGGCCCAGCCGACGGCGGGCGCTTTCGGTCTCTATGCCGGTCTGTATCTCTCACCCTTCGCCGGCTTCGCGGTGCGCGTGAGCTATTGGCTGATGCAGGTGATCGCCACCGGCGCGCAACTGTTCGCGGTGTCGATCTACATGAGCTACTGGTTTCCAGGGGTGAACGGTGCTCTCTGGGTGCTGGCGTTCGCCGTGCTCCTCTTATACGCCAACTCGCGGGAAGTCGGCCGTTTAGGGTTGATCGAATCCTGGCTGGTCATGATCAAGATCGTGGCGGTGGCGCTGTTCGCCGGGCTCGCCGTGCTGATCGTCTCCGGCCTGACCGGCGGTCCCGCCATCGGCCTCCGGAATCTCACGGGACAGGGGGGCTTCCTGCCGTTCGGCGCCAAGGGAGTCTGGCTCGGCTGCTGTTTCGTGATCTATTCGTTCATCGGCGTCGAGATCGTGGGAGTGACCTCGGGCGAGGCCACCGACCCGGCCCGCACGATCCCGGCCGCCATGCGGCGCATGGTCCTGGGCCTCTCGGCGATCTATATCGTGACGATCGCGCTGCTGGCCGCCCTGACGCCCTGGAACCAGTTCGGCGTCGGCGAGAGCCCGTTCGTGAAGGTGCTGCGGACGGTCGGCATTCCCGGCGCCGCGGGCCTGATGAATTTCGTCGTGCTCAGCGCCGCGCTGTCGAGCTCGAACGCCAACCTCTACATGATCTCGCGGACGCTGTTCTCGCTGGCCCGCGGCGGCTTCGTGCCGCCGGCGCTCGGCGCCGTCACCAGGAAGGGCGCGCCGGTCAACGCCCTGCTGGTGTCGAGCCTCGGCCTCGGCGGTGCGGTGCTGGTCCGGGCGCTCTGGCCCGACTCGGCCTACGTGTGGCTGTTCGGCATCGCCCTCTTCGGCGCCCTGTTCGTCTGGCTGATGATCTTCGTGACGCACATCGCCTATCGCGCGTCCGGCGACGCCGCGGGCCGCGGCGGGCTCCCGGCCTTGGGCTCCTGGGTGGGAGCCTTTCTGATCGCCGCGATCCTGGTGTCCACCTGGTGGGTCCCCGGTCTGCGGTCCACGCTGCTGGCCGGCGGTCCGTGGCTGCTGCTGCTGGCGATCGGCTACCGGGTATCGGTTCGCGGACGCGTTCGGTCTTAAGAGCACCTAACAAAACTTGGACAACCCTGCCGCTTTCGTAGGGGCGGCCCTATGTGGCCGCCCTGGGCGGGGGTGCCTTTTCGCGAGCAGGGCGGCCACATAGGGCCGCCCCTACAAAAGCGGCAGGGTTGGTCCAGAGACCTCGCTCTACTGGCCTGAGTAGAGGTCTCGGCTCTCGGTCTCACGATCCATGGGAAAGGTCCATCACTGCAAGCCCTTCATGGTCGGCGGCCTCGACTTGACGGCGATCCGCGGAGACGAACAAGTCCGGCTGGTATATGAGAGCGCTGCCCACGTGAAGGGCATCGAGCGCCCGCAGGGGATGATGTTCGAGGCAACGGATCGCCTGCTCGAAGGCATCCTGAGAAAGGTCACAGAGATCGGCATCGGAAAGGTCGGCTTGCACGGCGGATTTGAGGCTCTGATAGTCCGCGGAGGAAAGTTTTCCCTCGCGCACCAGCCGGCACAGGGTCGAGATCAACTCGGGAACGACGAGAACACTGACCCCCAAGGCATCCGCCTCGATACAAAGGGCCGTCACCTTCTCGGACCCCTCCTCGTCGACATAGCGCTTGGTCGGCGCGGAGGTGTCGAAGAAGACCCTCATCGCTGCTTGTCACGATCCGCCAGAACCTCGTCGCCGAGGCTCATGCTGCCCAGGGAGAGGCGGACCTGGGGCGGCTTCTTCCAAGCAGGCGTCCTCGCTTTGACCGGCACGATGTCCGCGACCGGTCGACCGTTGCGGTACACGCGGACCGTCTCGCCCTCCTCGACAGCGTCGAAGAAAGTCTTGGCGTGGTTCCTCAGCTCCGTGAAGGTCGTTTCGCGCATGGGGCCATTTTCTCAGATCCAACAGGCTTCTGCCCATCGTTCTGTACATCGTAGAGGCCTTCCGGCGGGGTAGCGGCGAGCCCTACACGCTCTTCTTTTGGGTCTTCTTTGGCGCCGTGACGGCGCAGGTGGGGGAGAGCGGCGAGGTTGGCGGCGGGGTTTAAAAACGGCGTAGGGGCGGCGTGGGCCGCCCCTACGTGGGGTTGAGGAATCAGGCCGACTTGCGGCGCCGCATCATCGCGAGCGCCAGACCCGCCAGGGCGAGCGCCAGCAGCGCCAGTCCGAACGAGGAGAGGGTCGGAACCGCCGGCGGCGGCACCGTGCCACCTCCGACCTGAATCGCCGTGGGATTGGCGGTGCCCGCCACGCCCGGATCGTCGGTCTGCGCCGTGGCATCGTTGGTGCCGTTGCCATCGGAGTCGTACGAGATGGTCGCCTGGTTCGAGACCGTGGCTCCGGCGGCCGTGGGCAGGATGGTGGCCGTGATGGTGATCGTCACGGTGCCACCGGCCGGGATCGACCCGTTCCAGGTGACGGTGTTGCCCGACGTGGCGGCGGTGCCGCTGGTCGCCGTTGCGGAGACCAGCGTGAGCGTGGACGGCAGCGTATCCGTCAGCTCGTTGCCCGGGTTGTCACCCTGAGCCCCCGTACCGTTGTTGGTCAGGACGATCGTGTAGGTGATGTGGTTGCCGACCGCGTACGGACCGGCCGACACGGTCTTGGTGCCGGAGACCGAGGCGCCCGGTGCCGCCTGCAGCGTGTCGGTGTCCGTCGCGCTGTTGTTGCCCGGGTTCGGATCGGTGACGCCGGCAGGAGCCGTCACCGTCGCGGTGTTGGAGAGCGTGCCCGGGCCCGTGCCCTTGGTCGGGATCGGGGCCGAGATCGCGGCCGAGGCCGAGATCGCGCAGCTCGCCGTGTAGGTGACGCTGCCGCCGGAGGGCAGGTTGACGGTGCCGTTGATGTTGCCCGAGCCCGACGCCGTGCAGGTGCCGCCACCGGCGCCGGCGCAGGTCCAGGTGCAGGTCAGCGAGGCCGGGAAGGTGTCGGTCACCGTCGCGCCCGTCGCGTTGCTGGGGCCGGCGTTGCTGGCCGTGATGGTGTAGGTCACCGAGCCACCCGCGGTCGCCGTGGCGGAGCCGTCGGTGTTGGTGATGGAGAGGTCGGAGCTCGCTCCCAGCGAGTCGGTATCCGTCGCCGAGTTGTTGCCGGGGGTCGGATCGGTGACGCCGGCAGGAGCCGTCACCGTGGCCGTGTTGGAGAGCGTGCCCGTGGCCGCCGCCGAGATCGTGCAGCTCGCCGTGTAGGTGACGCTGCCGCCGGACGGCAGGCTGACGGTGTCGTTGAGGTTGCCCGAGCCCGAAGCCGTGCAGGTGGCGCCACCGGCACCGGTGCAGGTCCAGGTGCAGGTCAGCGAGGCCGGGAAGGTGTCCGCCACCGTGGCGCCGGCGGCGTTGCTGGGGCCGGCGTTGCTGGCGGTGACGGTGTAGGTCACCGAGCCGCCCGCGGTGGCGGTGGTGACGCCGTCGGTGTTGGTGATGGAAAGGTCGGCGCTCGCTCCCAGCGAGTCGGTGTCGGTCGCCGAGTTATTGCCCGGCGTCGGATCGGTGACGCCGGCCGGAGCCGTGACGGTTGCCGTGTTGCTCAGCGTGCCGGTGGCCGCCGCCGAGACGGTGCAGCTCGCGGTGTAGGTGACGCTGCCGCCGGAGGGCAGGTTGACGGTGCCGTTGATGTTGCCCGAGCCCGACGCCGTGCAGGTGCCGCCGCCGGCTCCCACGCAGGTCCAGGTGCAGGTCAGCGAGGCCGGGAAGGTGTCGGCCACGGTGGCGCCGGTGGCGCTGCTGGGGCCGGCGTTGCTGGCGGTGATGGTGTAGGTCACCGAGCCGCCCGGCGTCGCCGCGGAGACGCCGTCGGTGTTGGTGATGGCAAGGTCGGCGCTCGCTCCCAGGGTGTCGGTGTCGGTCGCCGAGTTGTTGCCGGGGGTCGGGTCGGTGACGCCGGCCGGAGCCGTCACCGTCGCCGTGTTGGAGAGCGTGCCCGTGGCCGCCGCCGAGATCGTGCAGCTCGCGGTGTAGGTGACGCTGCCGCCGGAGGGCAGGTTGACGGTGCCGTTAATGTTGCCCGAGCCCGAAGCCGTGCAGGTGCCGCCACCGGCTCCCACGCAGGTCCAGGTGCAGGTCAGCGAGGCCGGGAAGGTGTCGGCCACGGTGGCGCCGGTGGCGTTGCTGGGGCCGGCGTTGCTGGCGGTGATGGTGTAGGTCACCGAGGCGCCGGGAGTGGCGGTGGTGACGCCGTCGGTCTTGGTGATGGCGAGGTCAGCGCTCGCTCCCAGGGTGTCGGTGTCGGTCGCCGAGTTGTTGCCCGGCGTCGGATCGGTGACCCCGGCCGGAGCCGTTACCGTCGCCGTGTTGCTCAAGCTTCCGGTGGCCGCCGCCGAGATGGTGCAGCTCGCGGTGTAGGTGACGCTGCCGCCGGAGGGCAGGTTGACGGTGCCGTTGATGTTGCCCGAGCCCGAAGCCGTGCAGGTGCCGCCGCCGGCTCCGGTGCAGGTCCAGGTGCAGGTCAGCGAAGCCGGGAAGGTGTCGGCCACGGTGGCTCCCGGGGCGTTGCTGGGGCCGGCGTTGCTGGCGGTGATGGTGTAGGTCACCGAGCCGCCCGCGGTGGCGGTGGTGACGCCGTCGGTCTTGGTGATCGCGAGGTCGGCCTGAGGCGTCAGCGTGTCGGTGTCCACCGCGACGCCGTTGGCGGGGTTGGTATCCCCGGCTACGGTCGCCGTCGGCGAGTTGGTCAGCGAGCCGGTCGCGTTGGCCGCGATGGTGCAGGCCGCGGTGTAGGTGACGGCGGCGCTCACGGGGACATTGACCGTGTCGTTGATGTTGCCGGAGCCGGAGGCCGTGCAGGTGGCGCCGCCGCTGCCGGTGCAGGTCCAGGTGCAGGTGAGGACGGCCGGGAAGGTGTCCCCGACGGTGCCGCCGGTCGCCGCCGTGCTGCCGGGGTTCGAGACGGTGATGGTGTAGGTCACCGAGCCGCCGGGGACCGCGGTCGTGACGCCGTCCGTCACGGCCACCGCCAGGTCCGGCGTTCCGGTGATGTTGAGGGCGGCGGGAGCCGAATCGCCGGCGTTGTTGTTGGTGTCGCCATCGGTGTGGGCCACCACCTGATAGGTGCCCGCGGCGGTCGGCGCGGTCGTCGAGGGACCGTAGGTGGTGCCGCCCGTGCCGGTGTAGGTCAGGGTCACCGGCAGGCTCTCGCCGGCGCCGCCGGTCGCCGCGCCGCTCCCGGCGCGCGGGCTGCCGTTGAAGGCGAAGGTGCCGCCGGTGGCGGTCACCACGGGGGTCGCCTTGTTCACGATCACGGTCTGGCTGTTGGAGACCGGGGCCGTGTAGTTGGAGTCGGTGAGCTGGGCGGTCAGGGTGTGGGTCCCGGCGGTGAGCGCCGTTCCCATCTGCGCCTGGAAGATCCCGAGGCCGCCCAGGGCCGCCGTCACGATGGTGAACGGCTGCGGGGAACCGAGGGGAGACGCCCCGTCGATGAATTGCAGCGTTCCCGTGGCCACCGGGACCACGGTGCCGGCCAGGCCGAGCGCACCCCCCATGGTGAACTGCTGGCCCCAGGTGCCACTGTTCTTGGCCGTCAGCTGGACGGTCGTGGCGGTCTGGTTGAACGTCTCCGCGAAGGGCGCCGAGGTGCTGTTGTTGAACGTCGCGCTGCCCTGATAGATGGCGGTGATGGTGTGGACCCCCGCGGGGAGGTTCACCGTCGCCGCCGGCCGGAAGGTCGCCGTGTGGGCGGCGCCGACGGTGCCGGTGCCGAGCAGGAAGTTGCCGTCGTAGAAGCCGACGGTGCCGCTGGTCACCGTGGTGGGGGTCATCGTCGCCGTAAAGGTCGGACGGCCGCCGACCGTCGAGGGGTTCGCGTTCGACGTCACCACGACGGAGGTGGCGGTGCCGCCCTGCACGGTCACCGTGACGGCGCTCGAGGTCACCGCGGCGTAGTTCGCGTCACCGGGCCAGCTGGCGACGATGGAGTTCGCTCCCGCCGTCGTGATGCCGGTCGTGGTGAGAACGGCCCGCGCGCCGAAGACGGCGGTGGAGCTGGTCGTCGGCGGCGTGGGGTTGAGCGTCGCGGTCCCCAGGACGGTCGCCGTCGTGCTGTCGGTGAAGGTCACGGTCCCGGTCGGGTTCAGGGTCCCCGGACCGGCTCCGGACAGCGCCGTCAGCGTGAAGGTGAGCTGGACGCTGCTCGCGCTGGCGATGTTGGAGGAGCTGGTGGCCAGCGCCCCGGCCACCGTGGCCGGCGTGATGGTGACCGTGACGGGGGCGGCGCTCGCCGCGCCGAAGCTGGAGTCGCCCGGATACGAGGCGCTCAGCGCGTGGACGCCGACGGTCAGCGGCGCCGTGTCCTGGATGGTGAAGCCGAACACGCACGAGGTGGTGGGAATCGCTCCCGACAGGAAATGCCCCGCGCCGGTGGAGTTCAGCAGCGTGGTCGCCAGGGGATTGCCGTTGTCCGTGATCATGATCGTCCCGGTCGGCACGCCCTGGCCGGAGGTTCCCGCCACGAAGACGTCGGTCCAGACGTAGCTGCCGTACGAGAAGGTCGTGGCCGGCGTCTCGACGCAGGTCGTCCCGTTGAAGGCGTTCGGAGCGATCGTGATCGCCGTGCCCTCGGCGCTGATGGTGAACGTCACCGGCGCCGAGGTGCTGGCGGCGAACGTGCCGTCGCCGCCGTACCGCGCGACGAGGGTATACGTCCCGGCGGGCAGGTTGCCCACCGCGATCGTGTAGTGGCCGCTGCCGTCGAGCGTCGCGAGGGGAACCGGATTCAGGAAGGCCCCGGTGTTCGGATCCAGCGGATTGCCCAGGGCGCCGCTGCTCGGGATGAAGGTCACGTTGCCGGTCGGGGTGCCGCTGATCCCGGAGACCGTGCCGCTCAGGGTGACGCTCTGGCCATGGGTCAGGCCGGACGTCTGCGACGCGCCGAGGGTGGTGGTCGAGCTGTTGAACGTCACCGTGTTCCAGAGGGCGGCCAGCTTGGCGGCGTTGGGCGAGCCCAGGCCGGTCGCCATGTCATAGCCGGCGGCGGCCGTCCAGCCGATCTTGTTGGCGGCCGTGCAGCCGCTGTCGCCGCAGACCAGAGCGTTGCCGGTCGTGACGTCGCGGAAGGCGCAGTTCGCGTCCAGGGTCGCGCCGGCATGGCTCGAGTTGCAGTCGAGCCCGGCGGTGTGCTGGGTGTCGGCCAGGGCGTAGTAGACGTAGTTCGTCATGCCCTGGCGTCCGCCGTTGACCTGGTTGATCAACGCCTGGACGCCGGCCATGGTCGGCGTCGAGACCGAGGTGCCGCCGACGATGCCGGCGTTGACGATGGTGTTGGTGCTGGTGAGCTGGCAGATTCCCTCGCCGCAGTAGAGCGTTCCGTCGTGCTGGGCCGCCGCCGCCATCGAGACGTCCGGCAGGTAGCGGTGCGGGCCCGGGTTGAACGGCGAGGCCGGATCGGCGAACGTCGGGCGGTTCGGATACGCGGGATCGCTCGCCGGCACCCCGAAGCCGTGCTGCCACGGGGGCGTCGTGAAGTAGGCGCTGATGCCGCCGCTGCCCGACCAGAGCCCCGCGGCACCGGTGGCGCCGCTCCCCTTCGCCTCGTTCCAGGGCACCTCGGGGATGTAGGCCAGTGCCGAGCTGAACGGCGGGGAGGCGGTGGCCGTCGTTCCCCACCACGGGCCGCCCGTGGTGTCGGCGAACAGCGTGCCGCCGACCGCGACGTTGAAGGGGGTCGCCGACTCGCCGCTCACCGCGTAACCGGTCGTCGAGAAGTTGCTGTTCGAGTCGTCGCAGCCCGCCGGGCCGTCGTCGCCGGTGGAGACGAAGACCGTCTGCCCCTGCGCCGCGGCCTGCCCCCAGAGGCTGGCGTAAAAGGCGAGCTCGGAGGTCCCCTCGAAGGCTTCGCACAGGCCGTAGCTGTCGCTGATGATGTCGGTGAGGTTGTTCTCGACGATATAGATCGCCGAGAGGTCCACGCCATCGGCGGTCAGCGAGGTGGTCGAGGTGACGAACTTGACGGTCGCGCCGGGAGCGGCGCCTCCCGAAACCTCGACGTCCAGATACGATTCGCCGTCGTCGCCGCCGACGACGCCGGGATCCTCGCCGGCGACGACGAAGATCGGGTCGTTGACCTTCAGGCTGAAGAACTGGCGGTACATCTGCACGTCTTCGAGATGGATGTCGGTCCGGCCGACGATTCCGATCGAGACGCCGGTGCCGTCGAAGCCGCCCGCGAGCAGCGGCGCCGTGTTGTAGATCGTCGCGAAGTCGCCGGCGCCCACGAAGTGGGTCGTGCCGCTGGTGTAGTTCGGGCGGTCGAATTGCCCGTGGGCCGCGTTGTAGGTCCGCTTGGACGCAGCGCCCGGCAGGCCGGCCGAGGTGGCGGCGTCGAGGGCGGCCAGAGGGTTCCTTTCGGCGAGCGTGCCGGCGGGCTGGAAGTCCGATCGCTTGAAGAAGTTGTTCAGGGTCGGAACGCCGGTGACGACGTCGCGAAGGGCGGCGGGCACCGAGATGTCGGTGTTGGTCGAGACGCGCGCCTTGCCGTTGACGTTGTAGGTATGCATCTCGATCTGGAAGGCCTTCTCCACCTGATCGACGCTGCCGCTGAACTGGATGAAGCGCTTGCCCTTGGGGACCTGCTCGACCGTCAACCCCTGCTTCTGCATCCAGGCGGTCACCTTGGCGATGTCCGCGTCGGCGACGCCGAAGCGGTTGCCGAACTCCTCCGGCTGCAGCCACTTGTGGAAGTTCCGCGAGCCCTTGTCGAGCTGCCGGTCGAGCAGGATCTGGAGCGCATGGTCCTGCTCGGCGCTCGGCCGGAGCACCATGATCAGGTGACGCATCGAGGTCTCCGGGGCCACCCGCCCCAGATCGGCCGCGCTGCGGATCGCCGGCACGACGTGCCCGGGGAGGACCACGCGCTGAGCGTCGTCGACCGGCGCGACGATCCGCACCACCGGCCGGGTGGCGGCGGGATCGAGGACCACGCCGGTCGCGGACGCGGCTGACGCGGCCTGAACCAGGACGCCGCCAGCCATCATGGAGAGGAGAAGTGAAAGCGACGCGTGGAGACCTCGAGTGAACGAGCCGATTCGGGACATAGCCATAGACGGACCTCTTTGCCCTTGCTAAATTGGCGCTCAAAATGTCGAATACTGAGGTCTCACTTGATATCAGAGCGCCCGGGAAAAGTCCAGGCTGAATTCGTGCGGCTGGGGCATGTCGACAACCGGGTGGTCGGGAGCAATCCTTTCTCGCAGAATGTGCGCTTAGTGCAAAAAATAAATTGAACCTGGAACTTAGCGAAACGTGAAAGGGAGAGACAAGCGCCGCCCGGGAGAGTAGTGGCTCAATTGTTCGCAGCGGCCGCCCCGCCCGGGCATTGATGCCCGGGCGTCGGAGGCGGAAAGAGCCAAACGGAGCCGCACCCTGGAAGAGTCCGGCGGGCTTCGCCGAGGGGGGCGGCCCCATCGGAGCCGCCCTGTCAGGCTCTGCTTACTGGAGGCACTCGATCCCGGAGACGCAGCTCTGCGCGACGGTGCAGGGGTAGCAGGAGTCGCAGGTTTGGGTACAAGGACAGTGTTGGGTCACGAAACCCACCCCCCCGGCCACGCCCTCGAGAGGCTTGCCGGCGAGCAGACGCAGGGTTTCGCGGTTCAGGGTCAGGCGCCTCGCTTGCTTTTTCATTCCGCATCCTCCTCGTGCTTATGGAGCTTGTGAGTGTATACGAGGTGGTGACGTGGCGCGCCTGCGTTCGACCTACACCCGCTCTTCGCCGGTGGCCGCGGGCGCTGCCTGCGGTTCCGGCGCCGCCACTCCCGCCAGCGGCCGCGGCGGGCTGATCCAGTTCCCCTGCGCGAAGTCGACGCCCAGGGCCTTCAGCCGCTCGACCACGGCGGCGTTGGTCACCGCCTCGGCCACGGTCTGGATCCCCATCACGTGCCCCACCTGGTTGATCGATTCGACCATCGCCCGGTCGAGCGAGTCGGTGACGATGTCCTTGATGAACTTGCCGTCGATCTTGAGGAACGAAACGGGCAGCTCCTTCAGGTAGCTGTAGGAGGACATGCCGGTGCCGAAGTCGTCGAGCGCGAAGCGCACCCCCTGGGCGGCGAGCTGCGCCATCAGGCGCTGCGCCTGCGGCAGGTTCTCGATCGCCGCCGTCTCGGTGATCTCGAAGCAGAGCTTGGCCGCCGGCACCCCGGAGCCGGCGAGCTCGGCGGCGACGAAATCGAAGAACCCCTCGTCGCACAGGGAGACCGCCGAGAGGTTGATCGCGCAGAGCTGCAACAGGCTCAGGAAGGGCGCCGGCTGCTCCCGCAGGGTCTGGATGGCATGGCGGATCACCCAGCGGTCGATGGCGCGCATCAGGCCGTAGCGTTCGGCGGCGCGCAGGAAGTCCGAGGGGAGGTGGATGCGGCCGTCGTCCTCGGCCATGCGCAGCAGCACCTCGAAATAGAGGCCGGGGGGGGCCTGCGGCGACAGCGGCTGGATCTGCTGGGAGAACAGGCGGAAGCGGTCCTCCTCGAGCGTCCGCTGGATCCGCACCACCCAGTTCATCTCGCCCTGGCGGCGCACGAAGGTGGCGTCGTCCTCCAGGTAGACCTGGATGCGGTTGCGCCCCTTGTCCTTGGCCGCGTAACAGGCATGGTCGGCCGCCGAGAGGAGGTGGGCGACGGTGCGGAAGGCGCGGGTGATCGGCACGATGCCGATGCTGGCGCCGACGGTGAAAGTCTTGTCGCGCCAGGTGAAGCGGAACTGCTGGAGCGACTGGTGGAACTCGTTGACCCGCCGTTCGGCGTCCGCCAGGGTGCAGCGGGAGAGCAGCACGGCGAACTCGTCGCCTCCCAGGCGGGCCACCAGGTCGGTGTCGCGCATCGAATCCTGGAGCAGGGCGGTGATCCGGCAGAGCAGCTCGTCGCCGGCGAGATGGCCGCAAGTGTCGTTGACCACCTTGAACTGGTCGAGGTCCATGTAGCAGAGCGCGTGGGTGCTGGCGAGGGCGCGGGCGTCCTCGAGGGCGCGCTGGAGGTGGCCGTCGAAGGCCTGGCGGTTGAGCAGCCCGGTCAGCTCGTCGTGGGTCGCCTGGTGGGCGAGCTGGAGGGCCATCAGACGCTTGTCGGAGACGTCCTGGAAGACCAGCACGGCGCCGACGATGGCGCCGTCGCGGGAGCGGATCGGCGCACAGGTGCTCTCGATGGCGTAGCGCCGGCCGTCCTGCCGCTCGAGGGTGATGCGCTCGGAGAGACGGAAGCTCTGCCCCTCCTCCAGGCAGTGGTGCAGCAGCGCGTCGACGTCCTCGCCCTCGCCCTCCTGGCCGGTCAGGTGGAAGATCTCGGGGAGCGGCCGGCCAAGGGCGAGGGCGCGGTCCCAGCCGGTGAGCTTTTCGGCCACCGGATTGAGGTACTTGACTCTGCCCCGCTCGTCGGTGGCGAGGACGCCGTCGCCGATCGAGGCGAGGGTGACCTGGGCGAGCTCCTTCTCGGCGTAGAGCTCGGCCATCTGCGCCTCGTAGGCGCGCGTCGTCTCGGCCAGGAGATTGCGCAGGATCGCGTTGTCGAGATCGAGCGGGCCGGCGGTCATGGACTCATCTCGCGGAGGAGCACCAGGATGGCGGTGAGGTTGTAGAAGGCGAGGTTGCCGCGCGGCGTCGGGCCGATCTCGCCGCAGGTGAAGAAGCCGGAGAAGGGGATGCCGCCGAGGGCGGCGTGGATCGCCGCCGCCTCGTCGCCCGAGCGCTCGCCCAGCACCGCCTCGCGCCCCATGCAGGAGTAGAGGATGGCCGCCTCCGCCCCCGGCGCCGCCGTCAGCTCGGTGGCGGTGCGCATCAGGGAGAGGTCGTTGCCCATGCCGAGCCGCACGTGGTCGCCGGTCTCGACGTCGCCGAGGAAGGTGACGGTGCCGGGGGGATCGTCGAAGCCGCGCATGCTCCGGTAGAGCCCCTGGCGCTCGGGCCGCGGCCCTTCGATGATCAGCGGGAAGCGGTTGGCCGCGGCGGGCATCGGCGCCAGCTCGCCGTCGACGGTGAAGAAGCGGCGGTACCAGTCGGCGGCCGGCTTGCCGTCGATCTCGTGCACCACGCCGCCCGCGGCGCGGGTGACCGTGTAGACGGGCGAGGCCGGGCTCCAGCCGCGCACTACCTCTACCTGCATCTCCACCCCGTGCAGGGTCAGCACCAGACAGGCCGAGGGGAGCACCCGGTCGCCCACGAACACCCGCGAGCCGGCCTGGGTCACCGGCTCGCGCTGCGAGGCGAGGCCGCCGGCCACGAAGGGGGGCGTGCTGACCAGCGTCTTGCGGAGCTCGGCGAGGAAGCGCTCGGCGGGGAACCGGAGGCCGTCCACCAGCAGCAGCGCGCCGTCCGCCGCGGCGATGTGGCGCGCCACCGCCTCGATCCGCCGGCTGCCCGGCGGCTCGCCATGGGTGCCGGGGATCACCTCCACGGTGGCGCGATGATGCTTCGGATCGTCGAGCCAGAAGAGCTGGAGGGTGCCGGCGCCGGTCGTCCGGTCGTCGGCGAACTGCGTCACCGACTCGCAGCCGAGCCGCAGCGCGTCCGGCCACGCCGAGGTCAGCGTCGTCAGCGTGTCGCGCAGCTCGGCTTCGGGAGGCAGGAACGCCAGCACCAGATCGGGCGCACGTCCGGCCTCCTCCGACGCGGCGAGCAGCAGCTCGCGCGGGCAGCGACCTCCGGGCAGATGGACGGTTCGGCTCCGCATCATGACGCCGGCGGGCCGCCCTCATGGGACGGCCGGCCGGTCAGGCTCCCTCATTCGGTTCCTGGTACTTGAATCCCCAGTGCCGCCGAAGTGTACGCCCGGGACAGGGTAGGGGGAAGCGAGAGCCTTCGAGAGTCCCGATCAGGGCCAGCGCGCAAAAACAAGCCTGAGGGA
>DATBAW010000125.1:0-35032 GCA_036271335.1 Thermoanaerobaculia bacterium
ACGATCATCGTCAGCTCGGCGCGGTCCTTCTCGCTGGCCAACAGCTCGCGGGCGAGCGCCCGGTCCTCCCTTGGAGTCGCGCCGCGCGGCCGGGTGCCCTTGATCGGCCGCGATTCCACCGCGCGATCCTGGACGGCGAGGAAGAGCTCGGGCGAGATCGAGGCCACGGCCCGCCCCTCTCCCAGATCGAGGAAGGCGCCGTGGTCGGCCGGGCTGGCGGCGCGCAGGCGCTGGTAGAACGGCCAGAGATCGGACGCCGGGAGCTCGGCCTCCAGTCGTCGGCAGAGGTTCATCTGGAAGATCTCGCCGGTGGCGATCCGCTCGACGCTCCGCGCCACCGCCGCCTCGAAGCCGCCCCGTTCGGGACGGCTGACCACGCGGCTCCCGGGTGGCGCGAAGGGAGCCTCCGGGTCCTTTCGTCGACCTGCGGCGGCGAGAATGCGTTCGCCGGCGAGGCCGGTGATCGGCTCGCGCCAGGCATCGGTCGCCTCCAGCGTCCAGCCGCGGCCATCCCAGTGGAACGACGCGTCGTAGAGGGCCAGCTGGAGATCGGGGAGGCCGAGATCGTCCGATGGGGGAGCGGGGAGCGACTCGATCTCGCCCCCCAGCTCGTAGCCAAGATAGCCGACCAGCGTGGCCGCCGCGCCGGCGCCGCTCCAGGCCGCGAAGGCGGCCGCCAGCAGGTCGAAGCCGGTGGCGGCGAAGGTGGCGCCACCGCCGGGGCCGCTCACCGTGGCGCGCCCGTCGCGGACGGCGAGCGTCGCGAGCGGCTGGACGTGGAGCCGGTGGCCGCTCTTCGAGGTACCACCGTCGAGCCAGGCGAAACCGGCGGAACCGGCGACATCGGATCGACCGCGAAGCTCCGCCGCCACCGCTTCCGGTCTCGGCGGAGTCCTGGCGCCGGTGGTCCGCAGGGGTGTCTTCGAGCCGCGCGATTCCGGGCGCGGGGCGGGGAGGATGGCGTGCAGGCGGCCGGCGAGACGCCGCAGGCGCGGGGCGGCGGGCCGGTCGGACCACATGCGGACGGCGAGCCTTCTAGTGCTTCTTCGCGGCTGCCTGGAGCCGCGCGAGAACGCGGGTGGCGATCTGGCGGGCGCGCGGGAGCTGATCCGAGCCGTCCGGGCTCTGCACGGTGATGATGAGCTGCTCGCTCCCCGCGACCACCTGGAGCTGCTGGATCCGGCCGCCGACCCAGAGGGCGCCGTCGCCGAGGCCGGCGACGTCCTCGACCTTGCCGCCGGACATCGAGCTGAGCGTGGAGCGGCTGGACGCCAGGAAATCCTTGGCGGCCGAGGCGCTCCGGTGGGGGCGGAGGAGCAGGCTGAGGATGCGGGGCTGGTCGAGCGTGCCGGCGTTGTAGATGCACTCCAGCGGATTGCGCCCCTTGGCCTCGTCGATCGTGCTGCTCAGCGCGGCGAGGGTGTCGCCGGCCACCGCCTGGGCGTCAGCCTCGGTGAACAGCGCGCAGGCGTCCAGCTTGAGCGCCGGGCTCGACGTCGAATCGGCACCGCCGCCGCATCCTGCGGCGAGAGCGGCGAGCAGGAGCGGCGCGAGCAGGCGGCGCGAGGATCTGGTCAAGTCGAATCCCTCCCTGGAGTCAGGCGAAGAGTCTATCCTGCCTTCCCGGATGCGGTATAAACGTTTCGGGAGTGAATCGAGAATGTCGAACCTGCCAGGAGATGACCCGCTTGCCGACGGCCCTCTGCGCTTGAGCGTGCTGGATCAGGCGCCGATCGCGGAGGGCTCGACGGGAGGGGAGGCGCTCCACCATTCGATCGACCTCGCGCGCTGGACCGAGCAGCTCGGGTATCACCGCTACTGGGTGGCCGAGCATCACGGCACGCCGATGCTCGCCTGCGCAAGCCCCGAGGTGCTGATCGGACCGATCGCCGCCGCGACGTCGCGTCTGCGCGTCGGCAGCGGTGGCGTCATGCTCCCGCACTACAGCCCGTTCCGGGTCGCCGAGTCGTTCAGCATGCTGAGCGGGCTCTTCCCCGATCGCATCGATCTCGGCCTGGGGCGCGCGCCGGGAAGCGATCAGCGCACCGCCGTCGCGCTGCAACGGGACCGCAGCCGGCACATGCCGGACGATTTCCCGGAACAGCTCGTCGAGCTGCTGGCCTATCTCGACGACACCCTGCCCGCGGACCACCCGTTCGCGGCGCTGGCCGGAACGCTGCCGGGGCGGCCGCATCGTCCCGAGCCCTGGCTGCTGGGCTCGTCGCCGCAGAGCGGGATCTGGGCGGCGGACCTCGGTCTGCCATACGCTTTCGCGGATTTCATCCAGCCGGGGGGCGCGGCGATCGCGGCGCGCTACCGCGCCGAGTTCCAGGCGTCGAGGTGGCAGTCGAAGCCACGGTTGGCGGTCGCCGCCTCGGCGATCTGCGCCGAGACCGACGCCGAGGCCGAGCGGCTGGCGTCCAGCTCGCGGATGGCGATCTCGCTTCTCTATCAGGGACGCCTGGTGGCGATTCCGCCGGTGGAGACGGCCATCCGTTACCTCGCCGGGCAGAGCGCGCTCCTGCCCACCGGACGCCGGCTGATCGTCGGCTCGCCGGCGACCGTCCGCGAGGGCATCGAAGCGGTGGCGCGCGAATATGGCGCCGGCGAGGTGCTGATCGTGACCATTACCTACGATCACGCCGCCCGCCGGCGCTCCTACGAGCTGATCGCCGAGGAGTTCCTGCGGTCCTAGCGGAGAGTGTCCCGGCGCGAGCCGTCCACCGTCCACCGGCCATCTTTCCGGTGGACGAGGTACGTTTCGGTAATCGAACTCACGGTGCCCTCCGAGTAGCCGCCGCGCGCCCAGACCTCGGCGTCGCTCTGCCAGTCGAGCTTCTGGACGCGGAAGAAGAGGTCGCCCGAGGATCCCTTTGCGCACGTCATCGCCGCCACCACCTGCGGCCGGACCGCCTCGAAGCGTCGCAGGAAGGCGGCGTCGGGATTGCGCTCGTCGGTGAGGGTGAGGCAGTACCGCTCCGCGCTCTGCTGCAGAGTCGAGGCGTTGTGTTGGAACTGGTAGCGGAACACGGCCTCGGTGATGTCGCCCTCGGCAGCCGCCTGCGCCTCGGGGGAGGGAGGGGGGGCGGAGGCGCAGGCCGATGCGATCAGGAGCAGGGGGACGATGGTCTTGAAAGCGCAATGGTTCACTTCAGAGATCCTCTGCGGTCAGGCCGGTCTGCTTGAGAAGAGCGGAGAGCAGCCCTCGGCCCAAGCTCTTCCCGGCATGGACCGGCACGGTGACATTGACACGCCCTGGCTTGCCCCAGGTCTGATGGCTGCCTCGCGTTCGAAGGAGGTTCCAACCGTCCCTGGCCAAGGCTCGGCAAAATTCGGATCCCGTGACGCTCCTCACGAGTCCGAAACCATCTCGAGGAGGCTGATGCGGACGGCGGAATTGTCCACATCCAGATGGCAGGCAACGGCCTCGGTCAGATTCTGATACAGCTCGTCCAACGTCTGCCCCTGGGTGAAACAACCCGGAAGCTCCGGAACGTCTGCCCAGTACCCACCTTCGGCCTCAGTATGAACGACAGCCCTGAAGCTCATCTGTTCCTGAGGCGGCTGCCGCAATGGATTGCTCAATTCAGCCTCCTGGAGAGGATGATATCTGGAAACACTCCTACCTCACCCGCCGGCGGCGGTTCCGGATGTAGTCCGCCAGGATGAACTCGCCCAGGTTGTAGGGCGAGGCGAAGTAGGCGCGGCCGCGGTTGATCTGCGTCAGCTTCTCCACGAACTGGGTGAGCATGGTGTCGGTCGCCAGCATGAAGGTGGTGATCACGACCTTCTGGCGGCGGCAGATGTCGGCTTCTTCCAGGGTGAGGTTGACGATCCGCATGTCGAGGCCGAAGGGGTTCTTGTAGATCCGCCCGTTCTCGGTGATCGCCGAGGGCTTGCCGTCGGTGATCAGGAAGATCTGCTTGTTGGGCTGCTTCTGGCGGGCGAGCACGCTGCGTGAGAGCTGCAGCGCGTCGCGGGTGTTGGTGTGGAACGGGCCGGCCTGGATATAGGGGATCTCGGAGAGGAAGACCTGTTCGGCGCGGTCGCCGAAGAGGATCACCGAGAGGTGGTCCTTCGGATATTTGGTGGTGATCAGCTCGGTCAGGGCGAGCGCCACGGTCTTCGCCGGCGTGATCCGGTCCTCGCCGTAGAGGATCATCGAGTGGCTGATGTCGATGGCGACCACGGTGGCGCAGGAGGTCAGGTGCTCGGTCTCGAAAATCTCCAGATCCTCCTCCAGCAGGCTGAACTCGTCGCTCTGCTCGCGGCGGAAGGCGTTCTGGAGGGAGCGGGACGAGTCGAGGAGGTGGATGTCGTCGCCGAAGGAGTAGGGGTGCGTCTCGGGGAGACGCTCGATCCCCTCGCCGGCGGCGCGCACCGCGTGGTAGCCGGGGCCGGACTTGTCGAGCGTCGAGAAGATCTCCTCGAAGGCGCTGCGGCGGATGCGGCGCTCGCCGCCGGTGGTCAGCTGAAGGCCGCCCTCGCCGTCGCGGGCGACCATGTTCTGGTTCTCCAGGCTGGCGAAGAACGCTTCGAGGTCGATCTCCTCGGGCAGGTGCCCCTGCTCCTGGAGATAGCGCATCCAGTCCATCGCTTCCTCGACGTCGCCGCCGGTCGCCAGCACGAGCTGGTTGAACAGGCGGAGAAGGTCGAGGCCGGCGAGGAGGGCCTTGATCAGCTCGGGGTCGAGATAAAGGTATTGATGCCGCATAAGTCCAGTCCTTACCTCAGTTTACGTCTCCCCGGTCGCGGCCGCCGCTGCCGCCGCGCCGCGGCTTGAGGAGCTGGAACTTCACCATCTCCTTGTAGCTGATCTGGCTGTCGAGATCCTGGCGGGCCAGCTTGAGGTGCTGGTGGAGCCCTTCGAGGACCATCTCGGCGGCCAGCGCGCGGTCCTCGCGGGTCTTGCCGTTTTTGGCGACCAGCTCCTTGAGGCCCGGGACCGTGTAGATCTCGGTCTCGTAATCGGCGAACGGCTGCTCGTCCGAAACCGTCACCGCGTTGCCCTCGGCGAACCAGCGGATCATGCGGGCGTAGGGACCCTTGTCGTCCTCGCCGCCGCTGCCGGACTCCTTGCCGACCTCCGGGAAGCGGACGTCGAAGACCTTCTTGACCGCCTGACCGATCAGCCGCCGGGCCACCACCTCGGCCCCCTGCTGCTCGCCTTCGTAGACCATCTCGACCTTGCCGGTGATCGCCGGCAGCAGCATTTGCAGGTCGGAGAGGCGCGGGACGACCGGATTGTCCTGCGTGGCGAGCGCCCGCCGCTCGAGGTTCGAGGCCAGCAGCTCGAGCGCCGAGATGGCGACGCGGGCCGACACTCCCGACGACTGGTCGACCAGGTCACTCTCGCGGGCCGCCAGGCTGATCTCCTCGACCAGGACGCGGATGTCGTCGGGGATCAGCAGGTTGGGGATGTCGCGTTCCGTCCACGCTTCCTGGCGGGTGATGTCCGCGGCCAGGTTCACGTCGGTGGGGTAGTGGGTGAGGATCTGCGACGAGATGCGGTCCTTGAGCGGCGTGATGATGCTGCCGCGGTTCGTGTAGTCCTCGGGGTTGGCCGAGAAGACCATCATGATGTCGAGCGGGATGCGCACGGGAAAGCCGCGGATCTGCAGGTCGCGCTCTTCGAGGATGTTGAACAGGCCGACCTGGATGCGGGGCGCGAGGTCGGGGAGCTCGTTGATCGCGAAGATGCCGCGGTTGGTGCGCGGGATGATCCCGAAGTGGATCACCTCCGGATCGGCGAAGGTGAGCTTGCGGGTCGCCGCCTTGATCGGGTCGATGTCGCCGAGGAGGTCGGCGATCGAGACGTCCGGCGTCGCCAGCTTCTCGTTATAGCGCTGCTCGCGCGACATCCATTCGACCGGCGCGTCGTCGCCCGCCTCCTGGACGAGCTTCTGGCCGAAGGTGGAGATCGGCGCCAGGGGATCGTCGTTGAGCTCGGCGCCGGCGAGCACCGGCACCTCCTCGTCGAGCAGGGTGACCAGCGAGCGGAGGATGCGGGTCTTCGCCTGGCCGCGCAGGCCGAGGAGGATGAAGTCGTGGCCGGCGAGCAGGGCGTTGACCACCGACGGGATCACTGTGCGGTCGTAGCCGAGGATGCCGGGAAAGAGCGGGCCGCCGGCGACGAGGCGCGCGCGCAGGTTGTCGCGCACCTCCTGCTTGATCGAGCGGGCGCGGTAGCCGGCCTCGCGGAGGGCGCCGAGGGTCTTGATCTTGGACGTGGGCCTGGAAAGCATCAGTCTTGTAGCTCCTGGAGCCAGCGCTCGGCGTCGATCGCCGCGCGGCAGCCGGTGCCGGCGGAGGTGATCGCCTGCCGGTAGATCGGGTCCATCAGGTCGCCGGCGGCAAACACGCCCGGCACGTTGGTGCGGGTGGTCGGCTCGTGGACCTTGATGTAGCCGACGTCGTTCATTTCGAGCTTGCCGCGGAAGAGGTCGGTGTTGGGCTTGTGGCCGATGGCGTAGAAGACGCCCTGGGTGGGGTAGACGCTCTCGAGCTCGGTCCGCTTGTTGTGGAGCTTCACGGCGGTGACGCCCCCCTCGCGGCTGCCGACGATCTCGGTGACGACGGTGTCCCAGATCCAGGCGATCTTGGGGTTGGCGAAGGCGCGGTCCTGCATGATCTTCGAGGCCCGCAGCTCGCGGCGGCGGTGGATGATCGTCACCTTGCTGGCGAACTTGGTGAGGTAGGTCGCTTCCTCCATCGCCGAATCGCCGCCGCCGATGACGACGATTTCCTTGTCGCGGAAGAAGAAGCCGTCGCAGGTGGCGCAGGCGGAGACGCCGTAGCCCATCAGCTCGGTCTCGCCCGGAATGCCGCCGAGTTGCGCGGTGGCGCCGGTCGAGACGATCAGGGCGTCGGAGCGGTAGGTCTCCTCGTCGGTGCGGATGGTGAATGGGCGCTTCTCGAGGTCGATCTCGACCGCCTGCTCGAACTTCACCTTGGTGCCGAAGCGCCGGGCCTGCTCGCGCATGCGGTCCATCAGCTCGGGCCCGAGGACCCCTTCGGGAAAGCCGGGGAAGTTCTCGACGTCGGTGGTGATCGTGAGCTGTCCACCCGGCTGATTGCCCTCGAGGACGAGCGGCGCCAGATCGGCCCGCGCGGCGTAGAGCGCCGCGGTCAGACCGGCGGGGCCGGAGCCGAGGATGATCACCCGGTGATAGTTGCTGATGTTGTGATGACCCTGCTCGGAGCTGGGCATGGGGGCGTTTCCCCTCCTGGGAGCCAGAGATGAAAATCACCTCGCGACCGCGAGGCGACGAGGCTTTCAGTCTATAACAGCGCTCCCGCCGGGGGGCATTCCGGAGGGGGCGCGTCCGTGGGATGTATAGAATGGCCGCGGGGGTACCTCTCGCATGGCCATCAGCATCTTCGATCTCTTCACCATCGGCATCGGCCCTTCGAGCTCGCACACGGTGGGGCCGATGCGGGCAGCCCGCCGCTTCGTCGAGCGGCTCGAGCACGAAGGGTTGCTCGACCGCACGGCACGCGTCCAGGTGGAGCTCTTCGGCTCGCTGGCGTTGACGGGCAAGGGGCACGGCACCGACCGCGCCGTGCTGATGGGGCTCGAAGGGGAGGCACCGGAGAAAATCGATCCCGACGGCGTGACGCCGCGCATCGAGGCGATCCGCGCCGGTGAGCGGCTGGCGCTCCTCGGCCGGCACGTCATCCTCTTCAACGAGAAGGAGGATCTGATCTTCAACCGCCGCGATCTGCTGCCGCTGCATTCGAACGGCATGCGCTTCACGGCCTTTACCCTGGCGCGCGAGACGCTCGATCAGCGGATCTACTACTCCGTGGGCGGCGGCTTCGTGGTCAATGAAGGGGCGACGGGGGAGGGGAGGCTGGTCGAGGACGCGACAGTGCTCCCTTACGCCTTCCACAGCGGCAGAGAGCTGCTGGAGATCTGCGAGCGGAGCGGTCTCGACGTCTGGCAGCTGATGCTGGAGAACGAGAAGGTCTGGCGAAGCGAGGAGGAGATCCGCGCCGGCCTGCTGCGGATCTGGGAGGCGATGCAACGCTGCGTCGAGCGCGGCTGCCGTCAGACGGGTGTCCTGCCGGGGAGCCTCAAGGTGCCGCGTCGCGCGCCGGCCCTCTACCAGGAGCTGACCGCGCGCCCCGAGGAGGCGCTGAAAGATCCGCTGACCGTGCTCGACTGGGTGAACCTGTACGCCCTCGCGGTCAACGAGGAGAATGCGGCCGGGGGCCGGGTGGTGACCGCGCCCACCAACGGCGCGGCCGGCATCGTGCCGGCGGTGCTCCATTACTACCGCCGGTTCAGCCCGGGAGCGAGCGACGACGGGTTGATCCGCTTCCTGCTGACCGCCGGCGCCATCGGCATTCTCTACAAGGAGAACGCCTCGATCTCGGGCGCCGAGGTGGGCTGCCAGGGCGAGGTGGGGGTGGCCTGCTCGATGGCGGCGGGAGGGCTGGTGGCGGCCCTCGGCGGCACCACCGCCCAGATCGAGAACGCGGCCGAGATCGGCATGGAGCACAACCTCGGCCTCACCTGCGATCCGGTCGGTGGTCTCGTCCAGATCCCCTGCATCGAGCGCAACGCCATGGGCTCCGTCAAGGCGATCAACGCCTCCCGCATCGCCTTGCGCGGCGACGGCTCGCACAAGGTCTCGCTCGACCGGGTGATCAAGACGATGCGCGAGACCGGCGCCGACATGAAGACGAAGTACAAGGAGACCTCCCGCGGCGGCCTCGCCATCAACGTCATCGAGTGCTGAGGGCGAATCCGGTCTCTTCACGCTCCCCCGCTACTCCCAGGGCTGTGCCTCGCCCTCTTCCGCCACGCGTTCGCTCAGGATCCGCCCGGCTCGTTCGAGAGCGAGCGGACCCGCCGCCTGCAGGAGCCGGGCGAGCGCCACGGGGCTGCGGGTGAACCGTTCGAGCACGTTGACCCCGAAGGCCCAGTTCTCGTCGAAGAGCTCGACCCATCCCATCGCCTCACCCTGGCGAAGGAGAGGGAAACCGCCGTTCCAGCGCTCCTTGCCGAGCTCGTAGAACGGATCGCGACCCACGAAAGGGCGGACCGCGGCGGCCAGCAGCGCCAGCGCGCGCTCGCGGAAGAGGGCGGCCGGAGCGTCGCCCCATTCCGGTCGTTCGCCGTGCCTCCAGACGCCGAAGGCCTCGCGGCCGTCGGCGGTGGAGGCGGGCTCGATCCGCCAGGGACCCGCGACGTCGGCCTGGGCGGCGGAAGCGGGCTCGTCCTCCAGCACGAAGCGGCGGAGGAACTCCTCGGCGAAAGCGTTGGGGGAGGGGGTGTTAGGATCTTCGGGATCACGCATGGGTGCCACTCCTGTGCGCGGTTGGGCTCGGACGAGTGATGGCTCGTCCGGGCCATTGTTTTTTCTGACGGGCGGAACCGCCGCCGGCTCCCGGCGTAATTAATTACGCCCCGATTACGCTTTCAAGCGTAGGCGGATGCCGGGCGAAAGTCAAGCGTCAGATCGTCATCGCTCGTCCGCGTCGATCCACTTGCTGGCGCCGGAGGGGTGCCAGGCGGCGAGACGGTCGAGCAGGCGTTCGGGATCGTCGTCGACGATCGCCATTCGGCGGTGGGTCGGGCTCAGGAAGCGCTCGCCGGTCATGTGGTCGAGGAAGGCGAGGAGGTGGTCGTAGTAGCCGGCGACGTTGAGGAGCGCGCAGGGCTTGGGCTGAAGGCCGAGCTGGCTCCACGTCCACACCTCGAACAGCTCTTCCAGCGTGCCGATGCCCCCCGGCAGGGCGATGAAACCGTCCGCGAGCTCGGACATCCGCGCTTTCCGCTCGTGCATCGAGCCGACCAACTCGAGGCCGGTGAGCTGGGCATGAGCGATTTCCCGGGTGGCCAGCGCCTCGGGGATGACGCCGATCACGCTCCCGCCCGCGGCAAGCGCGGCGTCGGCCAGGATTCCCATCAGTCCTACCTGGCCGCCGCCGTATACCAGCCTGAGTCCTCGTCCGGCGAGGGCGCGGCCGAGACGGATCGCGGCGTCGGCGTACTCCGGTGAGGCACCGGGGTTCGAGCCGCAGAAGACGCAGAGGCTGTTCAAGAGGCGAACGTCAGCCTCACGCGACCTCCGCCGCGATTTCGATCGCGTTCAGGGCGCCGCCGCGGGTGAGGTTGTCCATCACCGCCCAGAGCCAGAAGCCGCCTCCGGCCTCGTCCTTGCGGACGTTGCCGAAGAGGATCTTGTCGCTGGCGGCGGCGTCGGTCGGCCCGAGCAGGCGGGGCTTGTCGGCGGCCTCGAGGTGAGGGTGAGCGGCGAGCGCCTTGCGGATCGCCTGTGCGCTGGCGCCGGCTCGCACGTAGAGGCTCGCCGAGACCGAGTGGAAGACGGCACCCTGGAGGATCTGCAGGGCCACGGCACCCGGCTCCCCCAGGACCGTTCGCAACTGCGCGGCGACGGGATCGGCGGCGAGCGGCGTCGGCAGCAGGTTGAAGGCGAGCTGGGCGCCGAAGACAGGGGACGCCGTCCGTCCGGTCATCGCCACGATCTGACGCGTCTGCTCGAAGAGCTCCTCGATCCCGGCGTCGTCGCGCATCGAGGCCGGCTGGATCAGCGTCGCCACCGCTTCCCGCGGTTCCAGAGCGCGCAGAGCGTAGAGGAGATTGGCGAGCAGGATGACGCCGGGATGAGGCGAGAGCAGCACGCGATGCCCGCCAGCCGCTTCGGTGTTGACGCCGGCCACCACCGGATGGCCGTCCTCGACGGTGGCGTCGAGGGAGAGCAGGATCGCCCTGGCCTCCGCCGGCAGATCGGCGAGGAGCGGCCGGTTGTCCGCCATCGCGCCGCAGAAGAACGCGACCGTGACGCCTTCCAGGCTCTCGGGCTGGTAGCGGGTCACCAGGGCGGCGGCGCCGGCGACCTCGGTCAGCGTGCCGATCTCCTGCTCGTTGCCGCTCAGCAGGCGGACGTCGGCGCCAAGGCTGGGAAGGCGGCTCAGGGACTCCCGCAGCTCCTTGCCGAGGAGGTTCATGGGGTGCACGATGGCGATGGCGGTCACGGCGCTCCTTCGACAGGGGAGGGTGGGGCGTCCTCGGGGCGCGGCCCGCGCCGCGGACGCAGGCGCGAGACCGCGGCGGCGACCGGCCCCGACAGGGTGTACAGCAGGGTGATCACCAGCAGCGTCGCCCGTGGGATGAACAGGTAGACCAGCAGCAGCGCCGCGAACGGCACGAAGGCGCGATAGCTCCAGCGCTTGCGCAGGTCGAGCTTCTTGAAGCTGTTGTAGCGGAAGGTCGAGACCATCAGGCTGCCGATCAGCAGCAGCGCGACCCCCATCACCACCTGCATGACCGCCCGCAGGTCGCCGGTGGAATCGGCCGCGAAGGAGAGCAGAGCGCAGATGGTCAGCGCCGCCCAGGGGGAGGGGAGGCCGACGAAATAGCGGCTGTCGGTCACCCGGGTCTGCACGTTGAAGCGGGCCAGCCGGGTGGCCGTGCAGACCATGTAGAACACGGAGATCAGCCAGGCGTCCTCGCTGAACTCCCGCAGCCCCCAGAGGAACGCCAGCAGACCGGGCGCGGCGCCGAAGGTGATGACGTCGGCGAGCGAGTCGTACTCCTTGCCGAACTCGCTCTCGGTGCCGGTCATGCGCGCGATCCGGCCGTCGACGCTGTCGAGGGCCGCCGCCAGCAGGATGCAGAGCGCCGCCCGGCGAAAGGAGCCCGGAGTGCCCTGGAGACCGAGGATGACGGCGTAGAAGCCGAACACCATGTTGCCCATGGTGAACAGGCTGGGCAGCAGGTACGCCCCGCGCCGGATGCCGCGCGCTCGCGGACGCTCCACGGCGCGGTCGTCGGTCAACTCGCCTCCCCGGCGGTCGCCATGGGCGTCTCGCCGTTCTTCACCCGGTCGCCCTTCTTGACCAGCACGCGGTAGCTCTCGGGCACCAGCAGGTCGACGCGGGACGAGAACTTGATCAGGCCCATCGACTGGCCGCGATGGACGCGATCGCCCTCTTTCAGATAGCAGACCACCCGCCGCGCCAGCAGGCCGGCGATCTGGCGGATCCCCAGCACGTCGCCGTTGGGGCGGCGGATCACGGTCAGATGCTTCTCGTTGACCTCGCCGGCGTCCTGGCGGTAGGCGGCCACCTTCCGTCCCCGGCTGTAGCGCGAGGCGATGACCTCGCCCGCCGCCGGCACCCGCTGGACGTGGATGTCGAACACCGACAGGAAGGTGACGACGCGGGTATAGCGGCCGGGGCCGATCTCGGCGTCCTCGATCGTCTCGACGCGCGTGATCAGGCCGTCGGCGGGCGCGAGCACGACGGCCGCGTCCCCCTCGAAGCCGCGCTTGGGATCGCGGAAGAAGAGGAGGAGGAGGAGACCGACGACGAGCGCCGTGGTTCCCCAGCCGGGCCTTCCGAAGAAGAACAGCAGCCCGGCGAGGAACCAGAACGGAAGGACGAAGACCCAGGCTTCTTTCGCGAACTTCATCTTGGAGGCTCCAGCAATCTCTGGTTTTCCGGTTGAGTGATCTGCGGAGCCTCCGGCGAACGGCTAGGCCGAGACCCGCGCCTCGCGATGCGCTCGCAGGATCTGTTCCATGTGGTCCTTCAGGTTCAACTTGTGGAGCTTGATCTTCTTCTCCTCGATCTCATCCTCCTGCGAGAGGAGCGACTTCAGGTTGATCTCCTGGAGCCGCTTCTCGTAGTCCTGATGCTCTTCGTAGAGGCGGCGGAACTCGTCGTCCGTCTTGATCAGCTCCGCCTTCAGGTCGTCGTGTTGAGACATGCGTCTGCCTCCTTTGCCGGTCGAATTAACTGCAATGTGACGAGGAAAGCGGTCCGTGATGGACCGGTACCTGCTGCGGGAAGAGAGCGTAGAGGGCGGCCGGCGGTGAACGGGCTCACCGTACGACCGGCTCCGTGACACGGTCACGCCCGAACCCGGAATCGGGATGGGCGGCCGTGGTGAGAAGAAGTGTCAGCATGCGTCGCTGTTCGAGAATAGCACCGGGGTCCAGGGGCTACAACCCCAAGACGAAGATCAGCGCGTCGGCGCCGTCGCGGTAGTAGGCGCGCCGCAGGCCGGTGCAGCTGAAGTCGAGGCTCTCGTAGAGATGGATGGCCGACGAGTTGTCGACGCGGACCTCGAGGAAGCAGACCTGGACGTCCGCCTGACGGAGGCGCTCCAGACCTTCCACCAGGAGGGCGCGGGCGAGACCGCGGCGGCGGAACTCGGGGCCGACTCCGACCCGCAGCAGCTCGGCCTCGCCGGCGGCATGGCGGAAGGCGGCGTACGCGGCCGGCGGCCGGTCCGGTGCGCCGGCGGCGACCAGGAGCACGGAGTGCGGGTGGCAGAGCTCGTAGGCGAGCATGTCGCGCGGCCAGGGGTCGTGGAACGCGGCCTCCTCGAGGGCGGCGATCGCGTCGAGGTCCGCCTCGCGGGCGGGGCGGACGCAGGGAGCAGGAGTCGGAGCCGTCACGGCGCGGACGGCGGCGCGGCGACGCGCGGCCGGGGGAGGGTGATCGCCGGAGGGCGCGAGTAGATCGCCGTCGTCAGAGCTGCCGCATTCCAGTCGGTCCCGGGCTCGCCGGCGAGCCGAGCGGCGGTGGGCGCGAGCGGTCCGGGCTCGATCAGCCGGATCGCCGCCGGCCAGTCCGGCAGCGCCGCCAGCCGCGAGACTCCGAAGCCGATCACCACCGCCTCGCCGCTGCCCGCCAGCCGCGGCAGATCGGCGCCGGCCACGAGCTCCATGCCGTTCAACGGCCGTCCGGCGGCGAACGCCTGGGCGCTCCAGTCGCCGCGCAGGGCGTCGACGGCGGCGATCACCACCGGCGCCACCGCGCCGGCCGACGCGGCCAGCACCGGCAGGGAGGGGAGGGCCGCCGCCGGCACGTCGAGCGCCTGATGCAGGCCGAGCACGGTGGCGAGGCCGATCCGCAGGCCCGTGAAGCTCCCCGGCCCCCGCAGGACGGCGATGCCGCCGAGATCGCCGATGCCGATCCCCGCCTCGTCGAGCACCTCCTGGATCATCGCCAGCAGCCGCGTCGACGAGCGTGCCTGCTCGACCGCCCGCGCGGCCACCACCGCGCCGTCCCGCGCCAGCGCGACGCTGACGAGCGGGGAGCCGGTGTCGAGAGCGAGGACGGTTGCGGGCATGGCGGTGGAATATATCGCGAGGGGGGCGTCCGGATGAGCCTCCTGGAGAGATGCGCCGTTCGCGCCGGGCATCCGTCGGGCATCCGTCGTGCCTTCGGTGCGGAGGCGGTTCCGTCTTTCCGCGACGCCGTACTCTCCGCGCGGCTATACTCCCCCTCGCATGTCCACGCTGCCGGTCACGTCCCTGACGCCGATGATGCGCCAGTACCTGGAGGTCAAGGCGCAGCACCCCGACGCCCTGCTGATGTATCGCATGGGCGATTTCTACGAGATGTTCTTCGACGACGCCCGCCAGGCGGCGCCGATCCTGGAGGTCCAGCTCACCGCCCGCCACAAGGGGACCGAGAGCGAGGTGCCGATGTGCGGGGTGCCCCATCACGCGCTGGAGGGGTATCTCGGCAAGCTCCTCGCCACCGGCCTCAAGGTGGCGATCTGCGATCAGGTCGAGGACCCGGCGCAGGCCAAGGGGCTGGTCAAGCGCGAGGTGACGCGCGTCGTCACGCCCGGCACGGTCTCCGACCCGGCGCTGCTCGACGGGAAGGAGGAGAACTTCCTCGCCGGCCTCGTCTGGGAGCGCGAGGCGGGCGCGGGCGCGTTCCTCGATCTCTCGACCGGCACCTTCTTCGTCCGCCGCTGGCGGTCTGCCGAGGAGGCGGTGGAAGATCTCGCCTTGCTGCGGCCGCGCGAGGTGCTGTTCCACGCCGAGCGCGGCGAGGCCGGTTTCCCCGTGGAGATCGTCGAGTGGGCCGAGCGCGAATGCCCCTGTCGCACGCCGCTCGCCGGTGACCGCCTGTTCGAGCCGCAGCGGGCCGGCGAGCTGCTGCTCCGCCAGTTCGGCGCCGGCACCCTGCGCGGCTTCGGCCTCGAGGAGGGGGAGCCGGCGGTGAAGGCGGCGGCGGCGGCGCTCGCCTATGCCCAGGAGACGCAAAAGAGCGGCCTCGCCCACGTCCGCGGCCTCGCCGTGCGCGAGGCCGGCGACCGGCTGGTCCTCGACGCCTCGACCCTCGCCAACCTGGAGGTCTTCGCCAGCCAGCGCGGTGCCGTCGCTGGTTCCGGGCGAAAGCGAAGCACGCTGCTCGCCGTGCTCGACCGCACCGTCACCGCCCCCGGCGGCCGCACGCTCCGCGAATGGCTGCGCCGGCCGCTGGTCGATCCGGAGGCGATCGCCGAGCGTCACCGCGCGGTCGGCGCCCTGGTGGCGGACAACCCGCGGCGCGAGCGGCTGCGCGAACGCCTGGCGCGCATCGCCGATCCCGAGCGCCTGGTGGCCCGCGCCGTGCTCGGCACGCTGACGCCGCGCGAGGCCGCGGCCCTGCGCGACTCCCTAGCCGAGGCGCCCGCGATCCTCGACGAAGTGGCGGCAATGTCGGCCGAGTCCGATCTGCTGGCGAGCCTCGCCGCGACCGATCCTTCGCCTGAGCTCGCCGCCGAGCTGGCGCGGATGCTGGAGGCGGCGCCGGCGCCGAGCCTCCAGGACGGCGGGGTGATCGCCGCCGGCGTCGACGCCGATCTCGACCGCTACCGCTCGCTCACCCACGACAGCAAGCGGCACATCCTGGCGCTGGAGGTGCGCGAGCGCGAGCGCACCGGCATCTCCTCGCTGAAGATCCGCTACAACCGGGTCTTCGGCTACTACCTCGAGGTCACCCGCGCCAACCAGGAGCGGGTGCCGGCGGACTACATCCGCAAGCAGACGCTGGTCAACGCCGAGCGCTACGTGACGCCCGAGATCAAGGAGCTGGAGGAGCAGATCCTCTCCGCCGAGGAGCGGCAGGTCGAGCTGGAGCAGCGCTTCTTCCGCGAGCTGACGTCGAAGATCGCCGCCGAGGCCGCCGGCCTGATCGAGCTGGCTCACGCGATCGGCGCGATCGACACCCTCGCCTCCTTCGCCGAGGTGGCCGCCCGCCAGCGCTACGCGCGGCCGAAGATGGGGCTCCCCGGCGCGCCGGTCGTCATCCGCGAAGGGCGCCACCCGGTGGTCGAGCAGGCGAGCCGCGACGCCTTCGTGCCCAACGACGCCGAGCTCGACGGCGAGGTGGCGCAGATCGTCCTGCTGACCGGCCCGAACATGGGGGGCAAGTCGACCTACCTGCGGCAGGTGGCGCTGATCGTTCTGATGGCGCAGGCGGGGAGCTTCGTGCCGGCCGACGAGGCGGTGATCGGCGTCTGCGACCGCATCTTCACCCGCGTCGGCGCCTCGGACGATCTCGCCCGCGGCGAGTCGACCTTCATGGTCGAGATGATCGAGACCGCCAACATTCTCCGCCATGCCACCGACCACAGCCTGGTGATCCTCGACGAGGTCGGCCGCGGCACGGCGACCTTCGACGGCCTGTCGCTGGCCTGGGCGATCGTCGAGTACCTCCACGAGCACCGGCGGCCGAAGACGCTGTTCGCCACCCACTACCACGAGCTGACCGAGCTCGCCTCGCTGCTGCCGCGCGTGGTCAACCGCACGATGGCGGTGAAGGAGTGGGAGGAGCGGATCGTCTTCCTCCGCCGCGTCGTGCCGGGGAGCGCCGACAAGTCCTACGGCCTCCACGTGGCGCGCCTCGCCGGGCTGCCGGCGACGGTGATCGACCGCGCCGGCGAGATCCTGGCGAACCTCGAATCGGCCGAGTACGACCCCACCGGCAAGCCGCGCCTCGCCCGCGGCAACGCGCCCGAAACGGGCGAGCCCGCGCAGCTCACCCTCTTCGCGCCACCCGAGCAGGTGGTGGCGGGCGTGCTGCGGAGCGTCGACGCCAACCAGCTGACGCCGCTGGCGGCGCTGAACCTGGTGCACAGCCTGAAGTCGCGGTTGGGGTAGCCCTCATCACCCCGACCTCTTCTCCCAGCCTCCCCCCCGGCCCGACGGGAGAAGAGGGAGAACGCCGAAGATGTAGGGGCGCAGCATGCTGCGCCCTTTCCGTCACGGCGGCGTCGAAGGCGCAGCATGCTGCGCCCCTACGAGCCCCCTCTCTCCCGGCGGCCGGGAGGGAGGCTGGGAGAGAGGGGGTTGGGGGAGTGAGGGCGGGTGGGGGAACGGTGCGTTTTCGATAAGATCCGCCCATGACTGTCGCCGATCAGGTGTTCGTGGGACTGCCCGGTCCCGAGCTCGACAAAGCCTCCGCGGAGATCCTCAGCGCCCACCGGCCCGGCGGCGTGATCCTGTTCAAGCGCAACCTTCAGGACGAGCACCAGCTGAACCGGCTGATGACGGCGCTGCGGCGCATCCTGCCGGACGCGGTGGTGGGGATCGACGCCGAGGGAGGCCGGGTGGACCGGCTGAAGGAGATCGTGGGGCCGGCGCCCTCGGCCGCCTTCCTCGCCCGCAAGCCGCCGAGCTTCTCGCTGCAGTCCGGGCGCTGGGTGGCGCAGTCGCTGCGGCTGTTCGACATCGACGTCGATTTCGCGCCGGTCGTCGACCTCGACCGCGGGATCGCCGGCAACGCCCTCGACGAGCGCACCTTCGGCGCCACTCCTGCGGACGTCATTCCGCGCGCCCAAGCCTTCCTGAGCGGCCTCCACTCGGGCGGCGCGGGAGGATGCGTCAAGCACTTCCCGGGGCTCGGCGCGGCGGGGGAGGACACGCACTTCCAGATGTCCGCCGTCTTCCTTCCCGCCGAGGAGCTGCGGCCGGACCTCGAGCCGTTCGCCGCCCTCGGCCGTCTCGCCGGGGCGGTGATGGTCGGCCACGCCCTCTATCCCGCCTACGACTCTTCCATGCGTCCGGCGACGCTGTCGCCGACGCTGCTCGGCGGCATCCTCCGCGGCCGCCTCGGCTTCGACGGCCTGGTGTTCAGCGACGACATGGAGATGAAGGCGCTCGACGAATGGGGGGATCTCCCCGAGCGCTGCGAGATCGCCTTCGCCGCCGGCTGCGACGTGCTCCTCGTCTGCCACACCCTCGACGCCCTCCCCGCGATCGTCGAAAGGCTCTCGCACCCGACGCTCGAAGCGCGCGTCGCCGAGGCCAACCGCCGCCTCGACACTTACCGGCAGCGCCTGATCACCCTCCGCTCGGCCCGCGAGTACATCGATTTCATGCGGAACAACAGCCAGGGCGAGCAGCTGGAAAGGGTGCGCCAGACGCTGGCGCAGATTCAGGCCAGCAAGGGGTAGGAAAACAAGGGACCTGAGGGACAGCAGGGACCGCAGAGACAAAGAAAAAACGCGCTGCCGGGCCGGTCGCCTTTTCTTCGTCCCTGTCGTCCCTGCTGTCCCTCAGGTCCCTTGTTTTCTTTCTTCCCCTGGCACCGCCGGCAGCCGCATTTCGCTCGTCGGCCGCCGGAGCTCTTCGGTCGAGCGCGGGTGGTGGTGCGGCGTCGGGCCGATCACGCGGTCGCGCCCCTGCTCCTTGGCCTGGTAGAGGCGCTGGTCGGCGCAGCGCAGGATCTCCGTCGGGCTCTCGCCGTCGTCCGGCCAGATGGCGACGCCGATGCTCACCGTCACGCTGGCCGGCTGCGAACGGTTCGGCATGTGGATCGGCTTGACCGCGATCACCCGCCGGAAGCGCTCCAGCAGGTCGGTGGCGCGGGCGCTCATCACGCCCGGCAGGATCAGCGCGAACTCCTCGCCGCCGTAGCGCGCCACCACGTCCGTCGAGCGGCAGGAATCGCGCAGGATCTTCGCCACGGCGCGCAGGGCCTCGTCGCCGCCGGCGTGGCCGTAGGTGTCGTTGAACTTCTTGAAGTGGTCGATGTCGAGCATGGCGACGGCGAAGCGGCTGTCCTCGCGGCGGCCGAAGGCGACCTCGCGCTCCAGCTGCTCGCTGAACACGGCGCGGTTGAGCAGGCCGGTGAAGCGGTCACGGGTGGAGAGCGTGCGCAACTCCCGCGCGCGCACCACGATCGTCGCCGCCACCACCGTCGCGCCGGCGATCTGGGCGAGGGGAGCGAAGGCGATGACGTGGAGGTGCCAGCGCCAGTCGGCGTAGGCGATCAGGGCGGCGTACTGCACGAACGCCAGGGTGCCGGTGAGGATGCAGATCCGCACGTCGTAGCGCAGGCTGGTCGCCGCGATGGCCAGGAAGTAGATCGGGAAGATGGCGAGGTTGTTCGTCGCCTCCAGCGGCCGGCCGACGACGAGGAAGACGCTCAGCATGGCGGTCACCAGGCTGACGTCGAGGATGCCGCTGGCGAAGCCGATCCAGCTCCGCCCCCAGTTGCGGTGGGCGGCGGAATAGACGATCAGCGCCAGCAGCAGCCCGAGCGTCGCCGTGGCGAGCAGCGTCAGCGAATCGTAGGCGCCGTGCCTCCGGATCAGCTCGTAGACGGGGAACGCGAGCAGGGTGAAGACGATCGCCAGACGCAGGCCGGCGACCAGCAGCTCGCCGCCGTAGCCGGCGGACGAGACTTCCGGCTCGGGGGGACTCCAGATGCGCCGCCACAGGGACGGCTCCGGCGCGGTTGTCTGCTCAGGGCTCATGCGCGAGTCTCCCGCTCGCCAGGGGCCGGCTCTCTTCTCGATCCCAACCAAAACAGGCATCGGGCGGTCCGCGTCGGCCGCCCGGCGCTCCATTCAATCCAGAAATTCAGTTGAGCGAACTTTACCACGGCGGGACCTCACGGCGCCGCGTCCTCCAGCACCCAGACGCCGCCGGACGTCGCCGCATAGATCCGCCGCGGGTCCGCCGGATCGACCCGCAGCTTGTGGACCTCGGCGGCCTGGAGGCCGGCGGTGCGGTCGCTCCAGGTCGCCCCGCCGTCGTCACTGCGGAAGATCGCGCCGTGGTTGGCCGCCCAGAGCACGCCGGTCCCGGCCGAGAGGGCGAGGGCGGTGATCGTTTTGCCCTTCAGCGCGTCGCCGGCGCGCGTCCAGGAAACGCCGCCGTCGGCGCTCTTCCAGACGCCGTCGCCGTTGTCGAAGACATATTCGCCGCCGGTGCCGGCGTAGACCAGCCGCGCATCGAGGGGATCGACGGCGAGCGCGGTGATGCTGGGAGCGGCGAGGCCGGCGTCGGCCTCGGTCCAGGTGGCGCCGTCGTCGGTGCTGCGGAACAGGGACGCCGCCGTGAGCTTGCAGAAAGCGACGCTGTCGACCGATTTTCCCCCCGCGACGTAGAGCGTGGCGGGGGTCGACGGAGCGAACTGGAGATCGAAGATCTCACATCCCAGGTCGGGCGTCGGCACGGTGGCCCAGTCGACGCCGCCGTCGGTGCTGCGGAGCAGGGGGAGCTTCGGGTCGCTGGGGAGGCCCGAGACGTCGATCGCGCCGGCGCCCCAGAGGCGGAACGGATCGGCGGGATCGACGCGCAGCAGCCGGAGGTACGGGTCGCCGGGACCGTCGCTGGAGACCTCGGTCCAGGCGGCGCCGGCGTCGGTGGACCGCCAGAGCCAGCTGAGGGCGAGGGCGTAGAAGGTGGAATCCGACGACGGCGCGATCGCGAAGTCGACCAGCGGCGTGCCGGCCGCCGGGGCGTCGGGGAGCGTCACGCGCGCCCACCGCGTACCGGAGTTGGCGCTGCGGTAGAGGCCCTGGAGGTCGAGGCCGGCGTAGATCACGCCGGGCGAGCCTGGCGGCACCGCCACCGTCTGGGCGTCGAGGCCGTCGAGCCCCTGGTTGCGGCGGCTCCAGGACACGCCGCCGTCGAGGCTGGCGTAGACGCCTCCCGGGTCCGCTCCCTGATCGAAGACCCCGGCGTAGAGGGTGTTGGGAGCGGAGGGCGCCACGGCGACCGTCTCGACGCTGAAGACCTGCGGCGGCAGCCCGGCGGGCACCCAGTGCGCGCCGGCGTCGGCGGAGCGGAAGAGGCTGTTCGGACCGGTGCCTGCCCAGAGCAGAGTGGGGGAGCGCGGGGATACCGCCAGCGCGAGCACCCGGGCGCTATTGCTGGGCAGCAGCGGTCCCGTGGTCGATTGCCAGGAGGCGCCGCCGTCGCGGCTCCGGTAGACCATCTTGTGCAGACCGCTGTCGAGGCTGGCGTAGACCGTCCTCGGATCGGAAGGCGCGGCGGCCAGCGCCTCCACGGCGCCGGCGGGCAGGCCGTGGCTCGCGGCCTGCCAGGAGAGGCCGGCATCGGTGCTCTTGAAGACGCCGGCGCCGGTGCCGGCATAGACGAGGCCGGCGGTCCGGGAGAGGGCGAGCCGGAGGACGTTGCGCGCCGCGCCGGCGGGCAGAGGCACGCTCGCCGGCTGCCAGGAGGCGCCGCCGTCGGTGCTGCGCAGGACCCCGGAGCCGGTGGTGCCGGCGTAGACGCGCATGGCGCGGACGGGATCCACCGCGATCGCCTGCGCTCCGAAGCTCACCGGCTGGAGGACGGTCCAGTGAGCGCCGCCGTCGGTGCTCTTCTGCAGCCCGCCGCGAGCGGTGGCGAGATAGAGCGTGCCCGGCCGGAGGGGATCGACCGCCACGTTGCTGACGGGATTGCCGCCGAGGATGGGCACCCAGGAAAGGCCGCCGTCCGTGCTCCGGAAGGCGCCCTGGCCGTCCAGCGTGGCATAGAGCGTGGCGGCGGCGCTCGGCGCCACGGCGAGGTTCGTCACCGAGCCGCCGAAGGGGCCCAGCGGCGTCCAGGAGGGAGCCGCCGCGAAGGCCGGAGCGGCGGCCGCGGCCAGCGCCAGCAGGACGGCGGACAGGCGGAGCGAAGGGATCGTCATCAGAGTCTCTCCTCGAAGGTTGATCCGCCTAGCGCGGAGCCGTGTAGGTTTCGACGCCGGAGCTGAGGGTGCCGGCGTAGAGGATGTTCGGGTTTCGCGGGTCGAGGCAGAGGTCGGGGACGTCGAGGCTTCCGAGGCCGCGGTTGATCGCCGTCCAGGTCAGCCCGTCGCGGCTGGTATAGACGCCGGAGTTGTCGGTCGCGGCGTAGAGGGTGCCGTCCGGCGTGGCGACGAGGTCGTAGATCTGTCCGCTCTGCGGTGCCGTGGCCACCTGGCTCCAGTGGAGCCCCGCGTCCACGCTACGGAACAGGAAAGAGTAGCTCGCGGCGTACAGGACGAGCGAGGAGGACGGGCTCACCAGGAGCTTCTGGGCCGGCGGGGTGCCGGCCCCATCGATCCGCGTCCAGGAGCCGCCGCCGTCGGTGCTCTTGTAGAGCAGCACCTCGCTGTTGCCGAGGCCGATCGCCGGCACGACGCCGCCGGCGTAGAGGACCCCCGGCGACGAGGGATCGAACGCGAGATCGAAGATGAAGCCCACGGCGCTGAAGTCCGCCGCCGTGGTCCAGGTGGCGCCGCCGTCGTCGCTGCGGGCGACGCCGAAGCCGAAGAGCCAGAGCGTGCCGGTGACCGGATCGCGCCGCAGGGCGTGGAGCGGGTCGTCGCCGTTGGGGCGCTCGGGATCGGCGAGCTGGGACCAGCCGCGGCCGTCGTCGGTGGTCTTGAAGAGGTGCGGCAGCGCGCCGAAGGGCCCGGGGACATAGGCCAGGACGAAGGCCGTGCCGGGATGCGCCGGATCGACGACGATCGACAGCACGCTGGAGAGCGCCCCCAGGCCCGTCATCCGCCGCCAGACGCCACCGCCATTCGGGCTCCGGAACACGCCGAGCGACGGCGTGCCCGCCCAGAGCGCCGGCGGCGCGCCGGCTGCGCCGGCTACGGTCGCCTCCGCGGCGACCACCGTGACGTCAACCCCCGAGAGGCCGTTGACGATGCGGTGCCAGGTCTGGCCATCGGTGCTCTGGAAGACGCCCCCCGGCTGGACGTCGCCGGCGGTGGCCGCGTAGACGGTGCCCTGGGGATCGATGGCGAGGGCGAAGATCTGCAGCGGGCCCAGGCCGTCGTCGATCAGGGACCAGGACGCGCCGGCGTCGTCGCTACGGAAGGCGCCCACGCGGAAGACCGTCCCCGCGAACAGGGTGCTTGGGTTCTGCGGATCGATCACCAGGGAGGAGACGACGGCGCCGCCCAGCCCGGCGTTGGCGAGGGACCAGCTGGCGCCGGCGTTCGTGCTCTTGTAGAGCCCCTGGTAGCCCGCCGCGTAGACGGTCGAGGCATGCCGCGGGTCGACCGCCAGCGCGAGGAGCATCCGGCTGGCGGGGATCCCCTTTTGGCTCGGCGCCCAGGTGGTGCCGCCGTTGACGCTCTTGTAGAGGCCGTGGCCGTCGGCGAAGGCGACGTAGAGGACGTTCGGCTGCCCGGGGGTGACCACCAGCGCGGAGATCCCGGTGCTGATGGGGAGCTTGCCGTTCGCCGGCCGCCAGTGGTCGCCGCCGTCGACCGTCTTGAAGACGCCGCCGGCCGTGCCGGCGTAGACGACGCCGGACGCGGTGGGATCGGGCGTCAGGGTCAGCACGGTCTGGGCCGCGCCGCTCAATCCCTGTCGCGAAGGGGACCAGGAGGCGCCGCCGTCCTGGCTCTTGAAGACGCCCGTGCTGGTCCCCGCATACAGCATCGCCGTGTGCCGCGAGTCGATCGCCAGGCAGCGGACGGAGGGGACGCTGGCGCCGCGCGGCGACCAGCTCGCGCCGGCGTCGGCGCTCTTGTAGATCCCCGGCTGGCCGGCCAGGGCCGCGTAGAGGATCTTGGGATGGACGGGGTCGGTCGCCACCGTGGTGACCGAGCCGCCGTCGGGACCGAGCGGGGTCCAGGACGAGGTGGCCGCGCGGGAGGTCCCGGCGAAGGTCGCCGCGAGCAGGGGAATCAGGAAGGCGAGCTGGCGAAACCGTCGGATCATTCGGATCTCCTCAAAAGCCGTGTTGATTCTCTTTACGAAGAGAGGAGCTGAACCGTCCAACAGATCCGCCCGGGCGCAGATTCCCGCTTGACTTCCGCCGGCGATTCTTTCTACAATTCCGCGACAGGGACGTTCCCTTCCGGCGCGATCCGGCGCCTTCTGGAGACGTCCCAAAACAAAAACGGCCCGGGGGCGAGTTCGCACCTCACCCACCGAGCCTGACCCCGCAAAGGAGGAGTAGTCCCATGCGAAGCTTGGACGATTGTATTCCGTCTTCCCGAAACGCGTTTTCCCCCTCGTTCCTCGCCCGCGTCAATCAGCGCGACGAGCCGCCGACGGCCGGCGAGGCCGACGTCGCCGGTCCCTGGCACGTCGAAGAGATCCCGGGCCGAGGCCATGGGCTGTTCCGCGCCGGCGAGAGCCGCGAGCGGGGGTTCGCTCCGTACGCCGTCTTCCACGGCCGCTGGCTCGCCCTGCTGGCCGCCGCCGTGCTCCCCGGCACCGGCCGGGACGCGGCCTTCCGTCTCGCCAAGGAGAGCGGCAGGGAGGGCTTCGCCGTCGAGTCCGCGCGCGGCGTGGTGGTGGGCCATTGCGGCCTGTTCGACGAGAGTCTGATTTTCGCCCTGCACATGGCGGAAGGTCTGGCGAGGTCGCCCGAGGGGATGGCGGATCTGCTCGAAGCCGCCGGTCCCGTCTGCCTGGAGCGGGCCGGCGCGATCCTCGACGAGAGGGTGGCCGGGCTCGAAAGCTGACGCCGCATCGTCCTCCGGCCTCGCGAAGCGGCGCTCTGGCCTCGCGAGGCGCACCGTTCCCCCCGCGAAGGGAACCGTTCGCCTCGCCGGGGGAAGCGTTCGCCTCACGAGGCGAACGCAGGCGCGCCTGAGGCGAACCGTCGGCCTCGCGAGGCCGGAGGGGCCCGATCTCAGGCGGAAGCTTCGCCTTTCGAAGGGAAGGGTTCGCCGCGCGAGGCCGAAGGACGGCCTCGCGGGGGGAAAGGGGCGCCTCGCGAGGCGAAAGGGCGAAAATGGGCGGCGGGAAGACGGCCAGGGTGGTTTTAGACAGCGTGTCCCCCCCAATGTAGAGACGCCCCGTGGGGCGTCTCCGAGACGGAGAGATCGCCTCGATCGCCCTCGACGCCCCGCCGAGGCGCAAAGGCACCGATACTGCCGCCCCGGAGACGCCCCACGGGGCGTCTCTACATTGGGGGGGCGAGATGACCTCTCTTTCAGGCCCTGCCTAGAACGGAATATCGTCCTCTTCGGGCTCGCCGCCGTAGCCCCCTTCGTCATAGGAGGCGCCACCGCCGCCGCCGCCGCTGCCACTGCCACTGCCGCCGGTACCGCCACCGCCCTGATAACCGCCGCCGCCACCGCCCGGGTGCCCCTGATCGCGGCCGCCTTCGAAGTCGCTGCCGCCGCCGCGGGCGCTGAGCATCTGGAAGTTGTCGCAGACGACCTCGGTCTTGTACTTCTTCTCGCCGGTCTGGCGGTCGTCCCAGGAGCGGGTCTGGAGGCGACCTTCGACGTAGATCTGCTTGCCCTTGGTGAGGTACTGGCCGGCGATCTCCGCCTGCTTGCCCCAGACCACCACCGTGTGCCACTCGGTCTGTTCCTGCTTCTGGCCGCTCTTGTCGCGCCACCGGCGGCTGGTGGCCAGGGTGAAGGTCGCGACCGGCTGGCCCGAGGGGGTCGACCGCACCTCGGGGTCACGGCCGAGATTGCCGATCAGGATCACTTTGTTGACCATGCGTCCGTTTCTCCTCTCGAATCGGTTACGGTATCACACCGATCCGGCGCCCGAACGGACGGGTGGCGGAGCGGTCGGGCGGAACTAATTCTCCATCTACAGGCCCTATAGGATCAAAAATGCGCCTCGTCGTACAGCGGGTGAGCTCGGCAGCGGTCAAAGTGACGGGAGAGACGGTCGGCGCGATCGGCCGCGGCCTGCTCGTGCTGGTGGGGATCGAGCGCGGCGATCGTCCGGAGGCCGTGCGCGCCGCGGCGGAGAAGCTGGCCGGCCTGCGCGTCTTCGAGGACGACGCCGGCAAGATGAACCTCGACACCGCCGCCGTCGGCGGCGCCTTCCTGATCGTCTCGCAGTTCACCCTCGCCGGCACGGTCGCCCGCGGCCGCCGCCCCTCCTTCGATCGCGCCGCGCCCCCCGAGGAGGCGCAGCCGCTGGTCGAGGCGCTGGTGGCCGACCTGCGCGGCCGCGGCTTCACGGTGGAGACCGGGCGCTTCCGCGCGCAGATGGAGGTGGCGCTGGTCAACGATGGGCCGGTGACGCTGGTGGCGGATTTTTAGGATTTTGCCCCGAAGGGGCAGAGGCATGTAGCCTGGGGCGTCAGCCCCAGGTCTACACGGTCAAGGAAATCCATGAGCCCCGAAGGGGCGACGGAACGTCGTTGCGCCGAAGGCTGCCGTCGCCCCTTCGGGGCTCAAAATCACGGTGGAACCGGCTTCCTGGGGCTGACGCCCCAGGCTACATGCCTGGGCTCCTTCGGAGCCCTCCTGCGCGCCCTACGGCACCGTCACGAACTGAATCGGCACCGGCATGAACGACAGCACGAACAGCGCCAGCGCCACCCACGCCAGGACCTTCCGCTTGGGATCGAGCGGCACGCTCTCGTCGTAGACCGGGGGGTGGCGCAGGCCGATCACCAGCACGATCACGCTCCAGAGGAGCCAGCCGGGCCAGAAGTAGCCGAGCAGCGCGAGGCCGAGCCAGAAGGGGAGGGCGAGGCGCCGTTGCAGGGCGCCGGTGGCGGCGTAGAGGATGTGGCCGCCGTCGAGCTGGCCGAGCGGCAGCAGGTTGAGCGCGGTGGCGAACAGGCCGAGCCAGGCGGCCAGCGCGGTGGGGTGGAGGTTGAGGATCATCCCCGGCGCCAGCGGACCGTGGAAGAGGCGCGTCGCCAGCTGGATCGCCAGCGAGCGCCCGGGGAGCAGCAGATCGCCGCTCGCGGGCAGCGAGGCGCGGGAATGCGCGATGCCGTAGCCGAGAAAGGGGATCAGCGCCACGAAGCCGGCGATCGGCCCGGCGATCCCGACGTCGAAGAGCTGCCGCTTGCTCTGGATCGGCGCCTTGATCCGGATGAACGCGCCGAAGGTGCCGAAGTTGACCGGCGACGGCAGGAAGAACGGCGGCGTGCAGGGGATGCCGTAGATCCGGCAGGCGACGTAGTGCCCCATCTCGTGGCAGAAGAGGATGAACAGCGCCGGCAGCGAGAAGGCGAGCCCGAGCTTGAGCAGCGCGGGATCTCGCCAGACCGCCGCCACCAGCCCCGGCGTCAGCCAGGAGAAATCCTTGTCCACCAGGGTCCGCGCCAGGTCCGCGCGGCAGAGCTGGACCATCACCGGGCTGAGCGTCGTCGCGCACAGGAAGGTCAGCGCGAAGAGCACGCCGGCGCGGCCGTAGAGGCGGCGCTCGCGCGGCCGCGGCGCCACGGCGTAGATGCTGCCGGTGTGGCCGGGACCTCCGGGCTCCGGCAGCAGCTCGATGAGGGGGGGCGGCAGCGGCGTCCCGGGCTGCCCGTCGCTCATCGTGTCGCGTCTGGGAGAAGGGAAACGGACGGGCTCAGAGGTTCTTGAGGTCCTTGCCGGGCTTGAAGCGCACGGTCTTGCCGGGCGAGATCGCGACCTCGACGCCGGTCTTGGGGTTGCGCCCGACGCCCTTCTTGCGGTCGCGCACCTGGAAGACGCCGAAACCCCGGAGCTCGATGCGCTTGCCCTCGCACAGGGCGCCCTTCATGGCGTCGATGATGGTGTCGACGGCCTGCGCCGCCTTGACCCGGGGGACTTCTGTGATTTCCGCGACGCGGTCGACGATGTCCGACTTGATCATTGCGGCTCCGAGGACGGGGGCGAGTCTAGCAACGGCTTTTGAAGGGTGTCAACCAAGGGTGAGTCCACAAGACGAGATCCTACTAGGATTTAGCCTCGGCGCGCTGGCGGTTGGCGAGGATGCAGCGCTCCACCGCGGCGGTGGCGGCGTTGAGCAGGCGCTGCATCGCCTGGAGGTCGACCGGCCCCTGAGCGGCGCCGTCGGCGTAGATCACCATCAGCAGCCGGTCCTTGATGCGCACCGGCAGCAGCACGCAGTCGCGCGGCAGGTCGCCCCCCCAGGTGCGGGCGAGCTGGCGGTGGGAGGGCATCGGCGGCAGCGGCCCGAAGTAGATGTTGCTGCCGTGGCGCAGGTTGAGGAAGAGCGAGGGCTGGTCGAAGCCGACCGAGAAGGCGGCGAAGGCCTCGCGGTCGATGCCGGTGCCGTGGATCCGCCAGCCGTTGACGCGGTCGCGGGTGACCTGGAAGATCGCCGCCCGCCGGTGGTCGCGGCCGAGGAAGCCGAGGAGCAGGCGCGCCACCTCCTCGAGGTCGCTGGCCTTGCCGAGCTCCACCTCGGCCTCGTCGAGGCTGGCGGGCATCGGCAGCGAGCGGTCGGTGGCGGCCGGCTCGACCCAGGCGACGGCGCCGAGGTCGGCGCGCTCCTCGGGCGTCAGCGACACGCTGACCGACCGCATCGGCGGCACGGAAGGCGGCGCGGCCGGAGCGGCGGCCGCCTCGGCCGCCTCGGCCACCTGGGCCACCTGGGCCGCCTCCGGCTCCACCCGCGCGGCCGGCGCGGCGACCTTGGCGGCGGGCATCGCGGGCATGGCGGGCATCACGGCCACCGGGGCCGCCGGGGCCATCGGTGCCACCGAGGCCATCGGGGTGGTCGGCGCGAGCGGCCGGGGCATCGGGATCGGCATCGCCAGCGTCGGACGGTCGGTCCGCACGGACTCCCCGGGCTCCGAGGGGCTCAGCGGTCCGAAGGCGCTCGCCGGCAGCGCGGCGGCGGTCTCGGCGCTGAACACCGGCAGCACGGCCGGCGCCGCCGGCGGAGGGAGCGAGGGGGGCTCCAGCGTCGGCAGCTCCGGCGGCAGGAAGATCTTCGGCCGCGGCGCGAACGGGTTGTCCACCGACGGCAGCAGCTCGGCCATCGGCTCCATGGGCGGCGGCGCCGCCGGCTTGTTCCAGAGGAAGCGGGCGCGGTTCAGGCGGTCGAGCACCATGCCGAAGCGCGACGGGAGCTCCTCGCCGTAGTAGCGCTCGAGGGCCTCCAGGATGCGCACCTCGGCGGCCACGAAGACCTTCACCCGCTTGCCGGAGGCGAAGGCGATCTCGTCCTGCGCCGAGAGGTTGCGGGGGTCCATCAGGGCGAGGTCGAGCCGCCCCCCCTCGACGCGGAAGGGCACGGCGCGGCAGCGGCGGGCGAGCTTCTCGGGGATCAGCCCGCGCACCTCCTCGGCCACGCCGTAGAGGTCGTCGGCCGAGGCCGCGGGGACCCCGAGCTGCTCCGCGAGCCCCCGCTGCAACAGCTCCTCGTTGAGCGCGTCCATCTCGAGCAGGCAGGTGCCGAGCCGGCCGCCGCCGACGTTCTGGGTCTTCAGGGCGCGGGTGAGCTGCTGGACGGTGATCCAGCCGCGCGCCACGAGGAGCTGTCCGAGCTTGGCCATGCTTTTCAACGGTCGTTCGGTACGCGATTCAAAGGCTCTGTGTAACTCGTTCTGATTGCTGTATTTAAGCGCAAGGGCGTCATTATAGAGGGGGCTCGATAGCCTTGTAAAGCGGCGAGCTGCACTGCTATCCTTTGGAGCGTGAAGCACGGTCGCCTTGCGGTTTGCGCCGCCAGCCTGTCCCTCTTGCCTGTTTTTTCTCAAGTCGCCGCTCCGGCCGCCGCGGCGCCCCTGCCGCCGACGGCCTCGTACCAGTTCGCGCTCGGCAAGCTCCTCGCCGTCGAGGGGGCGGTGAACGACGCGCTCGCCGCCTTCGAGGCGGCGGAGAAGATCGCGCCGCAGTCGCCGGACACCGCCTACGTGCTGCTCGAGCACGCGCAGCTGCTGGACCGCATGGCCCAGTACGAGCGCAGCTCGCCGCTGCGCGAAGACTCGCTGCGCAAGGCGGCGGAGAAGGTCGCGGCGGCCCGCGCCCTGGCCCCCAACAATCTCGACGTGCTGCGGGCTACCGGCGAGATCTATATCGATCTGGCGTCGGTCGACCCCGCCGCGCTGGCGACGGCGCGCGGCGCCCTGGAGATGGTGCGCCAGCGCGCGCCGCAGGACGCGCCGACCTTCCTCACCCTGGGCCGGATCTATCTCGACCAGAACCAGCCGGACAAGGCCGCCGAGGTCTTCCACGAGCTGATCAACAACGTCCCGCAGCAGCGCACCGCCTACGCCCTGCTGGTGCAGTCGCTGATGCAGGCCAACAAGCCGGAGGAGGCGCAGCGGGCGCTGGCGGACATCCTCGGCTTCGATCCCGCCGCGCTGGAGGCGCGGCTGGAGCTCGCCGATCTCCAAAGCCGCGCCGGCAAGACCGCCGCCGCCCTGGAGACGATGCGCGGCGCGCCCGAGGAGGTGCGCGACGATCCCCGCGTGAAGCGCCAGCTCGCCTGGGCGCTCTATCAGGCCGGCGATCTCGACGGCTCGCTGAAGGTGCTCGACGCCCTCCAGGTCCCCAGCGCCAACGCCGCTCCCGCGCCCTCCGCGCCCTCTGCAGATGGCTCCGGCGCTCCGGCGCGGAGCCCTGAGGAGAGCGCGCAGGCGTTCAACCTCCTGCGCGGCATGATCTACACCGCCCAGGGGCGCAACGAGGACGCGATCGCCCTGCTCGGCAAGGTCCACGACGCCGATCCCTCGGAGCCGGGGGTCGCCATGAGCCTGGCGCGGGTGCTGGAGCGCGCCGGCCGGCGCGCCGACGCGGCGGGCGTGTTGCAGGCGCTCGCCGCCTCCCTGGAGAAGGGCGGCAAGCCCAAGGAGGCGCAGGAGGCGCGCCTCGAAGCGGCGCAGATCTTCTACGACGGCAAGCAGTGGGACAAGGTCGAGGCCGTCCTGCGGCCGCTGCTGACCAGCGACGACGAGGCGGTCCGCTTCCAGGCGGTGTCGCTGCAGGCCGACACCTTCGTCAAGGACAAGCGCTACGACGACGCGCTGGCGCTGCTCGCCGGGGAGAAGGATTCGCCCCTGGTGCGGTCCAAGCGCGCCGAGGTGCTGAGCAAGGCCGGCCGCGACGCCGAGGCGGAGAAGATCCTCGCCGACCTCGCCGCCGGCGACGAGCGGAGCCAGCTGATCGGCGCGCAGACCGCCCAGAAGCTGGAGAAGTACCAGGAGTCGATCCCGGTGCTCGAGAAGCTCGCGGCGGCGCACCCCGACCAGGCGCCCACCGCCTTCCTGCTCGGCGCCGCCTACGAGCGCTCCGGCCAGAAGGACAAGGCGGTCGCGGAGCTCCGGCGGGTGCTCACGATCGACCCCGATTTTCATGCCGCCCTGAACTATCTCGGCTACACCTTCGCCGAGGATGGCGTCCATCTGGACGAGGCGCTGCAGATGGTGAGCCGGGCGGTGGCGCTCGATCCCGACAACGGCGCCTACGTCGATTCGCTCGGCTGGGCCTACTTCCGTAGCGGCCATCTGGATCAGGCGCGCGGCTATCTCGAACGGGCGGCGCGCCTCGAGCCCGAGGACGCGACATTGCAGGAGCACCTGGGGGATGTCTATGTGGCGTTGGGGCAGAAGGAGAGGGCGCGGCAGGCCTACCAGCGGTCGCTCGAGCTCGGAGGAGACAACGCCGACAAGGTCCGGCACAAGCTGGGCGATCTTGGCGCGGCGAACCCGCATTCCTGACGGGCTGGTGAATCTCTCTGTAGGGGCGGCCCTATGTGGCCGCCCTGTTCCGGCCGTCCAGGCAGGGCGGCCACGCAGGGCCGCCCCTACCACCGTCCTGCTGGGCCTGACGCTCCTCGCCGCCGGCTGCCGCAGCGCGGCGCCGCCGGCCGTGGTCTCCAAGCCCATGCCGGTCAGCGCCGTGGCGCCCTGGGAGATCCCGCAGGCGGCGTACGGCTCGCAGAGGCTCTATCGCGCCAGCTATTCGGGGCCGGAAGGGGAGGGCTCCTTTCGCGTCACCCTCCGTCTGGTGTCGCCGATCCGCTATCAGGTGGCGGCCGTCGATCCGCTCGGCCGCGCGCTCTGGAGCCTGGACGTGGTGAACGACTCCGGCCTCTCGCTCAACCATCGCAACCACACCTTCTGCCGCTTCGACGGCAACTTCGACATCACCGGCGTCTCGCTCGGGCCGTTCCCCCTGCTGTCGCTGCCGTCGCTGCTGCTCGACCGTGTCCCGGCCGAGCCGGCGGCCGGCTCGCCGACGGCGCAGCCGCGCGGCCGCGCCTTCGACTTCAAGGACGAGGCGGGGCGCCACTGGTACGGCACCCTCGGCGACCGCGGAGTGGTGACCAGCTGGACGCTGGCCGAGGGGAGCACCCCGAAGGTCTGGTGGACGCGGCGCGACGACGGCTCGATCCTCTCCGACCGCGACCGCGGCGTGCAGGTGCGCTGGCACGAGGTGCTGCACGAGGACCTCAACAAGGAGCCGGCGGCGCTCGCCGTGCCCTCCGGCTATCAGGAGACTCCCTGCGGCGATCCCGACCTCTCCGACGCCCCCACCGAGACGCCGGAGTAGTAACTCGGCCTCACGGGAGAGGGTTTCGTAGGGGCGCAGCATGCTGCGCCCTTTTTCCGTCACGGCAACGTCGAGGGCGCAGCATGCTGCGCCCCTACAGGCTCAGCTTTTCTCCCCTCTTCTCCCGGTGCGGGAGGGGTGGAGGGGCCGGGAGAAGAGGGCCGGGGTGATGAGGGGCCCCCGCCGATTTGACACCTCCACCCCGCGGCCCGTACCATCAGCGCCCGTTCCTATAGGGAACGGCCCGTCGGGTGCTCTCCTGAGGTTCCCGCCAGTATATAATGCGTGGATTGATGCCGACCCGCAGGTGAGGTGGCGGCTCTTCCGACGGCAGTACGGGAGCTTTCAGGTCCGTGGTTGCCGCAGGGGATGTCGCTGGGACGAGTCGGGGCTCCGGAGCCGATGCTCCGGCAGGCCCTGACCCCCAAGTCGGCGATCTGGGATTGACCCGGAGAGGACGCGGACAATGGAAATCACAGAGGTCAAGGTCTTTCCGATTCAGGAAGAGAAGCTGAAGGCTTTCGTCTCGATCGTGTTCGACCAATGTTTCATGGTCAACGACATCAAGATCATCCAGGGGCGGGACGGCCTGTTCATCAGCATGCCGAGCCGGAAGAAGAAGAACGGCGAGTTCAAGGACGTCGCCCACCCGCTGAACAACGAGACGCGGCGGATCATCGAGGAGAAGGTGCTGGCCGAATACGACCATGCCCTCGAGGAGCGCGGCGAGGCGCCGGCGGACCGTGGCGAGCGGGCGCAGCGCGCGCCCTCGGTGGCCCTGCCGGGCCCGGACCGCGCCGGGGAGCAGGAAGCGCCGCACGCGATCGCCGCCGCGCCGCCGGAGAAGTCGCTGGAAGAGGTCGAGGAGCTGCATCTCCGCGACTCCTTCTGGACCGTGTAAGCTTGCATCCCCGTGCCTGGGGGCGATGGGGCGTCGCCAAGCGGTAAGGCACCAGACTTTGAATCTGGTTACCGGAGGTTCGAATCCTCCCGCCCCAACCAGGAACCGTCCCGCCGCATCGATGCTCTTCTAGAGTCCGCGATGGGAATCCGACTGTCGTAGCTGCTGTCCAGAGGGGAGCCATGGCTGGCGAACTGAAAATCTTTGGCGGACGCGCGCACCCTTCGCTGGTGGCGGAGATCTGCGAGTATCTCAACCTCGAAGCGGGGAAGGTGTCGGCGTTCAACTTCTCGGACGGCGAGACCTTCTGCCAGATCGAGGAGAACGTCCGCGGCTCGGACGTCTTCGTGGTCCAGCCCACCTGCAACCCGGTCAACGAGAACCTGGTCGAGCTGCTGATCATGCTCGACAGCTTCAAGCGCTCCTCGGCCTCGCGGGTGACGGCGGTGATCCCCTACTACGGCTACGCGCGGCAGGACAAGAAGGACAAGCCGCGCGTGCCGATCACCGCCAAGCTGGTGGCCGACCTGATCTCGCGCGCCGGCGCCGACCGCGTGCTGACCATGGACCTCCACGCCGACCAGATCCAGGGGTTCTTCGACATCCCGGTCGATCACCTGTTCGCCGCGCCGGTGCTGCTCGAGGCGGTGCGGCAGCTGGAGATCCCGGACCTCGTCGTGGTCTCGCCGGACGCCGGCGGCGTCGAGCGGGCGCGGGCGATCGCCAAGCGCCTGGGCGCCGGCCTCGCCATCATCGACAAGCGCCGCACCGCTCCCAACACGGCCGAGGTGATGCACCTGATCGGCGACGTCGAGGGGTGCAACACGCTGGTGGTCGACGACATCATCGACACCGCCGGCACGCTCTGCAAGTCGGTCGACGCCCTGAAGGAGAAGGGGGCCAACCGGGTGCTGGCGGCGGGCGTCCACGGCATCCTCTCCGGCCCCGCCCTGCAGCGGATCACCCATTCGCCGCTGGAGACGCTGCTGATCACCAACACCACGCCGGTGGACGAGAAGCTCCGCCGCCTGCCCGCCAAGCTGCGCCCGCTGTCGGTGGCGCCGCTGCTCGGCGAGGCGATCCGCCGCATCCACGAGAACAGCTCGGTGAGCTCCCTGTTCGTATGATTCGTTGAATAAAAAAGAAGCCTGTTCGAAAAAAATAGAAGCGAGGAAAACCCATGAGCGAGACGATGACGATCGAAGTCCAGCCCCGGAACGAGACCGGGAAGAACGCCAACCGGCGGGCCCGCGCGGCCGGCAAGATCCCGGCCGTGGTCTATGGCGGCGGCAAGGAGAGCGTGTCGATCGAGGTCGACCGCAAGACGCTCGTCGACCTGATGAAGGGTCATTCCGGCGAGAACCCGATCTTCCTCCTCAAGCTCGGCGACAAGGAGCGGCACGCGATGATCCGCCACACGGACGTCGACCCGCTCAGCCGCCACGTGATCCACATCGACTTCCAGCGCGTGGTGATGGACCAGAAGATCCGTGTCTCCGTGCCCGTCGAGCTGACCGGCACCGCCGTCGGCGTCAAGGTCGAGGGGGGCATGCTCGACTTCATCACCCGCGAGGTCCACATCGAGTGCCTGCCCGGCCAGATTCCGCGGCACCTCGAGGTCGACGTCACCGAGATGCACATCGGCCAGCACGTCGCGGCCAAGGACCTCAAGCTCCCCGAGGGCGTGGTGCTGCTCGACGAGCCCGACAAGGTGCTCGCCTCGCTCGGCCACGGCCGCGCCGAGGAAGCGGCGGCTGCCGCGGCCGGCGAGCCCGAGGTGATCAAGAAGGCCAAGGGCGAGTAGGGTCCACCCCCTCGCATGCGCCTCATCCTCGGGTTGGGCAACCCGGGCGAGGAGTACCGCGACACCCGCCACAACGTGGGCTTCCGGGTCGTCGAGGAGCTCGCCCGGCGCTGGGAGGTCTCCGTCGA
>DATBAW010000126.1:0-10201 GCA_036271335.1 Thermoanaerobaculia bacterium
AACCATCTGCGGCTCGTTGCTATCTTCTGCAGGCCGTCGTAACGATCTGCGGACCGTTGCATTCTTCTGCGGCCCGTCGTAACCATCTGCGGCTCGTTGCAATCTTCTGCGAGCCGTCGTAACGATCTGCGGACCGTTGCAACCTTCTGCGAGCCGTTGTAACGATCTGCGGACCGTTGCAATCTTCTGCGAGCCGTCGTAACGATCTGCGAGCCGTCGCTACCCGCCCGCCGCCGTCTTCGCCGTGCCGCGGGTCTTGGCCTTCAGGTAGTCCCGGTTCATCCGCGCGATGAAGTCGATCGAGATCCCCTTCGGGCAGACGGCCTCGCATTCGGCGTGGTTGGAGCAGTAGCCGAAGCCCTCGCGGTCCATGGTCTCGACCATGGCGAGGGCGCGGTCGTAGCGCTCGGCCTGCCCCTGCGGCAGCAGGTTGAGGTGCGAGACCTTGGCGGCAGTGAAAAGGTTGGCGGCGCCGTTCGGGCACTGGGCGACGCAGGCGCCGCAGCCGATGCACTGCGCGGCGTCGAAGGCGAGGTCGGCGAGCGGCTTCGGGATCGGCGTCAGATTTGCCTCCGGCGCGCTGCCGGTCGAGACCGAGATGAAGCCGCCGGCCTGGACCACGCGGTCGAAGGCGCCGCGGTTCACCACCAGGTCCTTGATCACCGGGAAGGCCTTGGCGCGCCAGGGCTCGACGTGCAGCACGTCGCCGTCCTTGAAGTGACGCATGTGGAGCTGGCAGACGGTGGTGCCGGGCATCGGGCCGTGCGCCTCGCCGTTGATCATGAAGCCGCAGGAGCCGCAGATTCCCTCGCGGCAGTCGTGCTCGAAGGCGACCGGCTCCTCGCCGCGGCCGGCCAGCTGCTCGTTGAGGACGTCCAGCATCTCGAGGAACGAGGCGTGCTCGTTGACGTCCTTGACCTGATATTGGACCATGCGCCCGGCGTCGGCGGGGCCCTTCTGGCGCCAGACGTGGAGGGTGAGGTTCATTTGTAGCTCCTTTGGCTGGGCTTGACGTGCTCGAACTCGAGCGGCTCCTTGTGGAGCGTCGGCGCCTTGCCCACCCCATTCCACTCCCACGCCGAGACGAAGGAGAAGTGTTCGTCGTCGCGCAGCGCCTCGCCGTCGGGCGTCATGTGCTCCTCCCGCAGGTGGCCGCCGCACGACTCGTCGCGCTCCAGGGCGTCGATGCACATCAGCTCGGCGAGCTCGAAGAAGTCCGCCACCCGGCCCGCCCGCTCCAGCTCCTGGTTGAGCTGCTCGGGGCCGCCGACGATCCGCAGGTTGCCCCAGAATTCCTCGCGTAACGCCGGGATCAGCTGCAGGGCCTTCTTCAGACCGGCGGCGTTGCGGGCGATGCCGCAGTAGTCCCAGACGATGCGGCCGAGCTCGCGATGGAACGAGTCCGGGCTCCGCTTGCCGTTGATCGCCAGCAGCCGGCTGAGCCGCTCCTTGACGTCGGCCTCGGTGGCGCGGAAGGCGTCGGTGTCAGTGGTCAGCGCCTCGCCGAGGTGGGTCGAGAGGTAGTCGCCGATCGTGTACGGGATCACGAAGTAGCCGTCGGCCAGCCCCTGCATCAGCGCGCTGGCGCCGAGGCGGTTGGCGCCGTGGTCGGAGAAATTCGACTCGCCGAGCGCGTAGAGGCCGGTGAGGTTGGTCATCAGGTTGTAGTCCACCCACAGGCCGCCCATCGTGTAGTGGGGCGCCGGGTAGATCCGCATCGGGACCACGTAGGGGTTCTCGCCGGTGATCTTCTCGTACATCTCGAAGAGGTTGCCGTAGCGCTCCTCGATCAGCTTCTTGCCCAGCCGCTGGATGGCGTCGGCGAAGTCGAGATAGGCGCCGTTGCGTTGCGGCCCGACGCCGCGCCCCTCGTCGACCACCGTCTTGATGTTGCGGGCGGCGACGTCGCGGGGCACCAGGTTGCCGAAGCTCGGGTAGCGGCGCTCCAGGAAGTAGTCGCGGTCGCCCTCGGGGATCTGATCGGGCGAGCGCTTGTCGTTCGAATCCTTCGGCACCCAGACGCGGCCGTCGTTGCGCAGCGATTCGGACATCAGCGTCAGCTTCGACTGGTAGTCGCCCGAGGCCGGGATGCAGGTCGGATGGATCTGTGTGTAGCAAGGGTTGGCGAACAGCGCGCCGCGGCGGTGGGCGCGCCAGGCGGCGGTGACGTTCGACCCCTTGGCGTTGGTCGACAGGTAGTAGGCGTTGCTGTAGCCGCCGGTCGCCAGCACCACGGCGTGGCCGGCGTGGCGGTCGATGGCGCCGGTGACCATGTCGCGGGTGAGGATGCCGACGGCGCGCCCCTTGGCGTCGACCACGAGGTCGAGCATCTCGGTGCGCGGGAACATCTTCACCTTGCCGGAGGCAATCTCCTTCTCCAGCGCCTGATAGGCGCCGAGCAGGAGCTGCTGGCCGGTCTGGCCGCGGGCGTAGAAGGTGCGGGAGACCTGGGCGCCGCCGAACGAGCGGTTGTCGAGCAGGCCGCCGTACTCGCGGGCGAACGGCACGCCCTGCGCCACGCACTGGTCGATGATGTTCACCGACACCTGCGCCAGCCGGTAGACGTTGGCCTCGCGGGAGCGGAAGTCGCCCCCCTTGACCGTGTCGTAGAACAGCCGGAAGACGCTGTCGCCGTCGTTGTGGTAGTTCTTGGCGGCGTTGATCCCCCCCTGCGCGGCGATCGAGTGGGCGCGGCGGGGGGAGTCCTGGAAGCAGAAGCACTTCACCTCATAGCCGAGCTCGGCGAAGCTCGCCGCCGCCGAGGCCCCGGCGAGGCCGGAGCCCACCACCAGGATCGTAAACTTCCGCTTGTTGTTGGGATTGACCAGCCGGAGATGCCCCTTGTGGTCGTCCCACTTGTGCTCGATGGGACCGGCGGGGATCTTGCTGTCGAGCGTCTTCGCCGGAGTCGTCATGGTAGCCATGCTGGCGCGCTCCTAACGGACCAGGCCGGTCAGCACGGCCAGGGGAAACGAGATGTTGCCGATCGTGATGATCCAGGCGAAGGAATGGGCGAAGCCGTTGCGCCAGCGGTTGAAGCGCGGCTGGTTCCAGCCCAGGGACTGGAACAGGCTCCAGAGCCCGTGGTAGAGGTGGAAGCCGAGCGCCACCTGCGCCAGGATGTAGAAGAGCGACACGTACCAGCGCGAGAAGCTGGCGACCACGTTGCGGTAGACGTCCCCCTCGACGTAGCCGGGATTGGCGACGCCGAGCGTGAGGTCGAGCAGGTGGTAGACGATGAACAGCAGGATGATCACGCCCCCCCAGCGCAGCGTCCGCGAGGCGTAGGTGGTGTGGATCTTCGGGCGGACGGCGTAGCCGCGCGGGCGCGCCGCCCGGCTCATCAGCGTCAGCTGCCAGGCCGCCCACATGTGCAGGAGCACCGCCGCCATCAGGACGGCGCGGGCGATCCAGAGCGCGCCGTAGGCCGGCAGCGCCGGCGCCCCGACGTGACGCAGGAAGACGCCGTAGGCGTTGAGATAGTGGACTCCCGGCCCGGTGTCGCCGGGAGCCTGGTACATCCCCGGCTCGTAGAGCTTCAGGTTGCCGATCATGTGGATCAGCACGAATCCGAACAGCAGGATGCCGGTGACGGCCATCACCGCCTTCTTGCCCACCGCGGATCGATAGAGATCAGAGAACCAGGACATGGGTTTTCCTCATCGGAAGCTCGGACCGGCGCCCATCCTAATCCAAGGGCTCCAGATTGTGAAACTCGTCACAAGGGGGCAATGGCTCGATTCGTTCGCCGCCCCCGCCCGGGCATAAATGCCCGGGCGTCGAAGCCGGATGGGCCAGACGGACGCCCCCCCCTCAGGCGGGCGGCCGGCGACGACGACGGCGGCGCGGACGCTCGCGCGCCTCGCTCTCGGCGGGCGCCTTGAGTGGCGGCCGGCGGCGGGCCGCGGCCTGCCAGGCCTCGAGCGCCTCCTGCCCCTCGCCGGTCGCCAGGACGAGGATCTCGAACAGCAACAGGGAGTCGTCGAAGTAGGGCTTGCGGGCGAGCTTCAGGCGCTCGTGCGGGGTGGCGTTGGGCTCGCAGAGGCGCTGGAAGCCGAGCAGGGCGTGGAAGACCTGCTGCGAGCGGAGGTTGGAGAGGGTGAGGCGGGCGAAGAAGGGCGCCAGCTCTTCCTGGATCATCACCTCGATCGCCGGCCGGCTCATCGGACGGCCGTCCTGCGCCTCGATGTCCATCCGCCGGAGCATGATCTTGGGCAGCAGCAGCGCCGCCAGCAGGGCGGTGTCCGAGAGCGGCCGGTCCTGGGCCACCATGCGGTCGATCACCGGCAGGATCTGGCCGAAATCCCCCAGCCCCCGCGCGCCGGCGCTCAGCATGGCGTAGGCCTCGGGGAGGAGCACCGGCAGCAGCTCCAGCTCCAGCATCCACTGCATGGCGGCGCCCGCCCGGCCGCACTTGAGGAGCTGGATGATCTCCTCCGTCACCCGCGCCGGCGAGGCCTTCTCCAGCTCCTTGCTGTGGCGGTGGATCGCCTCCTGCGTCCGGGTCTCGATGCCGAACCCCATCCGCCCCGCGAACTCGCAGGCGCGGAGCATGCGCACCGGGTCCTCGCGGAACCGGAGCTCGGGATCGCCGATGGCGCGGATCAGCTTGCGGTCGAGGTCCTCGATGCCGCCGACGTGGTCGATCACCGAGTAGTCGCCGACGCTGTAGAAGAGGGCGTTGACGGTGAAGTCGCGACGGAAGGCGTCCTGCCGCGGCGTGCCGTAGGTGTTGTCGCTGGTGATCAGCAGCTCGCCCGGCTCGGTCCGCTGGTCCTCCGGATCGGGATCGCGGCGGAAGGTCGAGACCTCGACGGTGCTGCCGTCGTGGAAGAAGACGTGGACCAGCCGGAAGCGCCGGCCGATGATCCGCGAGTTCGAGAACAGCCGGCGGATCTCGTTCGGCTTGGCGTTGGTGCCGATGTCGAAGTCCTTCGGCTTGCGACCCATCATCAGGTCGCGCACGCTGCCGCCCACCAGATACGCCAGGTAGCCCGAGCTGTGCAGCCGGTAGAGGACCTTGAGGGCGTTCTTGTCGATCTCCTTGCGGGAGATCGGGTGCTCGGAACGCGCCAGGACGCGCGGCTCCACCTCGACGGGCTCGCTCACGGGTTGATTATACGGAGAGTGGACAGACATCGATAATCGGCTATATCTAGCAACACAAAGGGCTTATCTGCCCGGCGCGGGCAGGTCAGACTCTACCGGGGTGACGGCGGGGAAACAAGACTTGGGAGCGCGAATCAGCGGAAAGACCGGCGGAAAGGTTGGGAGTGGGGGAAAAAAGAGGGCCAGGGCGGGCGGAGGGCATTAATACCCGCCCCGGCACCGGAGGGAGAGGAAATTGTCTGTGTCTCTGGTGTCTCTAACGTCGCGAGGGCTTCGATCCCCTCGTGGCGTCGTGTTCTATCGTTCAAAGATCCGCCGGCTTCCACCCGTCCCCGCATCCGCCCGGCCTTGCCTTTCCCTAGATTCCAAGAAGCGTGCCAGGGGTCTGGAGGAACAGACCACCCTTTGTTTTCAGCGATTTGGCGAGACAAGGGCGCTTCGGGACGAAGGGCGGGGCGGACGCTCGTCACCTCGCGATGACGGGGGCGGAGCCTGCGGTGGACTCCGCGCTTACGCGATCTCTGAAGCTTCAGCGCAGGCGGGTCACGATGTCGATCTTCGAGGTCATCGTGCGGTGGACGGGACAGCGGTCGGCGATCGCCAGCAGCCGCTGCCGCTGCTCCTCGTCGAGGGTGCCGAGCAGCTCGATCTCGCGGTCGATGTGGTCGATCTTGGCCACCTGGGTCTCGCAGGCGACACAGTCGGCGGCATGGACCTTCGAGTAGCGGAGCCGCACCTTCACCCCTTCGAGCGGGAACCCCTTGCGGTCGGCGTACATCCGGATCGTTATCGAGGTGCAGGCGCCGAGCGCGCCGAGCATCAGGTCGTAGGGGGTGGGCCCGGCGTCGGTCCCCCCCACCTCCACCGGCTCGTCGGCGACCAGGCGATGACGGTGGGCGACGATCTCCTGCGTGAAGCCGCGCGCCGGCCCGACCACCAGCACCTCTCCCTCGACGCCGACCGCCGGCTCCCCCTTGCCCAGCAGCGCCCCCTCCGCCGCCTCCTCGACGTAGCGCGCGGCCCAGACCGCCAGCACCTCGCCGACGTAGCGGGCGTCCCGCTCCGCGGCCAGCAAGTGGCTGGCGGTGTCGAGCGAGACGAAGCTCTTCGGGTGCTTCGCCATCTCGAACAGCCGCCGGGCGTGATCGATGCCGACGATCTCGTCCACGGGCGAATGGAAGATCAGGAGCGCCTTGTGGAGCCTTTCGAGGACACCCCGGAGATGATCCTCGGTCAGATCGTCGAGCAGCTCGCGGCGAACGCGGAACGGGCGTCCGCCGAGATGGACCTCGGCCTCGCCGCGCGCTTCGAGATCGGGCGCGATGCGGATCAACGCCTGTCGCAGATGCTCGGTCTCGCTGGGGGCGCCGATGGTCGAGACGGCCTTGGCCTCGGGGATCCGCTCCGCCGCCGCCAGCACGGCGCAGCCGCCGAGGCTGTGCCCTATCAGCAGGCTGGGCGCCGCGCGCTCGCGGCGCAGGAAGTCGGCGGCCGCCACCAGGTCGTCGACGTTCGAGGAGAAGTCGGTGCCGGCGAAATCGCCCTCGCTCTCGCCGATGCCGGTGAAGTCGAAGCGGAGCACGGCGATGCCGCGCGCGTTGAGCGCGCTGCTGATCCACCCCGCCGCCTTCAGGTCCTTCGAGCAGGTGAAGCAGTGGGCGAAGAGGGCGTAGGCCACCGGCTTGCCCGCCGGACTGTCGAGGCGCGCGGCGAGGGATTGCCCCTGGGCGCCGGGAAACCGCAGATGCTCGCTTTTCATGGCCTCCGATCGTAGCATCCCCCCGTGAACGCGCCCGCCGCACCCATGCTGGAAGCGATCGACGTCGCCAAGACCTACGGCGGCGGCACGGTCGCGCTCGCCGGGGTGAGCCTCGCCGTCCAGCCGGGCGAGACGGTGGCGCTGGTCGGCGAGAGCGGCTCGGGGAAGACGACGCTGCTGCGCACCTTCAACCGGATGATCGATCCGTCGTCCGGCACGGTGCGGATCGAGGGCAAACCGGTGGCGGACCTCGATCCGATCGCCTTGCGCCGCCGGATCGGCTACGTGCCGCAGGACGCCGGCCTGATCCCGCACTGGCGGATCGACCGCAACGTCGAGCTGGTTCCCCGTCTCCTCGGCTGGGACCGCGACCGTCGCCGGCAGAGGACGCGCGAGATGCTGGAGCTGGTCGGCCTCTCCTCGGCGCAGGCCGGACGCTACCCCGCCGAGCTCTCCGGCGGCCAGCGCCAGCGCGTCGCCTTCGCCCGCGCCCTCGCCGCCGATCCGCCGCTGATCCTCCTCGACGAGCCCTTCGGCGCCCTCGACGCCCTGACCCGCCTGGAGCTCCACCGCCAGTTCCTGGAGCTCAAGAGCCACCTCGGCAAGAGCGCCGTGCTGGTCACCCACGACCTCAACGAGGCCTTCCGCCTCGCCGACCGCATCGGCGTCATGAAGGGTGGGCACCTGCTTCAGCTCGGGACCCCTCAGGAGCTGACCGAGCAGCCGGCCGACCCGTACGTCTCGGCGCTGCTGGAGCTGCGGCGTGGGTAGGGGCCCCTTCGGGGCGGGGCCCTCACTCCCCCAACCCCCTCTCTCCCAGCCCTCCGCCCACCCTACCGGGGAGAGAGGGGGCTCAAGAAAGTCGAGTCAGATGTTTTTGACTAACCACTCCCTCTTCTCCCCGTCAGGGCGGGTGGAGGGCTGGGAGAAGAGGGCCGGGGTGATGAGGGTCTTCGGTTCGATCGTCCTCCTCTTCGCGATCGCCCTCCCCGCCCACGCCGCCGACCGCGTCGTCGTCGGCTCCAAGAACTTCGAGGAGAGCCGGATGCTCGCCGAGATGTTCGCCCAGCTCCTCGAGAGCCGCACCCATCTCCAGGTGGAGCGCCGTCTGGGCCTCGCCGGCACGCAGGTCTGCTTCGAGGCCTTGAAATCGGGCGCGATCGACGTCTACCCCGAATACACCGGCACCGGGCTGGTCTCGATCCTCGGCGAGAAGGCCCAAGGGGGGCCGGACCAGACGCTGAACCGCGTCCGCGCCCAGTTCCTCCAGCGCTGGAACCTCTGGTGGCTCGCTCCCCTGGGCTTCGAGAACTCCTGGGAGATCGCCGTCCCCCGCGAGCTGGCAGACCGCGAGCACCTGGAGACGATCACCGATCTGGCCCGCGTCGCGAAGAAGCTGCACGGCGGCTTCGGCCACGAGTTCGTGGGGCGCGACGACGGCCTCCTCGGTCTCCAGAAGGTCTATGGCCTCCAGTTCGGCTCGATCGATCACCTCCAGCAGGCCATCCAGTATCAGGCGGCCAAGCAGAGGACGATCGACGCCCTGGACGTCTATTCCACGGACGGCCGGCTGATCCTCTACAACCTGAAGGTGCTGCGCGACGACCGGCGCTTCTTCCCTCCGTACGAGGCGGCGGCGCTGGTGCGTGGCGAGACCCTGAAGAAGCACCCCGAGGTCGGCGCCATCCTCGGCCTTCTCGCCGGCTCGCTGAGCGAGGACGCCATGCGGGCCTACAACCTCCGGCTCCAGGAGGGGCACGAGAGCGAGACTGTGGTGGCCCGCGACGCCCTGCGCGCGATCGGCCTGATCGTCCAGCCGGGAAGGGCGGCCGAACGGTCCGCCAGGAAGCCCGGTTTCCTCGCCTACGTCTGGGGAGCCCGCAAGGACCTCGGCCGTCTGACGCTCCAGCATCTCGGCCTCTCCGCGGCGGCCCTGCTGCTGGGCGCCCTCGTGGCCATCCCCCTGGGGCTCTGGCTGGAGCGCCACCGGCGCTGGGCCGAAACGGTGATCCGCCTCCTCGGCCTCCTCCAGACTGTTCCCTCCCTCGCCCTGCTGGCCTTCATGATCCCACTGCTGGGCGTGGGCGCCGTCCCCGCCATCGTGGCGCTCTGGATCTACTCGCTCTTTCCGATCGTGAGGAACACCTACTCCGGCGTGCGCGACGCCGACCCCAAAGCCGTCGAAGCCGCCACCGCGCTCGGCATGACTCCCGGCCAGATCCTCCGCCAGATCCGCCTCCCTCTCGCCGCCCCCATCGTGATGGCCGGCCTGCGCACCGCCGCCGTGATCACGGTCGGCACCGCCACCCTCGCCGCCTTCATCGGCGCCGGAGGCCTCGGCGAGCCGATCGTCACCGGCCTCCAACTCGCCGACAGCGCGATGATCCTTTCCGGAGCGATCCCCGCGGCGCTGCTGGCATTGGTGGTGGATACCGCTTTGGGGATGGTCGAGACGTCGCTGAGGCCGGCGGGGTTGGAGCGGGAAGGAACCTGATGGCTTTAGTAGGGCCTCTGCGCGAGGTCCCCTATCATCGGCTTGAAGTGCTTCAAGTTGGGCGTGAAAAGAGGGAGTCCCAAGCGTTGGGTCGTCGAGGCGATCAGGCAATCCATCATGTCAACGTTGTGACTGAGATGAAACCGAAGAGCCTGCTGGATCGCCCAATCAAAATCTGCGGGCAGCACCTCCACCCGGCCGAAGTGGCGTAGCAGCTCGATCGCCCGAGTCTGAGCCCTTGTGTTCTCTGCTCCTTCGAGGATCTCGAGCCAGACGACCGGGGAAACGCCGAGGCGATCTTGCGTAGACAGCCAAGTGGCCGCTGGCGGGTAGCCACGGAGGAGGTCGATGAGAATCGCTGTGTCCAGGAGCCCGGTCACCGATTCCGCCGCCCACGCCTGGTTTGTCGCTGCTCCTCCACCCAGCGGGCGCCGTCGTCGATCCCGGCGCTCTCCCATCCTCCAACCAAGCCGGCCTTGACGATCTCAGCTCCAGACATTGGAGTCGTCTGTAACACCCGATCGAGATCTGCAGCGGTCCATGTGGGTTCCGAGGGAACCTCAATCGTGATCCTCGCCTCCCCTGCGGGGAGACCGGCTGGCAGATCGAGCTTCAAGGTTCCTTCTTCCGTAATTTTCCCGTTCAACTGAATGACCATCCGTCGGCACCTCGATCCCTATTGTAACGCGAGCTCACGGTCCAAACGTCCCCACCCACCCCGCACTCCCTCGCAGCAGCTCCAACCCCCGCTCCAGCAACGCCTGGTTCTCAGGCTTCACCAGCCACGTGCTCCGGCCCGAAGGGTGAGGGAGCGGAATAACGTCGAACGTCAGGTCGCC
>DATBAW010000127.1:0-3761 GCA_036271335.1 Thermoanaerobaculia bacterium
AAGCTGGCCACGAACAGCGTGGCCGGCTGCTCGTAGACCTCCAGGGGCGAGCCCACCTGCTGGAGCTCGCCCCGGTCCATCACGGCGATGCGGTCGCCCATCGTCATCGCCTCGATCTGGTCGTGGGTGACGTAGACGGTCGTGGTCCGCAGCCGCTTCTGCAGCGTCGAGATCTCGGCCCGCATCTGCACGCGCAGCTTGGCGTCGAGGTTGGAGAGCGGCTCGTCGAAGAGGAAGACGGCGGGCTTGCGCACGATGGCGCGGCCGAGGGCGACGCGCTGGCGCTGGCCGCCCGAGAGCTCCTTGGGGCGGCGCTCGAGGAGATCGGCGATGCCGAGGGTCTGCGCCGCCTCGTCGACCAGCCGGCTCATCTCCGCCTTCGGCGTCTTGCGGATCCGGAGGCCGAACTCGAGGTTCTGGCGCACCGTCATGTGCGGGTAGAGGGCGTAGCTCTGGAAGACCATCGCGATGTCGCGGTCCTTGGGGGGCACGTCGTTGACCACCCGGTCGCCGATCTCGATGGTGCCGCCGGTGATCTCCTCCAGCCCCGCGATCATCCGCAGCGCCGTCGACTTGCCGCACCCCGAGGGCCCTACCAGCACCATGAACTCATGGTCCCGGATGTCGAGGTCGAGGCGCGGGATGACCGTGACCGGCCCGTAAGCCTTGTTGACCTGATGGAGCGTCACCTCTGCCATGGTTTGCCGTTCTCCTGGCTCCGATCATAGACGGAGACCGCCCGGCGCCAAAGGGAAAGCCGGCTTGTGTTAGCTTTCCAGGCGGACAGCGGCTGGAAGGGAGGCCTTTCTACATGCCCACAGGAATCGGGTTGATGGGATTGGGACGGATCGGGAGGAACCTCCTCCGGATCCTCCAGACGAACGACGATCTGCGGATCGCGGCGGTGAGCGACGTGGTGGACCCCGCTTCGCTCACCTACCTGCTCCGCTTCGACACTCTATTGGGACGGTTCCCCGGGGAGGTCCGGTTCCACGAGGACCACCTCCACGTGGGGGACCGCAAGATCAGGATGCACACCGAGGCGAAGGGAGCGACCGCGGTTCCCCCCTGGGGCGAGCTGGGCGTCGACGTGGTCGTCGAGGCCACCGGCAAGCACCGGAGCCGCGCCGACGTGGAGCGCCACCTCGCGGCCGGCGCCAAGCGGGTGATCCTCTGCTCGCCCTCCGACGCGCCGGACGCCACCGTCGTCTTCGGCGTCAACGAGGACGCGCTCCGCGCCGGGGACCGGATCGTCTCGGTCTCCTCGGCCACCGTCAACGCCGTGGGACCGGTGCTCAAGGTCCTCGCCGGCGCTTTCGGCATCGAGCGGGCGTTCCTCACCACCATCCACGCCTTCACCAATCATCAGAAGCTGGCCGACGTGCCGGACGGCGACGCTCGGCGTGGCCGGGCGGCGGGCGAGAACATCATCCCGCAGCCCACCCGCGCCGCCGACCTGCTGATCGAGGTCCTGCCGGAGCTACAGGGCAAGATCAGCGGCTCCTCGATGAACGTGCCGGTGGCCGACGGCTCGGCGGCCGACCTCGTCTGCTGGCACCCGAAGCCGGTGACTGTTGAGGCGGTCAACGAGGCGGTCAACGAGGCGGTCCGCGCCGCCATCACCGGCGGCGGCCTGCAAGGCATCCTGGGCTACGAGACCGACCCGATCGTCTCCTCGGACATCCTGCGCATGGACACCTCGGGGCGCTACGACAGCCTCGCCACCATGGTGCTGGGCGGCAACGCCTCGAAGACCCTGACCTGGTTCGACAACGGCTGGGGCTACGCCCACCGCGTCGTCGACCTGCTCCGCCGCTTCGAGCGGTTCGACTCCGGGAAGGAGGGCGCGCAATGAGCGTCAAGATCGGCATCAACGGCTTCGGCCGCATCGGCCGCAGCGTCTTCCGTGTCCTCGCCGGCCGCGACGACATCGAGGTCGTGGCGATCAACGACCTGTTCGACAACTCGCAGCTCGCCTACCTCCTCAAGCACGACTCCGTGATGGGCGTCTTCCCCGGCGAGGTCTCGTCCGACGGCGACTCGATGACGGTGAACGGTCACCGGATCGCCATGACGGCGGAACGCGATCCGGCGATGATCCCCTGGGGGAAGCTGGGGGTCGACATCGTCGTCGAGTCGACCGGCGTGTTCGCCAAGCAGGAGCAGCTCCAGAAGCATCTCGAAGGGGGCGCGAAGAAGGTGATCCTGACCGTTCCGGCCAGCGGCGACATCGACGCCACGATCGTCATGGGCGTCAACGACGAGATCCTGAAGCCGGAGCACCGGATGGTCTCGAACGCCTCGTGCACCACCAACTGCCTGGCGCCGATCGCCAAGATCCTCGACGAGCGGTTCGGCCTCGAGGAGGGGTTCATGACCACCGTCCACGCCTACACCAACGACCAGCGGCTGGCGGACGGCACGCACAAGGACCTCCGGCGGAGCCGCGCGGCGACCCAGAACATCATTCCCACCACCACCGGCGCCGCCCGCACGGTCGGCAAGGTGCTGCCCGGGCTGAAGGGGAAGCTCGACGGCATGTCGCTGCGCGTGCCGGTCTCCGACGGCTCGATCGTCGACCTTGTGGCGAAGGTCCGCGAGCGGCCGGACACCGCGGCGGTCAACGCCGCCGTCCGCGAGGCCGCCGCCGGCGCTTTGAAGTCGATCGTCGAGTACAGCGAGGCGCCGCTGGTGTCGACCGACATCGTCGGCAACTCGCACTCCTCGATCTTCGACTCCCTGTCGACTCAGGCCAGCGGCGACGGCTACGTCAAGGTCGTCGCCTGGTACGACAACGAGTGGGGGTACTCCAACCGCGTGGTCGACCTGATCGGTCGCCTGGTGGCGATCGGCGGGATGTAGGGAAAAGCCATGGCGGCGAAGCGGGTCGGCATCCTGACGGGCGGCGGCGATGTGCCGGGGCTGAACGCGGCCATCCAGCAGTTCGTCTGGCGTATGGAGGACGAGGGGTACGAGGTCCTGGGGCTGCGCCGTGGCTGGGCGGCCCTCCTCCACGTCAAGCCCTACCACGACGCCGACAACTCCTCCTGGCTGGTGCCGCTGACGCGGGCCAGCACGCGCACCATCGACCGCAGCGGCGGCACCGTGCTCCACTGCTCGCGGATCAATCCCGCGCTCACCAATCCCGACAAGGTCCCCGAGCACCTGCGCGGAGCCACCCACAAAGCGCTCCCCGACGGCCGCCTCGACCTCACCGACGCGGCGCTCGACGTGCTCCGCTACCTTCATCTCGACACCCTGGTCGCCATCGGCGGCGACGGCACGCTCTCCTTCGCCCGCCGCCTGCACCAGGAGGGGGTGAAGATCGTCGGCCTGCCGAAGACGATGGACAACGACGTCTACGGCACCGACTACTGCATCGGCTTCTCGACGGCGATCACCCGCTCGGTCGCCTTCATCAACGACCTGCGGACGATCGCCGGCTCGCATGAGCGCTACCTGGTGGTCGAGCTCTTCGGCCGCCACTCCGGCGAGACCTGCCTGCTCTCCTCCTACCTCGCCGGCACCGACCGGGCGCTGATCGCGGAGGTCCCCTTCGACCTCGAAAAGGTGGTCGGGATGCTGGCCGCCGACAAGCGCGGCAATCCCAGCAACTACGCCGTCTGCGCCATCTCCGAGGGCGCCTTCCCGGAGGGGGGGCAGCCGTTCGAGACCGGCGAGGCCGACGCCGTGGGCAACCGCGAGCTGGGCGGCGTCGGGCGCGTCCTCCGCGAAGCGCTCCAGCGGCAGACCGGCGACCG
>DATBAW010000128.1:0-2438 GCA_036271335.1 Thermoanaerobaculia bacterium
AGGAGGCCCTGCCCGACCAGCGAGCGCAGCAGGCGTGCGAGGCGGTTCTCGGCGTCGAGATCGACCTCCGGCGGCCGCCCCTGCTCGAGATCGTGGAGCAGGCGCAGGTAGGCCGAGCCGCCGAATTCGGAACGATCCTCGCCGAGCAGAACGACGCGGTCGCCGGCGCGCTGGAAGGCGGCTTCAGGGATCCCCGAAAGGCTCGGGATCACGCCGACGGCGGCGATGGCGGGGGTCGGATAGATCGACGCCCCCTCGGTCTCGTTGTAGAAGGAGACGTTGCCGGAGATCACCGGCACGCCCAGCGCGATACAGGCCTCGGAGATGCCGCGGACCGCCTCGCGGAACTGCCAGGAGATCTCCGGCCGCTCCGGATTGCCGAAGTTGAGGCAGTCGGTGAGGCCGACCGGCTCGGCGCCGACGCAGGCGAGGTTGCGCACCGCCTCCGCCACCGCCTGAGCGCCGCCACGGCGGGGATCGAGCGAGCAGTAGACCGGGTTGACGTCGCAGGTCATGGCGAGGCCGGAAGGGGTCCCCTTGAGGAGGACCACCGCGGCGTCGCCGCCCGGCCCCTGCACCGTGTTGGTGCGCACGGTGTGATCGTACTGGCTGGTGATCCACTCCTTGCTGGCGAAATCGGGCGTGGCGAGCAGGCGTTCCAGCGTGCCGCGGAGATCCTCCGGCTGCGGCACCTCGGGAGCGCGCCAGCGGGCGGCGAGGTCGGCAGGCTCGGCGACCGGCCGGTGGTAGACGGGCGCCTCCTCGGTGAGCGGACCGATCGGAATGTCGGCCGCGGTCTCGCCATGCCAGCGGAGGACGGCGCGGCCGGTGTCGGTGATCTCGCCGATGTTCGCGACCTCCAGTTCCCAGCGGCGGAAGATCTTCTCCAGCTCCTCCTCGCGCCCCTTGCGAGCCACCAGCACCATCCGCTCCTGCGATTCGGAGAGCATCATCTCGTAGGGGGTGAGGCCGGGCTGGCGCAGGGGGACGTTGTCGAGGTCGAGGCGGAGGCCGGTGCCGCCGCGGCCGGCCATCTCGAAGGTCGAGCTGGTGAGGCCGGCGGCGCCCATGTCCTGGATGGCCACGATGGCGCCGGTGCGCATCGCCTCCAGGCAGGCCTCGAGCAGGATCTTCTCGGTGAACGGATCGCCCACCTGTACGGTCGGCCGCTTCTGCTCGCTCTCCTTGTCGAACGACTCGGAGGCCATGGTGGCGCCGTGGATGCCGTCGCGGCCGGTGCGGCTCCCCACGTAGAGCACGGGGTTGCCGGCGCCGCTGGCGCGGGCGTGGAAGACGCGGTCGCGGCGGGCGACGCCGAGGGCGAAGGCGTTGACCAGGATGTTGCCGTTGTAGCAGCGGTGGAAACCGGTCTCGCCGCCGACGGTGGGGACGCCGAAGCAGTTGCCGTAGTCGCCGATGCCGCGCACCACGCCGTCGATCAGGGTGCGCATCCGCGGCGCGTCGATCTCGCCGAAGCGGAGGGCGTCCATCGCCGCGATCGGGCGGGCGCCCATCGTGAAGATGTCGCGCAGGATGCCGCCGACGCCGGTCATCGATCCCTGGTAGGGCTCGATGAAGCTCGGGTGGTTGTGCGACTCCATCTTGAACACCGCCACCCAGCCGTGGCCGACGTCGACCACGCCGGCGTTCTCCCCCGGCCCCTGGAGCACGTGCGGCCCCGAGGTCGGGAACTCGCGGAGGTAGATCTTGGAGGACTTGTAGGAGCAGTGCTCGCTCCACAGCGCCGAGGTGACGCCGAGCTCGGTCCAGTTGGGATCGCGGCCCAGGATCTTCCGCAGACGCTCGAGTTCCTCGGCGTTGAGGCCGATCGTGCGGGCGGTCTCGGGCGTGACCGCCGGTTCCTGGAGCACCGTCATCGGGCGGCTCCCGCGCGAAGCAGGCTGCGGCTCCCGGCCTCGACGGCGCTCGCCAGCAGCGCCAGGCCGTCGGAGTTGCCGAGGATCATCTCGGAGGCGCGCTCGGGGTGGGGCATCATGCCGAGGACGTTGCCGCCGCGGTTGCAGATGCCGGCGATGCCGCGCGCCGCGCCGTTGGGGTTCCATTGCGGATCGCCGTCGGCCCGCGCGCCTTCCGGCGTGGCGTAGCGGAAGACGACCTGGCCGTTGGCCTCGAGGGCGTCGAGCCGCTCGGGGGAGTCCTCGTAGTTCCCCTCGCCGTGGGCGATCGGCAGACGGAGCACCTCGCCCTCGCGCAGCTTCCAGGTGAAGGGGAGGTCGGCGCGCTCGGTGCGCAGATAGACGTCGCGGCAGAGGAAGCGGAGGTTCTGATTGCGCCGCATAGCGCCCGGGATCAGCGCCGCCTCGAGCAGGACCTGGAAGCCGTTGCAGATGCCCAGCACCAGGCCGCCCGCCTCGGCGTGGCGCTTGACCGCGCCCATCACCGGCGACAGCGCGGCGAGGGCGCCGGCGCGCAGGTAA
>DATBAW010000129.1:0-4906 GCA_036271335.1 Thermoanaerobaculia bacterium
CTGGTCGTGCGCGGCACCAGCATCCTGCTGATCTCCACCCAGTCCGGCCGCCGCTGGCAGCTCCCCAAGGGGCACATCGAGGCGGGCGAGACCTCCGAGCAGACCGCCGTGCGCGAGGTGCGCGAGGAGACCGGCGTCACCGGCGAGGTGGTGGCGCCGCTGCCGGGCGTCGAGTACTGGTTCGTCGAGAAGGGGATCCACCGGGTGCACAAGCAGGTGGACTATTTCCTGCTCACCTACGTCAGCGGCGACGAGGCCAACTTCGACGCCCGCGAGGTCTCCGGCGCCGCGTGGTTCTCCTGGGACGAGGGGCTCTCGAGGCTCAGCTTCGAGAATGAACGGCGGGTGGTCCGCGAGGCCTTCGCGATCGCGCGTCCGGACCGCGAGCCTTCCGGCCGGACGGGGTAAGATCGCGCCGGAAGGAGGACGTCCCGATGATCCGAGCGCTGCTGCAAATCGCCTTGAACGGCGTGGCCGTCCTGGCCGCCGCCTATCTCGTGCCGGGCATCACCTACACGGGGAGCCTGCCGGCGCTGCTGCTGGTCGGGCTGGTAATCGGCCTGATCAACCTGATCGTCAAGCCGATCGTCACCGTCTTCTCCCTCCCCCTGATCGTCCTCACGCTCGGCCTCTTCTACCTGCTGATCAACGGCATGATGCTCTACCTCGCCGCCTGGCTCCTCCCCCACCACTTGCAGGTGAGCGGCTGCGGCGCGGCCATCCTCGGCGGCCTCGTCATCGCGCTGGTCAACTGGCTGGTGCGAGCCTTTACTTCGGAGTAGAAAGAATGGCGGAGAGCGGCATCACTCCCGGACAGGCGCGGCGGGAATCGAAGAAGGCGCGGCGCGAGCGCGCGGGCGAGATCCTGGCGCGGCTGAAGGGGATCTACCCGCGGACGCGGATCGCCCTCGACTTCGAGACTCCGCTCCAGCTGCTGATGGCGACCGTCCTCGCCGCCCAGTGCACGGACGAGCGGGTGAACATGGTGACCCCGGCGCTCTTCCGCCGCTATCCCACCGCCCTTGACTACGCCGCGGCGGATCCCGGCGAGCTCGAGGAGATGGTGAAGACCACCGGCTTCTTCCGCAACAAGGCGAAGGCGCTCAAGAACCTCGGCATCGCGCTGGTCGCCGAGCATGGCGGCGAGGTGCCGGCGAGCCTGGAGCAGCTCGTGGCCCTGCCGGGAGTGGGGCGGAAGACGGCCAACGTCGTACTGGGAAACGCCATCGGCAAGATCGAGGGGATCGCCGTCGACACTCACGTCCAGCGCCTCTCCCGCCGCCTCTTCCTCACCGCCGAGGAGGACCCGGTGAAGATCGAGAGCGATCTGATGCCGATCCTCCCGAAGGAGGACTGGACGCGCTTCGCCCTGCTGCTCCAGGATCACGGCCGCAAGGTCTGCAAGGCGCGCAAACCCGAGTGCGCCGTCTGCGTGGTGGCGGACCTCTGTCCGTCGGCCGAGGTCTGAGGAGGGTGTTTGGAAAGGCTCAGCTCTCGCTCCCCACTGTAGAGACGCCCCGTGGGGCGTCTCCGGAGCGGCGGTATCGGCGCCCCTGCATCGGATCGGGCCGTCGAAACGTCGCGGCGGTCGCGCCGTTCTCTCCGCCTCGGAGACGCCCCACGGGGCGTCTCTACAGTGGGGGGGAGATCTTTCCGAGTATTCTCTGAGAGGGGAATCATGAGCGAACCGAAGAAGATCGCCGTCGTCACCGGCGCCAGCTCGGGGATCGGCGCCGCCACCGCCAAGGCGCTGGCTGAGGCCGGCTTCAGCGTCTATCTCGGCGCCCGCCGTCTCGACCGCCTGCGCGAGGTCGCCGAGCCGATCGGCGCCACAGCCCTGGAGCTCGACGTCACCGATCCCGCCAGCATCGCGGCCTTTGTCGGCCAGCTGCCCGGCGCCATCCACCTGCTGGTCAACAACGCCGGCGGCGCCCTCGGGCTCGACCGCATCGAGGTGGCGCGCGACGAGGACTGGATCGTCATGTGGGAGACCAACGTCCTCGGCGTCATGCGTCTCACCCGCGCCCTGCTCCCCGCTCTCAAGGCCTCGGGCGACGGACACGTGATCAACCTCGGCTCGATCGCCGGCTTCGAGACCTACGTCGGCGGCGGCGGCTACACCGCCGCCAAGCACGCGGTGCGCGCCTTCACCCGCACGCTGCGGCTGGAGCTGCTCGGCCAGCCGGTGCGGGTGACCGAGGTCGCCCCCGGTCTGGTCGAGACCGAGTTCTCGCTGGTGCGCTTCGCCGGCGACCAGGAGCGGGCGGAGTCGGTCTATCGCGGGCTCGATCCGCTGACCGCCGCGGACATCGCCGATTGCGTCGTCTGGGCGACCACCCGACCGTCCCACGTCAACATCGACGAGATCGTCGTCCGCCCGCGCGACCAGGCGACCGCCACGATGGTGAACCGAAAAAGCTCCCCGGCTTGAAGCTCCGGACGGTCCTCGCCGTGGCGCTGCCGCTCCTCGCTCTGTCGTGGGCCGGCTGCGCGCACCAGGACCTGAGCGGACCGGAGATCTACTCGACCTACTGCGCCCGCTGCCATGGCGACCAGGGGAGAGGCAAGGGAGACGCCGATTCGCTCATCCTCTATCCGCACCTGAACCTCCTCACCTCGCCGATGGTGCGTAGCGGCGACCGCGCCGCCGTCGCCCGGCGCATCCGCGAGGGCTATGGGCCGATGCCCGGCTTCGCGCGGCGCCTCGACGCCCGGGAGGTCGAAAGGCTCGTCGACTTCACTTTCCAGCTTGGCCGCGAAACCAGGGAGAGACCGTGACATGGACCCGCAACGCCTGAAGGACGCCTACCTGAAGCTCCAGAGCCTCGACGAACGGATGAGCCACAAGGTGCGCCCGCGCCCGGGCGGCGCCCTCGTCCGTCCCAGCCTGGAGCAGCTCGAGATCGCGCATCGCGACCTCGCCAACTACACGCTGGAGCTCCGGGAGGTCGTCCAGGAGCTGTTCCTGTCGATCGCCTCGAAGCCGAGCGCTTGAAGTCTCGGAAAGCTGGCCCCCCCAATGTAGAGACGCCCCGTGGGGCGTCTCCGAGGCGGAGAAGATGGTTCCTCCAAGCACGGCGTGCCCGCGGCGGGTTTGGCGGACGAAGCGATTTCGCCGCGTCGGAGACGCCCCACGGGGCGTCTCTACCTTGGGGGGAATCCTCTCATCGGCTCCATCGCGCGGCATCGTCACGCAGTGATATCGCGGAGTTGCTCGATTGCGGGGCATAGCTACGTGACTGAGGTCCGTAGTTGTCCAACTGCGGACCTCAGCTGGCCAACGATGCCGCGCAGCGGCTCAACTGCGGACCATCCTTACGCAGTTATGCCGGATAACTGGCCAGCTACGGAGCATCGCTACGCAGTTATGCCCCGTAGCTACGCAATTATGTCCCGCAGTTGCTCCGCTGCGGCGCATCGTTGGCCAGTTATGGAAGTCCCTTTTTACGCCGGAATCCGCTCGTCGAGGATCGCCCCCGCTCGTTCGAGCGCCACCTGCCCGGCGGCCTCCAGCAGGAGCGCCAGCGCCTCGGGAGAGCGCAGCAGGCCTTCGGCCACGTGCAGGGCCTCGATCAGGCGTTCGTCGAACAGCTCCAGAAAGCCCATCGGCTCGCCGCCGTTGCCGGTTTCGACGGCGAAGCCTTCCGGCCCGGAATCCTTCTCAAGGCGGAACGCCGCATCGCGCCCCGTGCCGGGGAGGACGGCCGCCGCCAGCAGCGCCAGCCAGCGCTGCCGGAAGAGGGCGGTCGGCCGATGGCCGCGCGCGGTCGATTCGCCGTGCCGGAACAAGCCGAAGCCACGGCCGGGCAGCTCGACGACGCGCCAGGGACCGGCCGCGTCCGCCTCGCCGGCCGTGAAAGGCTCATCGAGCTCGGCGACGCGGTGCAGGAAGGAAGAAGAAAACGCGTTGGGGAGGGACGGGGTAAACTGCTCCGAGCTTCGCATGGGACCTAACTCCTTTGCGGGGTCAGGCTCGGACGTGAGCGCCACTCACCTCCGGGCCGTTTTTGGGTCTTCCCCTTTGGCGATTGCCGATCGTCGCGGGGAAGGGGAACGCGATAACGAAGTCTAGGAAAGAGCGCGGCGGAAGTCAAGCGCTACTGGCCTGATATTTATGACTTGACAGGTCTTTTTCTCCTGCCTATATTTCCGGTATGCGATCCCTGGGAATTGCCGAGCTGAAGGCGTTGCTCTCCGAAACTCTCGCGCGGGTGAAGGCGGGAGAGGAAGTCATGGTCACCGAGCACGGACGTCCGATCGCCCGCATCCTGCCGCTCTCGGCGGCGGCGCCGGCCGCGGCCACGCAGGAGCTGGTGCGCATGGGACAGGTGCGGGCGCCGGAGAAGGCGCTCGACGAGGCGTTCTGGAAGCTGCCGCGCGGGCAGTATCGCGATCCTCCCAATCATGACGAAGACGAGGCTTCGGAGCTCTGGGAGCTGCGGGAGGCCGTCTGAGGTTCTGGGACAGCTCGGCCTTTCTGGCGCTCGCCGTCCTCGAGCCCGCCTCGGGAAAGGTCGAGCCTCTCCTCCAGCGCGATCCCGACGTGGCCTTCTGGTGGGGGGCGCCCCTGGAATGCAATGAGGCCCTGCTCGCCGCCAAGCGCAAGCAACGGATCTCGGCCGCCGATCTCCAGAGCGCCCGCGCGGTGATCGATCACCTGCGCTCCCGCGCCTTCGAGGTCCAGCCCACCGACGAGCTGCGCGCCCGCGCCCTGCGCATTCTCTCCGTCCACGAGCTGTCCGCCGCCGCCGCGCTCGAATTGGCGGCCGCCCTGATCTGGTGCCGCGAGCGCACCCACGGCGTCGGTTTCGTGTCGCTCCAGAGCTCCCTCCGCCTCGCCGCCTCGCTCGAAGGCTTCCGCGTCCTCCCCTACGCCGACGAGGTCCACGCGCCGGACCCGGAGGGT
>DATBAW010000130.1:0-2131 GCA_036271335.1 Thermoanaerobaculia bacterium
CCAGCAGCAGATCGAAGGCAAGTACGCGCTCCTCGGCCAGCTCGAGGATCAGGGGAGCGCCGAGGTCTACAAGGTCCGCCATCTCTTCCTGGAGGAGGTGCGGCTGATCACGGTCGTCCATCCGCCGAGCCTGGCGATGACGGCGGAGGTCACGGAACGGTTCCTGCGCGACGCGCGGGCGGCCATCAAGCTCCGGCATCCCAATATCGCTCAGCTCCATGACTTCGCGATCGACGAGGAGGGGACGGCCTACATCGTCACCGAGTTCATCGAGGGGCTGACGCTGGAGGAGGCGCTGGCGCAGGAGGGGCCGCCGCCGCTGGAGCTGACGCTCAACCTCGCCCGCCAGGCGCTCCGGGCGCTCGCCTATCTCCACAAGGCGGGCATGGTCCATCGCGACCTCTCGCCCGACAAGCTCATGCTGACCCGCGACGAGGACGGCCGCGCGCTGGTCAAGTGGGTGGACCTCGGCACGGCCCAGGTGCTCGCGGTGAGCGACGGCCTGCCGGCCGGAGCCGGCGTCTTCCCGGCCCGCCCGAAGTATGCCTCGCCGGAGCAGTTCAGCGCCGCCGGCGGCGGGACGGTCGATGCCCGCGGCGATCTCTACTCGTTCGGCGTCGTGCTCTACGAGCTGCTGACCGGCCGGTTGCCGATCGTGGGGCGCGACCCCTTCTCGCTGATGGTGGGGCACCTCTCGACGCCGCCGGTGCCGTTCGCGGAGAGCGATCCCGAGGGAAAGGTCCCCGCGGAGGTGCGGGAGATCCTCCTTGCCGTGCTCGCCAAGAAGCCGGAGGAGCGGATCGGGAGCGCCGAGGAGCTGGCCCGCCGGCTGGCGTCGGTGCAGGATCCGCTGGCGGACGATCGCGGCGAGTATCTCCAGAAAGTGCTCCAGCGCGCCCACCAGAAGACTGCCGTGGTGGTGCTCCCTCCCCCGCCGGTTCAGGCTGTGGCGCCGAAGAAGGTGGAGGAACCTCCTCCCCTGCCGCCCGTCTCTCCCTCTCCGCTGGCTCCAATGCCGCCGCCGCCGCCCGTCGCCACGTCGCCGGCGCCGAGGGCCCCGGAGCCTCCGCCCGCCGAGGAGCTGGGGCCGATCCTCCTGGAACCCTTGCCGTCGAAACCCGCCGACGTCCAGCCGACCGCGCCGCAGTGGGACCGCCTGGACATGGCGGCCTTCAGGACTCAGGCGCTGCGGGCCGATCCCGTGATCCCTTCCGAGGCGACGCGGCGGACCACCCTGATGGAGCCGCTCCCCGAGGCCCCGCCGGCTCCCGCCGACGTTGCGCCGCCGGGCCCCCCGGCCTCCCGATCGATCCTGCTCGGAGTGGGCGTGGGCCTGCTGGCGGCCCTCCTGATCGGAGCCGGCTGGTGGCTCGGCGGCTCGCACCGCTCGGACCCGCCGGCCGCGGCCGCCCCTGAGACCACGACGGCTGCCGCCCCTCCCCCGCCGACGGTCGAGGTGAAGCCGGAGACGAGCCCGAAGCGGGAGAAGGGACGGAGGACGGCAGTGTCGCCAACGGTATCTCCCGCGGACACGCCGTCGGCCCGCCATGAGGCGCGCGTCGCCGCGGCCGAGAACCGGACGGCGGCGCCAGAACGGAGAGAGGAGACATCTGCCCCGTCCGGGACCCCGCCGGAACGTGGGCGGATGATCACGGGGGGCGCGGGCGTCGAGAACGCGGAGGTCCTCTCCCTGGGGAAAGCAGTCTATCCGGAGCGCGCGCGGGGCACCGGCAAGACGCCGACGGTCAAGGTGGCGGTGCTGGTGGACGAGAACGGCAACGTGATCCAGGCACGGATCAAGGAGGGGGACCCCTCCGGGCTGGGCTTCAACGAGGCCGCCAGGGATGCCGCGCTGCGGAGCCATTTCCTGCCGGCGACCCAGAACGGCGTGCCGGGAAAGTCGTGGAACGATCTGGCGTTCGAGTTCCCGGAACCGGCGGAGCCCTCATCACCCCGGCCACCCTGAGCGGATTGGGATAGAATTGACCGCGGAACGAACCACGAGGAGGAACGGCGTATGGATTGGAAACCCGGAACACCTTTCAGGGCCTTGGACACCGCGGAGGTCCGGCGGGCGGGGATCGTGCCCGGTTCGGGCGGCGAGGTCACCTCCGTGCTGGGCGCGAAGGTG
>DATBAW010000131.1:0-13187 GCA_036271335.1 Thermoanaerobaculia bacterium
TCGTGCTCATTGACAACTGAATCGGGTTAGAAGCGAATGGATTCGCCGGGTAAAGAGTACTCAAGTTTGGTCAAGCTACTAAGGGTACACGGTGGATGCCTTGGCGCAGAGAGGCGATGAAGGACGCGGTAAGCTGCGAAAAGCTTCGGGGAGCCGCAAACAGGCTTTGATCCGGAGATCTCCGAATGGGGCAACCCGGCTGGGCAATACCCAGTCATCCATGAGTGAATTCATAGCTCATGTGAAGCGAACGAGGGGAAGTGAACCATCTCAGTACCCTCAGGAAGAGAAAACAAGAGTGATTCCGTCAGTAGCGGCGAGCGAACGCGGAAGAGCCCAAACCGGTCGGGTGTCAAGCCCGCAGGCGTTGCCGGACCGGGGTTGTGGGGCGTTGCAGGACCTGGTTGCGGCCGGGTCGGGAAGTGATAAATCATCAGTTTAGCGGAAGGTCTCTGGAACGAGCCGCTAGAGAGGGTGAAAGCCCCGTACGCGAAAAGCTGATGACTTCCTGGCAATGTTCCCGAGTACTACGGGGCACGTGGAACCCCGTGGGAAACTGGGTCGACCATGATCCAAGGCTAAATACTCCTCTGCGACCGATAGTGAACCAGTACCGTGAGGGAAAGGTGAAAAGCACCCCTGTTAGGGGAGTGAAATAGTACCTGAAACCGTGTATCTACAAGCAGTGGGAGCACTATGGCCGCAAGGCAAAGTGCGACCGCGTGCCTTTTGCATAATGAGCCGGCTAGTTACTGTCACTGGCAAGGCGAAGCGTCGTGCTGAGCCGAAGCGAAAGCGAGTCTGAATAGGGCGATTGAGTCAGTGGTAGTAGACGCGAAGCGAGATGATCTACCCATGGCCAGGGTGAAGCTGAGGTAACACTCAGTGGAGGCCCGAACCAGTGTTGGTTGAAAACAGCTTGGATGAGCTGTGGGTAGGGGTGAAAGGCTAATCAAATCTCGTCATAGCTCGTTCTCCTCGAAATAGCTTTAGGGCTAGCCTCGTGAGTTGCATCGCGGAGGTAGAGCACTGAATGGACTAGGGGGCCTACAAGCTTACCGAATCCAATCAAACTCCGAATGCCGCAGATGTTCATCACGGGAGTCAGACTACGGGGGATAAGCTCCGTGGTCGAGAGGGAAAGAACCCAGACCGTCAGCTAAGGTCCCCAAGTATCCGCTAAGTGGAAAAGGATGTGGAGACGCCCAGACAGCCAGGAGGTTGGCTTAGAAGCAGCCATCCTTTAAAGAAAGCGTAATAGCTCACTGGTCAAGTGGCTCCGTGCCGATAATTCAACGGGGCTCAAGCGGATCACCGAAGCTACGGATTTCAGTGTTTCTTCGGAGGCATTGGAGTGGTAGAGGAGCATTCTGTAGGCGTCGAAGTCAGACCGAGAGGACTGGTGGAGCGTACGGAAGAGACCCTGCCGGCACAAGTAGCGATAAAGCGTGTGAGAACCACGCTCGCCGAAAGTCTAAGGTTTCCTGAGGAAGGTCAATCCGCTCAGGGTTAGTCGGTCCCTAAGGCGAGGCCGAAAGGCGTAGTCGATGGATAACAGGTTAATATTCCTGTACCGGCACGGAATCGTTATCACCGATGGGGTGACGCAGAAGGATAGCCCAGCCTGCCATTGGATGTGCAGGTTCAAGCGTGTAGGCGGGAAGGGTAGGCAAATCCGCTCTTCCATCAACGCCAAGGCGTGACGTCGAGGCCTTCGGGCCATAAAGTGGGTAACTCCAGGCTGCCAAGAAAAACCTCTAGGGAGAGTCCGAGCCGACCGTACCGTAAACCGACACAGGTAGACGGGGAGAGAATCCCAAGGCGCTTGAGTGATCCCCTGTAAAGGAACTCGGCAAACTCACACCGTAACTTCGGGAGAAGGTGTGCCGTTGAACGTGTAGGGACTTGCTCCTGAAGCGTTCGGCGGTCGCAGTGAAAAGTCCCAGGCGACTGTTTACTAAAAACACAGGACTCTGCAAAGTCAAAAACGACGTATAGGGTCTGACGCCTGCCCGGTGCCGGAAGGTTAAGAGGAGGAGTCAGCCGCAAGGCGAAGCCCTGAATCGAAGCCCCGGTAAACGGCGGCCGTAACTATAACGGTCCTAAGGTAGCGAAATTCCTTGTCGGGTAAGTTCCGACCTGCACGAATGGCGTAACGATCTGGGAGCTGTCTCTACAGGGGGCTCAGCGAATCTGTAGTACCGGTGAAGATGCCGGTTACCCGCACGTAGACGAAAAGACCCTGTGCACCTTTACTGCACCCTGGCAGTGAACCCCGGTGCGCTATGTGTAGGATAGGTGGGAGGCTGTGAAGTCGGCGCGCTAGCGTCGGTGGAGCCAACGGTGAAATACCACCCTTAGCGTACTGGAGTTCTAACAGAGGTCCGTGATCCGGATCCTGGACATTGTCAGGCGGGTAGTTTGACTGGGGCGGTCGCCTCCCAAATTGTAACGGAGGCGCGCGAAGGTTCCCTCAGGCTGATTGGAAACCAGCCGTAGAGCGTAAAGGCATAAGGGAGCTTGACTGCGAGACCTACAAGTCGAGCAGGTACGAAAGTAGGCCTTAGTGATCCGGTGGTTCCGTATGGAAGGGCCATCGCTCAACGGATAAAAGGTACGCCGGGGATAACAGGCTGATCTCCGCCAAGAGTTCACATCGACGCGGAGGTTTGGCACCTCGATGTCGGCTCATCACATCCTGGGGCTGAAGCCGGTCCCAAGGGTTCGGCTGTTCGCCGATTAAAGTGGTACGTGAGCTGGGTTTAGAACGTCGCGAGACAGTTCGGTCTCTATCTCGTGTGGGCGTAGGAGACTTGCGAGGATTTGTCCCTAGTACGAGAGGACCGGGATGGACGAACCTCTAGTGCACCAGTTGTCGCGCCAGCGGCATAGCTGGGTAGCTACGTTCGGAAAGGATAACCGCTGAAAGCATCTAAGCGGGAAGCCCCCCTCAAGATGAGGTCTCCCCGAAGACCCCTGGAAGATGACCAGGTTGATAGGCAGGAGGTGTAAGCGCTGCGAGGCGTTGAGCTGACCTGTACTAATCGGTCGTTCGGCTTGACCAATTGATCTCTTGCTCCTGAACTCCAGGACGTAAGAGGCTGACTCGCTCTTCTCCCGGCGGATCCTTTCGCTACTAACCCGATTCATGTTCTCAATCAGCACACAAGCTGTTGCTTTCAAGCACTGTTCTTTTCAGTTTAAGTTTTCCGGTGACTCTGGCGAGGGGGAAACACCCGTTCCCATTCCGAACACGGCAGTTAAGCCCCTCAGCGCCGATGGTACTGCATGCGCAAGTGTGTGGGAGAGTAGGTCGTCGCCGGGAATTAATTTTCAAAACCCCCCTTGGTGGTAAAGCCACCAGGGGGGTTCGTTTATTGGCCCTGAAACTCTGAGGATTCGACGGGATGAGAGCTTTTTCGGTGGCGGCCCTGCTGGCGCTTCTCCTTCTGCTCTGCGGATGCCGGCAGCAGCCAAAGCGCCCGGCGCATGCCGCGCCCCTGATCGTCATCGGCATGGACGGCGGCGAGTGGAAGGTGATCCATCGGCTCTGGAGCGAGGGCAAGCTCCCCCATCTCAAGGCGATCGCCGATCACGGGGTGACCGCGACCCTGCATACGGCCTATAACTCCTCGCCCGTCATCTGGACCACGATCGCGACCGGCGTGAGCCCGGAAGTCCATGGCATCACCGACTTCGTGGTGCCGACGCCGCATGGCGATGTTCCCGTCTCGTCAGCCGTCCGCAAGGTGCCGGCGCTCTGGAACATGCTGACGCGCGCCGGCCGCCGGGTGGCCGTGCTCGGCTGGTGGGCCTCGTGGCCGGCGGAGAAGATCAACGGGGTGGTGGTGAGCGATCGCGCTCTGCTGAACGATCTCGACGCCCGCGTCTCGCCACCTTCCTACATGCCGCGCTTTCAGCAGGAACTCCGGCAGGCGGACGCCGATCCCGGGCTGTTCGAAAACGACGAAGCGCAGCGGCGGGACCGGGTGATGGCGCGCACCGCGGCCCACCTGGTGCGGGAGAAATACGACCTCGTCCTCCTCTACTTCCGCAGCACCGACATCGTCAGCCACAACGAATGGAAATATTTCGAGCCGGAGGGCTTCGATCCGATCGATCCCAAGGAGCTGGCGGAGCACCGCGACCGGGTCCCGCGAGTCTACGAGGCGGTCGATCAGGAGATCGGGCGAATCCTCGCTGCCGCTCCACCCGAGTCCAACGTTCTGGTGCTCTCCGATCACGGCTTCCACGCCGCCCACCGCGAGGACGTCAAGGCCTTGGTGGACATGGACGCCGTGCTCGAGCGGCTCGGCTATCTGACGCGGCGTGGCGACGGGATCGATTTCTCGCGCACGCAGGTCTACACCTACGGCTCTCCCAGCTTCGCGCGCGCCAAGATGCTCCGTTTCTCCCTTGCCGGCCGCGAGTCAGGGGGCCGGGTGCGGCCGGAAGAGCGCGAGGCCGTGCGCCGCCGCCTGGAGGCCGACCTCGCCACGGTCACCAACGATCGTGGGGAGTCGATCCTCTTCGTTCGCGATCCGCATCCGAAACGGGGAGAGGACGGGGATCTGGTGGCGATCGTCCGGCTCCCCCTGGTCACTCCGATCGTGAAGGTGCAGGGAAAACCCTTTCCGGCCGCTCTGCAGAGTCTCGGACGGATCTCCGGCACTCACACGGCGAACACTCACGGCGTCTTCTTCGCCATGGGGCCGGATATTGATCGGAAGGCGAATCTGGCCGACATCCACGTCCGCGACATGGCGCCGACCATCCTTTACGCGTTGGGGCTGCCGGTGGGAAAGGATTTCCTGGGGCGCGCCCGCACCGAACTGTTCAACGAGGATTTCCGGCGCGCGCACCCCCTGCGCTCGATCCAGACGTGGGGAACCCGCAAGGAGGAAGGGGCCCGCTCTTCCAAAGAGGACGAGCACCTCCTCAACGAGCTGCGCTCTCTCGGCTACATCGGCTAGTCGGTCCAGATCTGCTTCCACCAGGGGTCGCCCTTCGACGTCCCTTGCGCACGCGCCTTGAGATTCATCTTGCCGCGGATCTTGTCGACCTCCCAGCCGGTGAGAGAGGAGAGGGTCTCGGCCTGCGTTTCATACCGTTTTGACAGCTCGCGGCGATAGGTCTGCGCCGCCTTGCAGGTGGCGTCGCCGGTCCAGGGGTGGCGGAGGATGAAACGCCCCTGGAAGCTTTCGCGGTCTGCCGTCTCCTGGAAGACGAGGTCCTCCGGAAAATGCTCCGAGTCATAGCGCAAATGGAGACGAGTCAGGAAAGCGGTCTGGGTGCTTTGCCCCCACGTTCCAGATTCTCCGCGATCGCTCCAGGCGGCGCCGAGCTGCCGCAACTCGGCGCCGGACAGCGGTTCGGCCGCGCAGGGATCGCATCCGGACATGTCCCAGGCGTACTCCAGGAATAGCGTCCGCATCTCCTGCTTCTTGACCTGCCGACTGAACATCGCCTTGTAGAAGGAACCGAATTCATTCTTGACGAAGAGAGGAACCTCCGCGTCCGAAGGAAGACGGACGGTGCGGTAATTGGTGGTCTCGACCCTTCCATTGGGCGTGAGGGCGTAGATGAACAGCTCCTGCGGGCCGGCGGCGTTGACCATGCCGAGGCGGATGGGAAGCATGAACTTGGGGCTCTCGTAGGCCACCTGGATCGGCCGTAGATAGGTGAAGCCGAGCTTCGACTGCCGGTCCAGGTTCACTTTGGCGACGAAGAACTTCATCCCCTGTTTGAGGTAGCTGCCGAGCACGCGCGAGGCGCCCTGGGGGATCCGGTAGCCGCTCTCGGTCAGCCAGGTCTCCAGGCCCTGGCTCTCTCTGGCCGAAAGGATCAGGATGTCGTACTCCCCCACGGTGTACTGCGCTTCTATCGTTACGCCCAGGCTCTTGGCGCAGCGGGCACCGCCGGAGTATCCCAGAGCGTCGAGCTCGGACCGTACAGCCGGCGCGGCGACCGGATAAACGGGCTGGCAGGGATCCGCGTCGAAATACTCGACCAGGCGGGGAGCCGAATAGGCGTCGAGGTGATCGAGCAGAGCCTTTTCGGCGACGTGGATCTGCTCTTTTTGCAGGACGGTCGGAACGGGAATGACGACGGCGAATTCCTTGGGATCGCCCTTGAAGTCATTGGCCATGGTCAGAACGGTACGCTCGCCGTCGCGCGCCAGGACCACCTGCGAGGCCTGATTGAACAGTCGGGTATCCGCCTTGGCGACATAGAAACCGCAGAAGCCGAGGGCGGTGCGAGCCGCCGTCGCCAGGCAGGCGATCGTGAGGACGGCGATGAAAAGGCGTTTCATGCGAATCTCCTTTCCTCGAGAAGAGAAGGCTTGGGAACATGGATCGGGGCTTTCGTCCGGCGCCAGGCGTAGCGTTCGCCGGGAAGCCACCGATCGATCAGCGGCACGGTGGGCGCCAGGCAGAAGAGCGCCAGCAGAAGGCCATTGGGCCGATACAGGACGAACTGGACCGTGCCGGCGCCGATCGCGACCAGCAGGGCGAAGAGGATGCGGCCAGCGCGGGAGTCGGGCGTCGTCCGCGGATCGGAAATCATGAAAAACGTGAAGATGAGAAGCGCGCCGCTTCCGAGCTGATGGAAAGGGATCGCCAGGGGCTGGCCGAGCCATAGGGCGCGTCCGAAGAGGATCGCCAGATGGGAGCCGAGGAAAGCGAAGGTGACGTCGCCGCGCGCCGCGCGGTTGACCACCAGCCCGCCGAGGCAGGCGAGAAGGAAGGCGAAGAAGGCCCGGTTCCCCCACTGGCCGGGTGAGACCCAGACGCCGCCCGTCGCGAGCATCGTGGCCACGATCCCGAAATTGGTGGGATTGAAGATGTGCTTGCCGCGGACGCGGAGCGTGAGCTTGCTCGTGATGGCCAGCCCGGCCGCGAGTGCCGCCAGCGCCATCGAGTTGGTCCGCAGCAGCAGGCAGAGCGAAAGCCCCGAGATCATCGCGCTCCGGGGATCGAAAATCGGCAGTCGCCAGAGCCGGGTACAGAGCCATTGAAACAGAAGGGCCGCCGTGATCAGGAGCAGCGCCCGGCCGGCGGGGATCTCCAGATCCAGGCAAATCACGCCATAGATCAGCAGGGCCGAGAGAATGAAAATCTGATAGAGGCGCGGATCTCTGAAGACAGGCTGTGAAGGATTCATGCGCGGGGTCTCCTCGTCGTCGGTTCCGCTCTCACCGCTTTTCTCCTTGGACACGGCAGGCAGGGGCGAGGAAACCGCTACGGCGCTAGACGCCCGGAGGGATTGCTCCGTAGTACAGGGAGACGCATCGCATCGTTATCGCATCGGTAATGGAAAGGAAGCTTCGATGAGGAAAGCAGTCGCCTTTTTGTGGGGAGCTCTCGCGCCCGGCCTTGCTGTTACGGCCTGGGCAGGTCCAACGGCGCAGGGCGTGCCGTTCAGCATCAGCTCGTGCTCCACCTGTGGCGAGCAGGCGCCGGCGATCGCCGGCGTCGCTTCCGGTGCCTTTCTGGTCGTCTGGACGGGCGGAGGCGCGACCGATCAGAACGGGGTCAGCGGGCGCTTCTTCACCCGCACGGGCACGCCGAGGTCACCTGATTTCCTGGCGAACAAGGACGTGACGCCGGATCAATACGACCCGGCCGTCGCCCATGACGCGCAGGGCAATTTCATCGTCGTCTGGTCGCAGGTCGTCGACGGCAACAGCGAGATCATGGCCAGGCGGTACAAGATGACGGGAGCCCCCTTAAGTCCGATTTTCAGGGTGAACCAGGATGCCGCGGGATCTCCGACGATTCCGGCCGACTTCAATCCGGCGGTCGCGGCGACCAACGACGGCGGCTACATCGTCGCCTGGATGAATCTGCTGCCCGCCGGCAACGGTTTTCCAGGCGGCACTCCGCAAGTGCTGGCGCGGAAGATCAATTCGACCGGCGTGCCGGTGGGAACGCAGCTCAAGATCAGCACCGGTCTGGTCAACGGCGACCGCCCGGACGTTTGCGTGGATACCCAGGGACGGCCCGTCGTGGTGTGGACGAGCGCCGACGGCTTCCCTCTCTTCCAGCCCAATCACAAGGGAGTGTCGCTGCGCCAGTTGACGGCCGCCGGCATGCCCATGGGGGCCGCAGAGTCTGTGGTCGCCGCTCCGGTGGCGAGTTCGACACGGCCCGCCGTCTCCTGCGGGAGCGGCGCCACGTTCGTGGTGGTCTGGCACAGCGACCAGGCACCGGCGGCGGAGCGGTCGGATATCCTGGGGCAGCGCTACAGCCGTCTGGGCCGCAAGGTAGGTCCCACCTTCCTGGTCAACGTCACGGAAGCGAACGAGCAGCGGAACCCGTCCATCGCCCACGATCCCAAGGGCAACTTCGTGGTCGTCTGGCAGTCCTATCTCGCGGGCACGACGGTCGGCATCCACGGCCGTCGCTTCGGCGCCAACGGCAACGCTCTCAGCCCGGAGTTCGCGGTGGCGTCCTCGGCGACGATGAACCTCAACGATCCCGACGTCGCGACCGTCGGCGCCGCCGGCAATTTCGTCGTCGTCTGGCAGGCTGGGCCGCAGAGCATCCGCGGCCAGCGGTTCACTCCGTAGCCTCTCCTCGGCCATGACCCACGACCGGCTCCAGAGGCGTCCGCGCGACCACCAGGGCGGTAACGGTCGCCGCTCCCGCGCCCTTGAGGGCTCTCGCGGCGGCCTCCAGGGTCGCGCCGGTCGTGGTCACGTCGTCGACCAGCAGGAGATGGAGGTCTCGCACCCGCTCGGGACGGGGAACGCTGAAAGCCTTGCGGAGGTTGGACAGGCGTTCGTCGCGGCCGAGCCGGCTCTGGGGTGGGGTGGCGCGGCAACGGACGAGGGCGGACAGACAGGGAAGGTCGACACGGGCCGCGAGGGGACGGGCGATCCGCTCCGCCTGGTTGTAGCCGCGCGCGAGCCGCCGGCGCCAGTGCAGCGGCACGGGAACGACCCGGTCGAAGCCGGTGAGCCGGTCCCGCAGCTCGTCAGCCAGCGCCAGGGCGAGGTGGCGTCCGAGATAGTCCAGGCGCCTGAACTTGAGCCCCTGGACCACGGCGTCGAGCGGTGGCTGGTAGCTCCAGAGCGCGAGCAGGCGGTCGAAGGCGGGAGGGTCCTGACGGCAGGCGTCGCACCGGTAGCCGTCAGGAAGGGCATGGCCGGCGAGGGGCCGGGAGCAGACCGCGCAGGCCTCCCGCGGCAAGGGAACGAGGGCCGCCCGGCAGCCGCCGCAGAGGCTCAGGCGGGCTCCCGCCGCGGGCAGCCGCCGGCCGCAGCCCAGGCACAACGAGGGCAGAAGGGCATGGACGAGGCGATCCAGCAGCCGTTCGCCGGGAGGCGGCGTGACACTGGGTGCGTCTGGCGCGTATAACGGATCAGGCATGAGATCGCGGCGAAGCTCGCCTCTGCCGAGCCGGGACGCGCCGTGAAGATATACTCTCAGGAACCGTGCGACCATGGGAGAACCGGGCGCCGGAATCGAGCGGACAGCCGCGAAGGAGGAGTACTTTGATCCGGAATCACCGCCTGCTCGGCAGGCTCCTGCTGGGCTTCTCGCTGCTCCTGGTTCCCGCCCTCGGCGGCGCGCAGGAGCTCTACACCTATACCGTGGGAGTCTTCGGAGGGATCGGCGGGTCCTTCGACGCCGATCCCGGCGGCAGCTTCAGCAACGGCGGGTATCAGCTCAACCTCGGCGTCGTCACCGAGCCGGGCACTCACCTGATCCTGCGGACCGGCCGTCTCGCCCTCGACAAGGATGGGCTGTTCGGCTCCCTGAGCAACGCCGATATGAAGTACGTAACGATCGGCGGCGAATACCGGTACAGTGAGAAATTCTACGAATCCGGGATCTTCGCCGCCCTGGGCGCCTATCAGCTGGGTGGCACGCAGGTCTCCGGCCGCGATTCCAAGACCGACACCTGGGGAATTTCCATCGGTTTCACCGGTGAGCTGCCGATCCGGACCTGGCTCGGCCTGCAGGCCGAGCTTTCGGGGCATTACGTCGATTTCAAGGAGGAACAGTTCTTCGCCATGGCCCACGCCGGCCTGGTCTTCCACTTCTAGGGGAGGCGGAGCGCGGCGGACTTGCTGGCGCCGGCCAGGTGCCGGCTGAGCTCGGCGCGCAGGGCGGGATCGTCCCAATCGGTCATCCCGATCCATTTGCGAACGACCTGGCCGCGGACCACCAGATAGGTCTCCGGCAGCTTGTCCGTGCCGTAGCGGTTCGCCACCTTCCAGTTGGGGTCGAAGAGCACCATCTCCGCGCCCGGTCCGAGGAAGCTCTGGACGTGATCCGAGGAGTCGGCGACCGCTACCATGACTACCGCGAAGTCGGGGTGGCCGGAAAAATCGTGGACCAGCCGTTTGAGCTTCGGCGTCTCCTGGACACAGGGCGGGCACCAAGTGGCCCAGAAGTGGACCAGGGTGACCGGAGAGAGGCGCGACCCGATGGTCGCCGACCGGCCGGTCGCGTCGAAGAGCTGGCCGCCGGGCTCCTGCACCGCGCCGTTGCCGTGCGGCCAGAAGAGGGCGGCGAGAGCGCACGCTGCGAGCGCCACCATCCCCAGCCTGGCGGACAGGCCGAGACGTGAGCCGGCGGCTGGAGGAACGGTGGGCGGTGTTCCTGCGAAGTCGTTGGGGGAATTCATCGCTGGGCTCCGAGGTTGAAACCGTCGAATCGAAGCTGAAGTCTCGGCCGCCATAGAGTACCGCAAGGACTGGAAAAGATTGCACGACCTGAAAGAGAGCCAATTCTCGCGCGCCCGTCGGGCTTTCCTGGTGGGGCTGATCCTGCCGGGCCAGCCGGGCTACGTCGTCGAGGAGCACCTGGACGAGCTGGCGCAGCTCGCCGAGACGGCGAACGCGGTGGTGGTGGGCCGGGCGATGCAGGCGCGCAAGGCGCCGGACCGGGCGACGTTCGTCGGCAGCGGCAAGGCCGAGGAGATCGCCGCCGCCGCCCGCGCGCTGGGGGCCGATCTGCTGCTGTTCGACGACGATCTTTCCGGCAGCCAGGTGAAGAACCTGGAAGAAGCGACGAAGCTTTCGGTGATGGACCGCAGCGGCGTGATCCTGGACATCTTCGATCTGCGGGCCCAGAGTCGCGAGGCGCGCACGCAAGTCGAGCTCGCCCGGCTCAAGTACATGCTCCCTCGCCTGACCCGGCAGTGGAGCCACCTCTCGCGCCAGGGAGGCGGCGTCGGCCAGCGCGGCGGCGAGGGCGAGAAGCAGCTCGAGCAGGACCGCCGCGCGCTGCGGGTCCGCGTCAAGCGGCTCGAAGAGGACCTGGAGAAGATCGATCGCACCCGCGGCGTGCAGCGGCATGGCCGCAAGGACGCGCCCTCCATCGCTCTGACGGGCTATACGAACGCCGGCAAATCGACCCTGTTCAACCGCCTGACTGCGGCCGGCACCCTCGCCGAGAACCGCCTGTTCGCGACCCTCGACGCCAAGCTCCGGCGCGGCGCGCTCGACGGCTCGCGGACCGCGGTGTTCGCCGACACGGTCGGCTTCATCCGCAAGCTCCCGCACCACCTGGTCTCCTCGTTCCGCAGCACCCTGGGGGAGATCACCGCGGCGGATCTCGTGCTCCACGTGATCGACCGCAGCCATCCGCGCTGGCAGGAGCAGTCCGAGGTGGCCGAAGGGGTGATGGACGAGCTCGGGGTCGATCGCGAGCGGGTGATCAAGGTGTTCAACAAGAGCGATCTCGTCCCTGCCGACACGCCGCGGGACGGCGGCCTCTGGATCTCGGCGGCCACGGGCGAGGGAATTCCGGAGCTGAAGGCTTTCCTGGCCCGGCGGCTCGGCTTCAGCGCTCCCGCTCAGGACGAGCCGGCCGTCGCGGCCTCCGCCGTTTGACACTCCCGCCACCACTGAGTACAATCCGCGCTCCTGTGGGGCCGTAGCTCAGTTGGGAGAGCGCTTGAATGGCATTCAAGAGGTCGTCGGTTCGATCCCGATCGGCTCCACCAGTTCCTTCCTCTCGTCCTTAACCCCAGCTCATCGCTCTATTCGTCCGGTGGGACGATGAGCACCGACGCCTTCGACTCGGCAAGGATCTGCAGCGTCACGTCATAGCGGACGGCCCGCTCGCGCGTCCGGCCGCGGGCGTGGCGGCCGAGGACGACGAGGTCGTAGCCCCCATCCCGGGTCTCATCGAGAATCCCCTGCACGGGGGTGCGCGCCGTGCGGACCGTGGAATGGCCCGCCACCTCCAGGGCGCGCAAGGTGGCGAGGCCGGCGTTGAGATGGGCGCTCACCCAGGGGGCCGGAGCGGCGACGCCGGCCGGCAGCACGTGGAGGAGGGTCGCCTCCGCGCCCAGGCGCCGCGCCAGCCACCCGCCGACCCGCACGTCGGCCTTGCCCGGCTCGCCCACCGCCGTGCAGATCAGGATGCGCCGGAAGGTTGCCGGCTCTCCTTGCGCCACCAGAAGCGGCGTCGGCAGGCTTTCCAGCAGATCGACCAGGGTCTCGACGCTGCGGCCGCCAGGGAACTGGAGGAGGGTAAAGTCGTAGAGGCTCTGCCGCTGCTCGGCGACGATCTCTTCCGAGGCGTTGCCGCGGCGCACCAGCGTCTCGGCATCGACGACGCCGGCCGCCACCGCTCGCTCGGACAGCGCGGCGCGGACGGGCTCGACGCCGTCGGAGTCCGCCGTCACCGCCAGCAGGCAGACCTTGGCGTTGAGGGGTGCTCTGAGGTCGCGGACGAGCGGCAGCGGCGCGGGGCTCCCCTCGTCCGGCAGGTCGCAGACGAGGAGCCTCGGTTGGGACGGCGCCAGGATGTGCCAGCCGCGCAGGCTCACCCAGACGTCCGTTCCGGTGAGCTTCACCTCGGCGGGGAGGACGGCGTCGATCAGCAGACCCTCCTCGCCGTAGACGGCGGGCGCTACCTGGCGCGTGCCGGGGATGGCCGGCAGCCGCACGCGCACCCGCCGCAAGGCGCCGAGGAAGTTGCGTTCCGCGATCGTCCCCAAGCCCAGCACGCGCGTTCCGTCCGCCGGCGGGTCCGGCGAGATCTCCACCTGCTCGGGGCGCACCAGCACCCGCACGCGGGCGTCCTCCTCGTGACGCACCTCGGCGGGGATGGGCAGGGAGAGCGGGCCGATCTGCGCCTTGCCCTCCCGCGCCCGTCCGACCAGCACGGTGCCGGCGCCGAGGAAGGCCGCGCCGAAGAGGGTCCGGGGACGGGCGTAGAGCA
>DATBAW010000132.1:0-14663 GCA_036271335.1 Thermoanaerobaculia bacterium
GGCCGGCTGCTCCTCGCTACGGCGGGTGATCGCGAGCGGCGAGGCGCTGAGTAGCGAGCTGGTCCGGCGATTCGAGGCTTCAGGGCTGCGGGCCAGACTGCACAACCTCTACGGCCCCACGGAGGCGGCGGTGGACGTCACCTTCTGGGCCTGTGGGTTGGAGGGTTTTAGCGTACCGATCGGCCGTCCGGTGGCGAACACACAGGTGCACGTGCTGGACGCCGGGATGCATCCGGTGCCGTTGGGAGTGACTGGCGAGCTCTTTCTGGGTGGCGTGCAGGTGGGGCGCGGATATCTCGGGAAGCCGGAGCTGACCGCGGAGCGATTCGTGCCGGATCCTTGCTCGGCAGGGCCGGGAGCGCGGCTTTACCGGACAGGCGATCTCGGACGCCACCGGGCTGACGGTGCGGTCGAGTATCTCGGCCGTCTGGACCATCAGGTGAAGATCCGTGGCGTCCGGATCGAGCTGGGAGAGATCGAGGCGGCGCTGTTGCGCGAGCCGCGGGTGCGCGAGGCGGTGGTGCTGGCGGTCTCGGACCGTCTGATCGCCTACGTGGCGGGTCCTGGGGAGTTGCCGTCCGCCACGGAGTTGCGGCGGGAGCTGGGGCGTTGGCTTCCCGAGGCGATGGTGCCGTCGTCGTTCGTGGCGCTGCCGTCGCTGCCGTTGACGCCGAGCGGAAAGGTGGATCGGCTGGTCCTTGGGCGGATCGAGCCCGAGCGCGAGATGGCGGTGACCCTGGAGGCGCCTCGCACGCCGGTCGAGGATCTCCTCGTGGGGATCTTCCGGCAGGTCCTGGAGGTCGAGGCGGTCGGCATCCACGACAATTTCTTTGACCTGGGCGGCCATTCGTTGCTGGCGAACCGGGTGGTGGCGCGGGTGCGGCAGGCGTTCGGCGTGGAGCTGGCTCTCCGCGAGCTGTTCGAGGCGCCGACGGTTGCCGGCTTGGCGGAACGGATCGCGGCTGCGTTGGGAACGGGAGGTGAGCCGGCACCGCCGCTCGCAGCGGGATCGCTCGGCGGGCCGCTGCCGCTCTCCTATGCCCAGGAGCGGCTCTGGTTCCTCGACCGGCTGGAGCCCGGGAGCGCGGCCTACAACATGCCGGCGGCGTTCCGGCTGGAGGGCCTACTCGCGGAAGAGGCGCTGGAGCGCGCCTTTACGGAAATCGTGCGGCGCCACGCGGTGTTGCGCACCCGCTTCGTCGAGGTCGACGGCAGACCAGTGCAGGTGATCGAGCCGGAGCCGTCGTTCAGACTCTTTCGGGCCGACCTGCGAGCGCTTCCCGTCGAGCGGCTGGAGTGGGAGCTGGCGCGACTGGCGCGGGAAGCGGCGGCTCTGCCGTTCGACCTCGCGTACGGGTCACTGCTGCGCGCCGGCTTGGTAAAGCTGGGTGAGAGGGAACACGCCCTGCTGGTCAGCATGCACCACATCGCGAGCGACGGCTGGTCGATCGGCGTCCTGGTTCATGAGGTGACAGCGCTCTACCATGCCTTTTCGACCGGCTCGGCCTCGCCGCTGCCGGAGCCGCCTGTGCAGTACGCGGATTACGCTCGCTGGCAGCGCGGCTGGCTTCAGGGTGAGGTGCTGCAACGGCAGCTCGCCTGGTGGCGGCAGCGCCTGGAGGGTGCGCCTCCCCTCCTCGATCTGCCGCTCGACCGCCCTCGCCAGGCCGGCGGCGGCCGACCCGCGGGAGTGGAGCGGGCCGCTCTGCCCGGCAAATTGGTCCTGGCTCTGCGGGACTTCGGAAGACGGCGCGGCGCGACGCTTTTCATGGTCCTCCTCGCCGGCTTCCAGGCCCTGCTCTCGCGTCTGAGCGGCCAGGAGGACGTCGTGGTCGGCTCGCCGGTCGCCAACCGCAACCGGCGGGAGACCGAGGACCTCATCGGGTTCTTCGTCAACACGCTGGCTCTCCGTGCCGACTTGGCGGACGCGCCGGGCTTCGCGAGTCTCCTCGACCGCGCGCGTGAGTCCGCCCTCGGCGCCTACTCCCACCAGGACCTCCCTTTCGAGAGGCTGGTCGAAGAGCTGCGGCCGGAGCGGAGCCGGGCTCACTCCCCCCTGTTCCAGGTCGTGCTGGCGCTCCAGAACGCGCCGCCGGAGGAGCGCGAGCTGCCGGAGCTGCGCCTGACGCCGCTCGAGGTGCCTCCAGGAAGGGCGAAGTTCGACCTCACGCTGGTGCTGGCGGAGGAGGGCGAGGGCCTGTCGGCCTGGCTGGAGCACGATCGGCGGATTCTCGACGGCGCCAGCGTCCGGCGGCTCTTCGGGCACTTCGAGGCCCTCCTCGCGGGTGCCGTCGCCGATCCCGCATGCCCTCTCCCTGAGCTTCCCTTGCTCGGCAGCGCGGATCGCCATCAGCTCGTCGCCGAATGGGCCGTCGCCCCCACGGCGCGCCGCACCGGCAAGGGGCTCGCCGAGCTGTTCGCCGATCAATCGATGCGGAGCCCCGGCGTGATCGCCCTGGAGATCGAGACGGAGAAGGGGATGGAGCGGCTCACCTACGGCGAGCTCAATGGGCGCGCCAACCGATTGGCGTGGTACCTGCGCTCGCTCGGCGTGGGGTCGGCCACCCGCGTCGGGGTCGGAATGCAGCGCTCGGCCGATTTGGTCGTGGCGCTGCTCGGCGTGCTCAAGGCCGGGGGTGCCTACGTGCCACTGAATCCGGGTGATCCGGAGGAGCGCTTGGCGCTGTTCCTCGCCGATGCCGGGGTGCCGCTGGTCCTTGTCCGGGAGGAGAGCCGGGAGCGGCTCCGGCAGGCCGCCGCACTCTGTTCTCCGGCGGCGGTCCGCGTGCTCTGCCTGGATGAGGAAGCCTTCGCCCTCGCGGAGTGGAGCGCCGCCGACCCGGCCCCGATCGCGAGGGCCGGCCATCCCGCCTATGCAATCTACACCTCTGGCTCGACCGGCCTCCCCAAGGGGGTTCTGGTCTCCCAGGAAGCCGTGGCCCGGCTGGTCCTCGGCACCGACTACGTCGAGCTGGGGCCAACGCAGCGGATGGCTCACGTCTCGAACCCGGCGTTCGACGCGGCGACCTTCGAGATCTGGGGTGCCCTCCTCCATGGCGCCTGCCTGGTGGGCCTGCCACGCGACGCCGCGCTGGCGCCGGTCGCGCTGGCGGGGCAGCTCCGGGAACGCCGGATCGACGTGATGTTCCTGACCACCGCCCTGTTCAACCAGGTCGCCGGCCAGGTGCCCGACGCCTTCGCGACGCTGGACACCCTGCTGTTCGGCGGCGAGGCGGTCGATCCGGCGGCCGTGCGGCGGGTGCTGGAGGGCGGTGCGCCGCGACGGCTGCTGCACGTCTACGGGCCGACCGAATGCACGACCTTTTCGGCCTGGCAGAACGTCCGAGAGGTGCTGCCCGCGGCAGCGACTGTGCCGATCGGCCGGCCGGTCGCGGATACCGCGCTCCATGTCGTCGACCTCGCCTTCCGGCCGGTGCCGGTGGGAGTGGTCGGGGAGCTGCTCGTGGGGGGGGGCCGTCTGGCCTTCGGCTACCTGGAGCGTCCCGACCTCACCGCCGAGCGCTTCATCCCCGATCCCTGGAGTGGAGAGGTAGGCCGCCGGCTGTATCGGACGGGCGACCTGGTGCGCTGGAGTCCGCAGGGAGCGATCGAGTTCGTCGGCCGCCGCGATCACCAGGTGAAGATCCGCGGCTTCCGCATCGAGCCGGGGGAGATCGAGGCGGCGCTGGCGAGTCACCCGGAGGTGCGCGAGGCGGTGGTGGTCGTGGACGAGGCGGGAGCGGGCGGGCGGCGCCTCGTCGCCTACGTGGTGACGGCGCCAAGGCCCGACGGCGAGCTCACCCCCCGCGAGTTGCGGAACTTCGTGGCGGCGAAGCTTCCGGCGTATATGATCCCCGTCCTGTTCATCCCCATGACGTCCCTGCCATTGAACGCCAACGGCAAGGTGGACCGCCGGGCCCTGCCGTCGCCCGAGCGGGTGAGGCCGGAGCTGGCCTCGGCCTTCCTCGCTCCCCGCACGCCGCTGGAGCGCGACCTGGCCGAGATCTGGACCGCGGCGTTGGACTGCGGTGAGGTGGGGATCCACGACAACTTCTTCGAGTTGGGGGGACACTCGCTGCTCGCGACGCATCTGCTGGCCCGCTACCAGGAGTCCTTCAAAGTGACTCTGCCGCTCTCCCTCCTGTTCGAGTCGCCGACGGTCTCCGGTCTGGCCGAGGCAATCGAGATGGCGCGTCGGCCCATGGCGGGAGCCCAGGAAACCCGGAAGTCCCCGGAAACCCCGCCGGCCATCCGGCGGATCGCTCGCGAGAGCCATCGGATCAAGCTGTCATGACGCCGACGCCGGACACCGCGGGCGAGCTCTTCGCCTTTCCCGCCTCGTTCGCCCAGCAGCGGCTCTGGTTCCTCGACCAGATCGAGCCTGGGGCCGCGACCTACAACATTCCGCTGGGAGTCGGTCTTGCCGGGCGTCTGGACCTCGCTGTCCTCGCCGCCGCCCTCCAGGAGGTCACGGCGCGCCATGAGACCTTGCGCACCACCTTCGTCGCGATGGACGGCGAGCCCGTCCAGGTGGTGGCCGCGGCGCTCGATCTGCCACTGCCCGTTGTGGACCTGCGCGGGCTCTCCGGCGGGGAAGAGGCGGCGCGGGAGCTCGCCTGGCAGGCGGCGCGGCGGCCGTTCGACCTCGCTCGTGGTCCACTCCTGAGAGCCCTCCTGTTGCGGCTCGCTGACGATGAACACCGGCTCCTGTTGAACGTCCACCACATCGTGGCGGACGGCTGGTCCATGGGCGTGCTGATCCGCGAGATCCTGACCCTCTATGGCGCCTTTGTCGGCGGCCTGCCATCGCCGCTGCCGGAGTTGCCGGTCCAGTACGTCGACTACGCGGTCTGGCAACGGGAGTGGCTGGAGGCGGAGGCCGCGGGCCAGATTGCTTGGTGGCGAGAGCGGCTGCGGGGCGCTCCCGTTCTCCTGGAGCTGCCCACTGACCGGCCGCGGACGGCGGCGCGAACCGGTCGCGGCGGCGAGCGGGAGCTACGGCTGCCGCGCGAGCTCTCAGACCGGCTCCAGACGCTCTCCCGGCGCCAGGGCCTGACCTCCTTCATGACCCTGCTCGCGGCCTTCCAGGGGCTGCTGTCCCGGTGGTCCGGCCAATGCGTGATCCTGGTCGGCGCCCCGGTGGCCAACCGCCACCGGCCAGAGATCCAGGGGCTGATCGGCTTCTTCGTCAACACCCTGGTGCTGCGCATCGACCTGCCGGACGATCCCACCTTTCACGAGCTACTGTCCCGCGTCCGCGGAGCGGCCCTGGGCGCCTTCGCTCATCAGGAGCTGCCGTTCGAGCGCCTGGTCGAGGAGCTGGCACCGGAACGGAGCCTCGCCCATACGCCTCTTTTCCAGGTCATGTTCTCTTTGCAGCCCGGCGCCGACCCCCTGCCAGCTCCACCCGGTCTGGCGTTGGTGCCGCTGGCGATCGGCGGCGGATCGGCAAAATTCGATCTTCAGCTCACCCTGGAGGAGCGGGCGGACGGGCTGACCGGCGCCTGGTCCTACAGCCGCGACCTGTTCGACGCCCCGACCATCGCCCGCCTGGATGGGCACCTCCAGACCCTGCTCGCCGGGATCGCCGCCAGCCCCGGAGCCCGGCTCTCCGAGCTGCCGATCCTCACTGAGGCCGAGCTGCACCAGCTCGCCGAATGGAGCGCGAACGCGGCCGCATACCGGACCGGCTGCAGCCTGCACCGGCTGATCGAAGAGCAGGTGGAGCGCAGCCCTGACGCGGTGGCGGTCACCGGCGAAGGCGGGTGTCTGAGCTTCCGTGAGCTGGATCGTTGGGCGGCACGGCTGGCGCTCTCCTTGCGCGGCCTGGGGGTGGGGCCGGAGGTGAGGGTGGGCCTCTGCGCCGAGCGTTCGCCGGAGCTGATGGTGGGGCTTCTCGCCATCCTCAAAGCCGGCGGTGCCTACGTGCCCCTCGACCCTGACTACCCTCGGGAACGGCTCGCCTTCATGATCGAGGACGCGCGGGCGCCTGTGCTGCTGGTCCAGCCGGAGCTGATCGCGCGTCTGCCGGAGACGGCGGGGGCGCGGGTGGTCCCGCTGGTCGTCAACGATTTGAAAGCAGACACGGCAGGAGAGGCGGAGGGCTCGCTTCCGGGGCTTCCTCCGGCCGATCCGGACAGTCTCGCTTACGTGATCTACACCTCGGGCTCCACCGGCCGGCCCAAGGGGGTGATGAACACCCATCGCGGGATCGTCAACCGCCTCCTCTGGATGCAGGAGACCTACGGCCTTGGCCCTGGGGATGCCGTGCTCCAGAAGACGCCGATGAGCTTCGACGTCTCGGTCTGGGAGCTCTTCTGGCCGCTCCTGGCAGGCGCCAGGCTGGTGCTGGCGCGGCCGGGGGGGCACCGGGATCCCCACTATCTGGCGGAGCTGATCGCGGCCGAGGGGATCACGACGGCCCACTTCGTGCCGTCGCTGCTGGGAGCCTTCCTGGACGACCCCGCGGCGGGCCGCTGTTCCTCTCTGCGCCGGGTGGTGGCGAGCGGCGAGGCGCTGTCGCTCGAGCTGGTGCGGCGATTCTTCGCCTCCGGCCTGACCGCCGAGCTGCACAACCTGTACGGCCCCACGGAGGCGGCGGTCGACGTTACCTTCTGGCGCTGCGAGCCGCCGCGCGACGAGGCGCCGGTGCCGGTCGGGCGGCCGGTCGCCAACACGCGGCTGGGCGTGCTGGATCGGGAGATGCGTCCCGTGCCGGCGGGGGTTGTGGGGGAGCTGTTCCTCGGCGGAGTTCAGGTGGCGCGCGGCTACCTGCGGCGGCCGGACCTGACGGCGGAGCGCTTCGTGCCCGATCCCGGCTCCCACGTGGCCGGCGAGCGGCTCTATCGCACGGGCGACCTGGCGCGCTACCGGGCGGATGGAGCGGTCGAATATCTCGGCCGCGTCGACCACCAAGTCAAGATCCGCGGCTTCCGCATCGAGTTGGGAGAGATCGAGGCGGCGCTCGCGCAGCATTCCGGCGTGCGGGAGGCCGCCGTGCTGGTCCGCGACGACGCCGCTCGCGGCCGGGGACTGGTGGCCTATGTGGCGGTGCGGCCAGAGGCGGCTCCGGCGGCAAGGGAGCTGCGCCAGGAGCTGCGGCGGATGCTGCCCGACTACATGGTGCCCGGCTCCTTCGTGATCCTCGGCGCGCTGCCCCTTCAGCCCAACGGCAAGGTGGACCGGCGGGCGCTGATGGCGCTGGGGACGGCGGCTCCCGACCGGCTGGACGCGGCGACCACCGCGCCGCGGACGCCGGACGAGGAGCTGATCGCCATGGTGTGGGCGGAGCTCCTGGATCTGCCCACGGTGGGCGTCCACGACGACTTCTTCGCGCTGGGCGGGCACTCCCTGCTCGCCACCCGGGTGATCTCGCGGATGCGGCAGAGGCTCGGCGTGGAGCTGCCGCTGCGCGCGATCTTCGAGACGCCCACGGTGGCCGCCCTCGCCGCCCGGCTGAGCACGGCGCGGAGGCACGGCGGCGAACGGCAGGCGCCGCCGATCCCCCTCGTTCCACGGGCGGGCGCGCTGCCCCTCTCGTTCGCCCAGGAACGTCTCTGGTTTCTCGACCAGCTGGAGGCGGGCAGCCCGGCCTATAACGTCCCGGCGGCGTTCCTGCTGACCGGGGAGCTGGCGCCGGCGGCACTCCATGCCGCCCTGGCCGGGATCGTGCGGCGCCACGAGGTCTTGCGCACCACCTTCGGCACCGTCGACGGCCGGCCGATGCAGCGGATCGCCCCGGTGGCCGTGCCGGAGCTGCCCCTGGTCGACCTCGCCGCGCTGCCGCCGCCACGCCGCGAAACCGAGCTGCGCCGCCTCGCGGGGGAGGAGGCACGGCGGCCGTTCGATCTCGCTCACGGTCCCCTCCTGCGGACCTCCCTTCTGCGCCTGGCCAGCGGCGAGGGCGCGAGGCACGCCATGCTAGCGACGATGCATCACATCGCGAGCGATGGCTGGTCGATCGGCGTGCTTGCCCACGAGCTGACGGCACTCTATGGCGCCGCCGTCGCCGGACGACCGAGCCCGCTGCCCGATCTGCGCGTTCAGTACGCGGACTTCGCCGTCTGGCAGCGGCAGTGGCTCCAGGGAGAGATCCTCGCCGGGGAGATCGCCTGGTGGCGGGGGCGGCTCGCCGGCGCGCCGCCGGTGCTCGAGCTGCCCGCCGACCGCTCCCGGCCGGCGGTGCAGCGATCCCGCGGAGCGCAGAGACCGGTGCGGCTCCCGGTGGCACTCGCCGTGGAGTTCGCCCAACTCGGACGCCGCGAGGGAGCCACCCTGTTCATGGTCCTCCTCGCCCTCTTCCAGTCCCTGCTGCGCCGCTATACGGGACGAGACGACTTGGTGGTCGGCTCGCCGGTGGCAAACCGTCAGCGGGTCGAGATCGAGGAGCTGATCGGCTTCTTCGTCAACACCTTGGTGCTCCGCCTCGACCTGCCGGGCGATCCCAGCCTCCGCCAGCTCCTGGCACGGGCCCGGGAGGTCTGCCTGGATGCCTGGGCGCACCAGGACGTGCCGTTCGAGAAGCTGGTGGAGGAGCTGCGGCCGCAGCGCGGGCTCGCGCATGCGCCGTTCTTTCAGGTCATGCTGACGGTGCAGAACGCACCGTCGCGGCCCTTCGAGCTGCCGGGGCTCGCCATCGGCTTCCTGGAGGTGGCGACCGGCGGCGCCAAGTTCGACCTCACCCTCGCGTTGCAGGAGTCCGAGGGATCGCTCGCCGGGACCCTGGAGTACAATGTCGAACTCTTCGATGAGGCGACGATGGAACGTCTGCTGGGTCACTTGCTGCGTCTATCCGCGGCAGCGGTCATCGATCCGGAGGCACGGCTGTCGACGCTCCCTCTGCTGTCCCCTGCGGAAGGGCAGCAGCTCCTGGTCGAAGGCCGGGCCCTGGAGGACGTTGGTCTCCGGGCGGCCGGTCTCCACCGCCTGTTCGAGACGCAGGTGGAGCGTCGCCCGGCAGCCATAGCCCTGGTTTGCCAGGGGCATTCCATGACCTATCGTGACCTCGACCGCCAAGCCAACCAGCTCGCCCATCTTCTGCTCGACAGGGGCGTGGGACCCGACGTCCGGGTGGGCCTTTGCATGGAGCGTTCGCCAGAGATGGTGGTGGGAATCCTGGGCGTGCTCAAGGCGGGTGGCGCCTATGTCCCGCTCGATCCGGCGCTGCCGCGGGAGCGGCTGTGCTTTCAACTGGAGGACGCCGGGGTGACCACCCTGGTGACTCAGGCGGCCTGCCGCGCGAGCGTGTCCGGCTGGGACGGTCCGCTGCTCTGCCTGGACGAGGGCTCGGGCGCGCTCGGCGGCTGGCCGGACGCGCGGCCCAGGAGTTCGGTCGAAGGCGGGGGAGGGGACGGTCTGGCGTACGTTCTCTATACCTCGGGCTCGACCGGACGTCCCAAAGGGGTCGCGGTGACGCACTCGAATGTCATGCGCCTCCTCGAGGTCACCAGCGAGTCCTTCGGCTTCGGGTCGCAGGACGTCTGGACTCTGTTCCACTCCTATGCCTTCGACTTCTCAGTGTGGGAGCTCTGGGGAGCTCTCGCCCACGGCGGCAGGGCCGTGGTGGTGCCGCAGGACCTGGGGCACTCTCCCGAGGAATTCTTCCGTCTGCTCTGCGCGGAGCGGGTCACGGTGCTCAACCAGACGCCGTCCGCGTTCCGTCAGCTGGCGCCGGTCTGGGACGCCGCGGCCGGTGAGCCGCCGGTGCGTTGGATCATTTTCGGCGGCGAGGCCCTGGAGCTGTCGAGCCTCTCCTCCTGGCTGGGTCGCCGCGGTTCGCTGCCCCGGCTGGCCAACATGTATGGAATCACCGAGACCACCGTGCACGTGACCCTGCGTCGGGTACGCCTCGAGGACACGGCCGGCGCCGCGCGGAGCCTGATCGGCGGACCTCTCGCCGACCTGGAGCTGTATGTGACGGATCGCGACCTGTGCCCGCTGCCGCTGGGGGTCGCGGGTGAGCTGTGCGTGGGCGGGGCGGGTCTCGCCCGCGGCTACTGGCGACGCCCGGACCTCACCGCGGGGCGGTTCGTGCCCGACCCCTGGAGCGGGCGTCCCGGGGCGCGGCTCTACCGGAGCGGCGACCTCGCCCGGCGGCTGCCGGACGGGGATGTCGAGTACCTCGGCCGGATCGATCACCAGGTCAAGGTCCGCGGGCTGCGCATCGAGCTGGGCGAGATCGAGGCGGCGCTCGGGCGTCATCCGGCGGTACGGGCGTGCGTGGTCCAGGCCATGGACCGGCCAGGGGTGCCCGGCGACCGCCGTTTGGCGGCCTGGGTGGTGGTGGATCGCAGTCTCCAGACCAGTGCTGCTGAGCTGCGGGCGTTCCTCGGCGAGCGGTTGGCGGGCTACATGGTCCCCACCAGCTTCGTGCTGATGGAGGCCTTACCGCTGACCGCCAACGGCAAGGTCGACCGCGCCGCCCTGCCTTCCCCGGAGGGAGCGCGGCCGGATCAGGAAGTCTCCTTCGTGGCGCCGCGCACCCGAGAGGAGCTGGCGGTCGCCGCTGCCTGGCAGGAGGTGCTCGGGGTCGAGAGAGTGGGCGTCGACGACAACTTTTTCGACCTCGGGGGGCACTCACTGTTGATGGTCCAGGTCCAGAGCCGCCTCCGCCAAGTCTTTGCGCGCGAGATCCTGGTCCTCGATCTCTTCCAGCACCCGACCGTCGGCGCCCTGGCGCGGCACCTGGGCACCGACGGGGTGGAGGCTGCGGCCGAGCCTGCCTCCTTTGAGACGAGCGAGAGCCGCGGCGAGGATCGCCGGGCGCGCGCCCGTGAGCAGCAGCTCCAGCGCCATCGCCGGCGCGCCGGCCGGACCGGAGACTTCGAGGCATGACACCACCGCCGCGCGATCTCCATCCGCTCTCCTATGGTCAGCGGGCGCTCTGGTTCCTTCAGAAGCTTGCTCCTGAGAGTGCCGCCTACAACGTGCCCTTCACCGGCCGGGTCCGCGCGGCGGTGGATGGCGAGGCCTTGCGCCGGGGCTTCCAGGCTCTGGCCGACCGCCACCCGGCACTGCGCACCACCTATCCCCTTTTGCCGGAAGGGAAGGGCGTTCCCCTCCAGTGGGTGCACGAGCATCTGGACATCGACTTCGTCGAGATTGACGCCACTGCCTGGGGAGAGGACGAGCTGCGCCGGGAGGTGACGGCGGAGGCCCACCGGCCGATCGACCTCGCGAAGGCGCCGGTGGTGTACCTGCGCCTTTTCCGGAGCGGGCCCGAAGACTGTGTTCTGCTCCTGCTGCTGCACCATATCGCCGTCGACTTCCTGTCGCTCTCCCTGATCCTCGCGGATCTGCAAGAGCTCCTGACCGCCGCCTTTGCCGGCCGGCCGCCGGAGCTCCCGCCCCCGGCGGGCCGCTACGCCGACTTCGCCCGCTGGCAGGTCGAAATGCTCCAGGGGCCGGAAGGGGAGCGGCTGTGGGAGTATTGGCGCCTCGAGCTGGCGGGCGAGCTGCCGCAACTCGCCCTCCCCACCGACCGGCCGCGGCCAAGCGTCCAGAGCTTCCGCGGCGGGACGATCGGCTTCGACCTGGGCGAGACGGCGTGCGCCCGCCTCGCCACCCTCGCGAACGCTGCCGGGACGACGCTTTATACGGCCGTGCTGGCGGCGTTCAAGGCCCTGCTGCACCGGGCCTCCGGCCAGGAGGACATCGTGGTCGGCTCGACCCTGCCAGGCCGCCCGGGAGCGGAGCTTCAGGAGGTCGTCGGCTACTTCGTCAACACGGTGCTGCTCCGTGGCGACCTGGCGGGAGATCCGCCGTTCCGTCGCCTCCTTGCCCGCGAGGCGCGGGTAGTGTCCGGGGTTCTCGCGCACCAGCATTTCCCCTTTCCCCTGCTCGTCGAGCGCCTGGCCCCCGAGCGCGATCTCGGGCGCTCGCCGCTCTATCAGGTGCTGTTCGCCTTCTACGAGGGGGGGGCCGAGGAGCAGGTCCTGAGCCTGCTGACCGGCGGAGCCAGCCGGGCCCGCCTCGGCCCGCTGGAGATGGAGCCCTTCCCGACCGACCGCCGCACCTCGATGCTCGACCTCACCCTCAACGTGATGGCGATGCCCGGCCGGATCGGCTTCTCGCTTCAGTACGACGCCGACCTCTTCGACGCGGTGACGGCAGAGCGCTTGGCCGGTGGCTTCCAGGCTCTGCTCGAACGCGTCGCCGCGGACCCCGACGCGCGCCTCTCGGCCCTCCCTCTCCTAAGTCCGGCGGAGCAGGGCCAGCTCGCGAGCGAGATGCCGCGGCGGGTGGCCGCGCCTCGCCAGGAGCCACCACGCCGGCCGGCGCCGGTCGCTGGCCAGGACTCGGACGACGCCCTTCAAGGCATCGCCATCGTCGGCCTCGCCGTCCGCTTTCCCGGGGCGCCGGACGTGGAGCGCTTCTGGGAAAACCTTCGTGCCGGCGTCGAAGCGATCACCTTCTTCGACCGCGAGGAGCTGCTGGCCGCCGGGACCGATCCCGCCCTGCTCGACCATCCCAACTTCGTGCGTGCCGCGGGCCGGCTCGACGGTGTCGAGCTGTTCGACGCCGGTTTCTTCAACTACAACGCTCGTGAGGCGTCGATCATCGACCCGCAGCAGCGCGTTTTCCTCGAGTGCGCCTGGGAGGCGCTGGAGGACGCGGCCTGCGATCCGGAGACCTGCGGCGGGCTGATCGGTGTCTATGCCGGGGTCAGCGCCAGCACCTACCTCTTCCATCTCCTCGCCCGGCGCCGCCCCGGCGATGCGGTGGACTGGCTGCTCAACCTGGTCGGCAACGACAAGGACTTCGTCGCCACGCGGACCTCCTACAAGCTGGGGCTGACCGGTCCGAGCTTCAGCGTCCAGTCCGCCTGCTCGACCTCGCTCGTGGCGGTCCACCTCGCCTGCCAGGGCCTGCTCAACGGCGAATGCGACGTGGCGCTCGCGGGCGGCTCCTCGATCGCCACGCCGCAGGACCGGGGTTACCTCTACAGCCCGGCGGGCATCATGTCGCCCGATGGGCACTGCCGCGCCTTCGACAGCCGAGCCCGCGGGACGGTGGGCGGCAGCGGCGTCGGGGTGGTCGTGCTGAAGCGCCTGGAGGATGCGATGGCGGACGGCGACCGCATCCGCGCCGTGATCCTTGGCTCGGCGGTCAACAACGACGGGTCGCATAAGGCCGGCTTCACCGCGCCGAGCGTCGAGGGGCAGGGGAGGGTCATCGCTGAGGCTCTGGCGGTGGCGGGGGTCGAGGCGCGCAGCATCTCCTACGTCGAGGCCCACGGCAGCGGCACGCCGCTGGGCGATACCATCGAGGTGGCGGCGCTCACCCGGGTCTTCGCCGCGGCCGCGGAGCCGCGGTCCTGCGCCCTCGGGTCGGTCAAGACCAGCCTCGGCCATCTCGACGCGGCCGCCGGAGTGGCCGGCCTGATCAAGACGGCGCTCGCCTTGGAGCACCGGGAACTGCCGGCGAGCCTCAACTTCGAGGAGCCGGGCCCCAGGCTGCGCCTCGACGAGGGGCCGTTCTATATCAATACGCGCCTGACCCCGTGGCCCGCCGGGCCTGGTCCACGCCGCGCCGGAGTGAGCTCCTTTGGTCTGGGTGGCACCAACGCCCACCTGGTGCTGGAGGAGGCGCCGGTAGCGGAGACCCCGGGAGCCTCGCGAAGCTGGCAGCTCCTCCTGCTCTCGGCGCGCACCCCGACCGCCCTGGAGGCGGCGACCGACCGGCTGAGCGCCCATCTCGCCGCCCATCCCGAGCAGGATTTCGCCGATGTCGCCTATACCTCGAAGGTCGGCCGCCGGGCCTTCAAGCACCGCCGCACGCTGGTCTGCCGCGACCGCGGAGACGCCAGCGCGGCGCTGGCGGGGCGGGATCCGCGCCGTCTTCTCACCGGCGCTAAGGAGGTGGCGGACCGGCCGGTGGCGTTCGTCTTTCCCGGTCTCGGCGAGCACTACCCGAACATGGGCCGCGGGCTCTATGACCGCGAAGAGGGATTTCGCCAGCGGATGGACCGCTGCGCCGAACTGCTCCTGCCGCTCCTCGGGACCGATCTGCGGGAGGTGCTGTATCCCGCAGCTCCTTCCGAGGAGCCCCGCAGCGCGGCGGCCACCGCCGGCGTCGACCTCGCGGCGATGCTCGGCCGCCGCCCCACGGCCGGAGGCGGCGGCGATCGCCTCGAACGCACCGCCTTCGCGCATCCGGCTCTTTTCGCCGTCGAGTACGCGCTGGCAGGCCAATGGATGGACTGGGGGGTCCAGCCGCAGGCGGTGGCGGGCTACAGCCTGGGCGAGTACGTGGCGGCCTGTGTCGCGGGAGTTTTCTCCCTGGAGGACGCCCTGCTCCTGGTCGCGCGGCGGGCGCAGATGATCGAGGAGCTGCCGGCCGGAGCCATGCTCGCCGTGCCGCTCGCGGCCGCGCGGCTGCGCGACCGGCTCGGCGCCGACCTCACGGTCGCCGCGATCAATGGACCGGAGGTCTCTGTGGTCGCCGGGACCCCTGCGGCGGTGGCGGAGCTGGAGGGGCGGCTCGCCGCGGAGGGCCTCTCCTGCCGCCTCCTGCGTACCCGTCACGCCTTCCACTGCGGCCTCATGGAACCAGTCGCGGAACGGTTCAACCGTCTGGTGGCCGGAGTCGCGCGCCGGGCGCCGTCGATCCCCTGCCTCTCGAACGTCACCGGCACCTGGATGCGGCCTTCGGAGGCCACCGAC
>DATBAW010000133.1:0-1820 GCA_036271335.1 Thermoanaerobaculia bacterium
GGCGCCTGTCCGGACTTTCGGTCCTCAGGCGGCCACTTAACTCTACTTTGTCAGACTGGCAGGGTCGCCGGGAGAGGCGCTCGTAGGGGCGCAGCATGCTGCGCCCCTACAGACTCGGCTTTCTCCCTCTTCTCCCGTCAGATCGGGCGGGAGGCCGGGAGCGGCCCGGATCGATCAATTCCGGGACAGGAACGGCGAGGCGAGCCGCGGATAGGCCGAGGCCTCGACCGGCTGGCCCGCGAAGCTGGCCTTGCGGCCGGGGAGGAACTCGGCGCGCGCGCCGTCGGCGGCGGTGAGGTGGATCGCACCGTCGTCGCCGACGGTCAGCCGGGCCTTGGCCTGCCGCTGCTTCCAGGCCGCGAAATCGCCGTCCTCGGCGCGCCTCCCGGCGATCAGCGCCACGCTCGCCGGCTGCCGCCGCGGCACCGCCACCCACGAGCCGGCGAGATCCTTCCGCCGCTTGTTCCCCAGGCCGTAATAGTCGGGATACTTCGCGATCGCCGGCGCGATCTCCCAGCCTCCCTGCGTGACCAGCGCCACGTAGGCGTCGCCGCAGTGCGCGAGCACGACGTCTCCCCGCATCTCGAGGTCCTCCCAGGGCGCGGAGAGGAAGACGTGACCGACCCCGGCGCCCGGCGTGTCGAGGCGGGCGAGCACGACGTTCCTGTTCTCCACCGCCTGGTCGCGCGTGTTGAGCTGCTCGCCGTCGTCGCTCTCCGGCGTCCGCGTGCGGCTCCAGAGATAGAGCGGAGCGAAGGCGGGCGATTCCGCGTAGAGCGTCGCCACGATCTCCTGGCCGCCGGAGACGCGCAGGCCGAGGCCGTCCACCGACTGCGCGGCGCCCAGGATGTAGTCCGGCGTGGCGTAGGCGTAGAGCGCGGCGTTGTAGGGTCGGCGCTTGGAGTGCAGGATCTTGCGCTGGGCGCGGATCTCGTACGGCGGCTGGCGGCGGCGGTCGGTCAGCAGGCGGACGGCCGCCTCGGGGATCTGGTAATGGCTGACCGGCAGCTCCGCGCGATCGGCGAAATTCATCTCCTCGGGATCGCCGACGCCCGCCGCCAGCCAGGCCCAGGACTGCCAGGGGCTGCTCTGGCGGCTGAGCGACCAGACGGCCGAGCTGCGCGCCTTGGGTCCCGCCGGATAGCCGCCGACCTGCTCCTGCGCCCAGGCGGTGAACAGCGCGTCGAGCTGCCGGTGGGCCAGCTCGCGCACCACCGGCTGCGGCGCGAAATCGGCGAGCTGGAGCAGGGCGGTGATCGACAGCGCGATGTACCCCGGGCTCTCCGCCTCGTACCAGCCGTCGCGCTCGTGCGCCGCGAGGAAGGCTTCGGCGTAGGCCCCCCAGCCGCGTGCCGAGCTCGAATCCGGCGTGCCCGCCGCGACCTGTCCGACCAGGCTGCGCGCCATCGCGATCATCCGCTGGTTCTCGGTGTCGGCGAACGACCACGGATCGCGCACCTGGCCCTCGCCCGGTGGCGGCGCGCCGTTCGCGACCGCCTTCCGCAGCCGGGCGAGCAGAGCGGGCGGCAGCACGCCGGGGTCCTGGAGCACCAGCCGCTCGAGCGGCAGCTGAGCGCGGGCGCACTGGTTGGTGGTCCAGCGCGGGCAGTGGTCGAGAGCGCCGGCGGCGAAGCGGGCTGCGTCCGCGCGCAGCCGCGGCGCCTCCGGACCGCCCTGCGAGGCCAGCGCCGCCGCCGCCAGCGCGCCGGTCGCCAAAGGCTGCGGCGCGTCGCCGGCGGGCTTCCCCTCCCAGCTCCGGATCTTCGCCAGCTGCCGTTGCAGATAGCCGGCCTCGCGCTCGCCGAGCTTCTTCCAGGGCG
>DATBAW010000134.1:0-20569 GCA_036271335.1 Thermoanaerobaculia bacterium
AGGCCGATCCGGAAGGCGCCGAGCAGCACCACCAGCAGCCCCATCGTCGGGCTGGCGATCAGCAGCAGCACCAGGTAGAGGGTGACCATCAGGCCGTCGAGCACGCCGGAGAGCGCGCCCGAGGTGAGGATCTCGCGCACGGTGGCGTTGCTCCCCATCCGCATGATCAGGTCGCCGGCCGAGCGCTGCTGGAAGAAGGCGTAGGGGAGATCGACCAGGTGATCGAGGAAATCCAAGGTCATCCGCGCGTCGAGATGGGTGCGCATGTAGAGCAGCAGGAACGAGCGCAGCAGCGACGACAGGAAGCTGAACCCCACGATCGCTCCGAGTCCCGCCGACAGGAGCCCCAGGAGCTGGAGGTCGCCGCGCGGGATCACGCGGTCGACCAGCGAGCCGATCAGCAGCGGCACGGCGAGGGCGAAGAGCTGCACCATCCCCGAGGTGACGACGATCCGCTTGAGGACGTCCGACTGCTCGCGCAGCAGCTTGAGGAAGCGGTCCCACTTGCGCGGCTCCCCCTCCTGCGGCTCGAAGTCCTCGCCCGGCTCGAAGGTGAGGGCGACGCCGGTAAACGAGCGTCCCAGCTCCTCGCGGCCCACCCGCCGCCGCCCGCCGGCCGGATCGACCAGTTCGGCGCCGTCGGCGGTCAGCCGCTCGAAGACCAGGAAGTGGTTGAACTGCCAGTGCAGGATCGACCCCGGCGGCACGAACTTGAGGTCGTCGACCTCGTCGACCTTTACGCCGCGCCCGCGCAGGCCGTAGACCCGCGCCGCGGAGAGGATCGCCAGGGCGTCCGCGCCGTCGCGGCCGAAGCCGGTGACCTTGCGCACGTCGTCGAGCCGCAGGTGTTTGCCGTGATAGGCGAGCACCATCGTCAGGCTGGCGGCGCCGCAGTCGCTGGCGGTGTTCTGCTGGATGAACGGCACCCGCTTGCGGCGGCTGGTGAAGGCGAGCTTCTCCAGCGCCGGGAAGCGCTCGTGGAGCGGCTCCTGCGGCGGCGCGGCGGGATCGGCCGGCGCTGCCTGGGTGTCGAGCCTTTCCAACGTTTCGGTCGGCTTAGCCATCGGAGCGCTCCCGGGTCTCGAAGAAGGCTTTCAGCGCGGGGATCAGCGTCACCAGCACGCGCTCGGAGCGGATGCGCACCTCGGCCTGCGCCAGCATGCCGTCGTGGTACTGGCGCACCTTGCCCTCGGAGGTGAAGGAGCCGGAGGGGAGATGGGCCTCGACCTTCACCACCGGACCGGTGAAATTCACCGCGTCGGCGATCTCGTCGCCGAGGTAGCGCCGCGCCTCGGCGGGACCGACGACCTCGTCGCCCACGGCGTCGACGGTGAGCTCCTGGTAGGCGTATTTGTAGCCCTGGATCTCCATGCGCAGCGGCATGCCGCGCTTGAGCAGCGGCCGGTCCTCGCCCGGCAGGAAGGCGACCACCGAGGGGCGCTCCTGGCCGCGGCCGATCGACAGCAGCGACTGGCCGGGCACGATGTGCTGGCCGACGCGCACGCGGATGTCGCTCACCACCCCCGCCGCCGGTGCCCGCAGCTCGCGCTCGGCGAGGTTGGAGCGCGCCAGCTCGCGCTCGGCGCGCAGCGAGATCAGCGCCTGCTGGGCGCCGGCGTCGGCCGGATCGCGCAGGCGGTTGATCAGCTGCAGCTCGAATTCATGGTCGATGCGCGCCAGCTCGGCCGCCTCGCGGGCGCCGTAGAAGCGCACCAGCAGCCGCCCCGCCTCTACCCGCTCGCCGGGCGCCACCGAGACCTGGCTGACCGTGCCGTCGGCGTTCGCCGTCAGGTCGCTGCGGCCGCCCAGCCGCACCACCGCCGGGCCGGCGGCGTAGTCGTGCACCTTGGCGAGCACGGTGAACAGCAGGCCGGCGGCCAGCACGGCGATCAGCAGGCGGAACGTCCAGCGCATCCAGCCGGGATCGACGCGCAGCACGTCCCCCTCGCCGCGCATGCCGACGTTGTGGTGCTCCACCGCCTCCTCGCGAAACAGCGCCGCCACCGGCAGGCCTTCGGCATCGGCATCGGCCAGGCGGAGCTGGGCGAAGGTGGGCGCGGCCTGCTCGGCGAGCAGGGTGAACCCCTTCAGGTCCTCGTCGTCGAACCCCCGCTCCTCGGCGCGGCGGATGGCGGCGAGCACGGCGAGGATGCGGCCGTCCGGCCCCAGCACCGGCATTGCCGCGAAGCGCTCGTCCCCCTTGGCCTGCGGATCGTCGGCCTCGCGGTCGAAGCGCGGGTCGGCGCCGATCCGCTCGATCGCCAGCGGCCGGCCGGTGCGCACCACGAAGCTGACCAGGCCCACCGCCGCGCTCTCCCGCCGCTCCTCCTCCAGATCCGCGTCGCGCGGCGGCTCCCAGAGCGTCTCAGTGGCCGGGTCGTAGTGCAGGCAGTAGCCGCGGGCGGCGTCGACGACCTCCTCCACCGCCTGAGCCGCGGCACGCGCGACGCCCGCCGGCTGGCGCTGGGAGGCGATCGCCTGCGTGGCCGCCAGCAGCCGGCGGGCGAACACGGTGCGCCGCCGCTCGTCGCCGTCGCCACGCTGGATGGCGGCGTGCCAGCGCTCGGCACCGCTGCGCAGCAGGGCGATCAGGTCGGCCGCCGGCACCGGCTCCGGGCTGAGATAGAAGATGCGGTCGCGGTCGATCAGATCCTGGAACAGCGAGGGGTCGGGACCGGCGCCGAGGACGATGTTGATCCGCGTCGACACGTCGACGCCCGTCTCCGCCTCCTCGAGCAGCCAGCGCGCGCGGTCGCCGGCGATGGCGCCGCCGAGGGCCAGCACGGCGACCGGCTGCGCTCCCAACAGGCGCAGGGCCTCCGACTCGGAGCCGGCCACCAGCAGGTGGAGCTCGGGACCGAGCTGACGCAGGCACGCCTCGACGGTCGGGCCGTCGAAGCCGGTCAGCAGCGCGGTGGGAAACGTCTCTCGGATCTCGATCTCCTTCGATGCCGCCCTATGGGCTTCCATTGTAGATTGTACCTGCTCCTTCAGTCCTTCGTCATTTTGAACCCGAAGACCCTTCAGGATCTTCCCGGCTTTCACCTTCTGAAGATCGAGGTCTCGGGGTTGTAGGTCCGCCAGTCGAACCAGTAGTCCTTGAGCGCCTGAACGCGCGCCAGCCGCTTCCCTTGAAGCGGACCGGCGATGGCCTCGCCCGCGAAGCTCCAGGCGCTCGCCGTCTCGGAATCCACCAGACGCAAGGGAACGCCGGGCTTGGCGAACAGATGCAGCTCGCGGCCCTCGACCGTCCGCTCGAAGACGCGCACCGAGCGGCCGTCCTCGCCGACCACGAGGAGGATCGGCACCGCGCCGACCTCGTCCTCGACCGGGCTCTGGCGCTGGAGCGACGCCAGCGGATAGGCCCGGGCCATGCCCAGCAGCCGGACGCCGACCACCACGTCGCGCTGCTGCAACAGATCATCCTGCCGCGCCGGCGTCACCACCGGCGCCTTCGCGGTCTGCGCCTCCCAGTCCTGCGAGAAGCGTCGCCAGGGCGCGCTGTCGTCCGGCCGCAGCACGCGCCCTTGCGGGTGCTCGCGCTTCCACGCCGCGTAGCCGATCTCGTCGTAGGGGACGAGGTCGAGATGCGACCCCTTGAGCGGTCCGAGCACCGCCTCGCCCGTCGCCTGCTGCCACCAGGACCCCGTCTGCTCGTCGGCCATCAGGAAGTTCTGGTTGTTGATCCCCGTGAGGTGGAAGCGCAGCCTCCGCCCGTTGATCTCCGCTCTCCACACCAGACCGGTGTGACAGAGCGTTCAGTAGGTGACGGCGACGGGCACCCCGCCGACGACGTCCTGGACGATGTGGTGATACGACACCTGCCGGATCGGGTATGCCGCCGCCTCCCCGCCCTGGGTGACGGCCAGCACCGGATCGCCCTCCTCCACCCACTTCGCCTCGGCCACCGGCGCGAAGCGGGCGCCGCCGAGCGGCGCGAACATCTTCTCGTAGATGTTGAAGCGGGCGAGCCCCACCGCCGCCAGCAGCGGCACCAGCGCCAGCGCGACCAGCGTGCGGCTCCCCCACCGTCCGCCCCGCCAGAGCGCGACCGTCAGCGCCAGGCCCGCGAGCAGCAGGAGGACGGTCGCCAGCGGCGCCCACTGCCGTACCCCGAAGGCCACCGCCAGCCCGCGCGGCGTCTGCGGCACGAACGGTCGGATCAAGTACACCGGCACCGCGACCAGGGCGAGCGCCGTCAGTACCAGCAGGAACAGGACGATCCCCGCCAGCCGGCGGCGGGAACGGAACTTCGACAGCTCTGCGCTCATCGGCGGTCTCCTTCGTATACAGAAAACTGGGGGAATCCTAACGCAGGCCGGACGATGCATGAATCTCCGGGGATCCCGCGGCTTCGCCTTGCGGCGCCGACCGGAAGAGGTATATAAAATAGCCTGCACCCAACCACTGAAGGAGGTAGCGTATGTCGACTCCCATTCTTCCCCCCTACGGCGTCGCGATCAACGAGGCCGTCGCCTCCGGCGACCTCGCGAAGATGAAGGCGGTAGCCGCGCAGGCCGAGGAGCACCTCCGGCAGGTGGGCAATGTCTCCGCCGCCCTGGAAGCCCTCAAGCTCGAGATCTCCAAGCTCGAGAAGAAGGCCTACAAGGCCAGCTAGCCAAAAGGTTCGAGCCGCCGCTCGAGCTCACCTTCGGAGGCATGGAGCCGCGCGGCTCCAGGAGGGATGCGCGTCATGGCCGAGCCCGTCCACCGTCCGGCACGCTTTCGCACCGACGAAGATTTCCGGCGGCACGTCCCGGTCCACGTGGTCTGGGAGATCACGCTCGCCTGCAATCTGAAGTGTCAGCATTGCGGATCGCGCGCCGGCCGGCCGCGTCCCGACGAGCTGAGCACCGAGGAGTGCCTCGAGGTGGTCGATCAGCTCGCCCGCCTCGGCACGCGGGAGATCAGCCTGATCGGCGGCGAGGCCTACCTGCGGAAGGATTGGACGACGATCGTCCGCGCCATCCGCGGCCACGGCATCTACTGCGCGATGCAGAGCGGCGCCCGCAACCTGACGGCGGCGCGGATCGCCGAGGCGGTCGACGCCGGCCTGCAGGGGCTCGGCGTATCGATCGACGGCCTGCCGGAGCTGCACGACGAGCTCCGGGGCGTCCCCGGCTCGTACGAGATGGCGATGCAGGCGCTGCGGACCGCCAAGGCGGCGGGGCTGCGGACCAGCGTCAACACCCAGATCGGCGCCCGCACCGTCGAGCAGATGCCGGCGATCATGGACCGGATCATCGCGGCGGGCGCCACCCACTGGCAGCTCCAGCTCACCGTGGCCATGGGCAACGCCGCGGACAACGACGCGCTGCTGCTCCAGCCCTACCAGCTCCTCGACCTCATGCCGCTGCTGGCGCGGCTCTACCACGAGGGGATGGACCGCGGCCTGCTGATGCTGCCCGGCAACAACATCGGCTACTTCGGCCCTTACGAGCACTTCTGGCGCACCCTCGGCGAGGAGTACTCGCACTGGACCGGCTGCAGCGCCGGCCAGACGGTGATCGGCCTCGAGTCGGACGGCACGGTGAAGGGGTGCCCGTCGCTGGCGACGGTCGGCTACGCCGGCGGCAACATCCGCGACCTCTCGCTGGAGGAGATCTGGAATTCCAGCCCGGCGATCCATTTCGGCCGCCTGCGCTCGGTGGACGACCTCTGGGGCTTCTGCCGCAGCTGCTACTACGCCGAGGTCTGCCGCGGCGGCTGCACCTGGACCGCCGACTCGCTCTTCGGCCGTCCGGGCAACAATCCGTTCTGCCACCACCGCGCGCTGGAGCTCGAGAAGCGCGGGCTGCGGGAGCGGGTGGTCAAGATCCGCGAGGCGGCGATGACGTCGTTCGCCACCGGCGAGTTCGAGCTGATCCTCGAGCCCATGCCCGGACGGGAGGCCGAAACGCCGGCGGCAGCGACAATGACGGCGAAAGTAACGGCGCGGGAGCCGCTGGTGCAGATCGGCGGTGGAAAGGCCGCCGCCTCGCGGGCGTCGGCGCGCGAGGGGCGCCTGCCGCCGAGCCTGGAGGTCTGCTACGCCTGCGACTGCTTCATCTGGCCTGGTGAGACGACCTGCCCGCACTGTGGCGCCGACGTCGCCGCCGCGGCCGCCGCGCATGCCGTGGACGGCGAGCGGCGGCGAGCGCTGATCGCCGAGGTCGAGGCGCTGATCCGGCAGGCGCGGGAGGGCCACGACCCGGCGCCGGTTGAGCGCGCTAAGATAGCGCCATGCGCAGACGCCGCCTCGCTCCTCTCCTCGCCCTGACCCTCTTCACCCCTCTCGCCGGCTGCGACCGCCGGCAGGTGACGGCGGAGATCCCGCCGGCGGCCGCGCCTCATGCCGCCGCGCCGGCGCCGGCGGCGCCCTCCTCCCTCGCCGCCGCGCCGCGCCAGGGGTGGATCGGCGTCGTCGTCTCCCGCCAGTCGGTGGACGTCAAGGCGGACTCCCAGGGGCGCCTCCAGACGGTGCGCGTCTCGATCGGCGATCACGTCAACAAGGGCGATCCCATCGCCACTCTCGACACCAGCCTGGCGGCCCAGGACCTCTCGATGGCCCGCTCGGAGCTCCGCTCGGCGCAGGTCGACGAGCGGCGGGCGGGCGACGAGATGGCGGAGTCGCTGGCGCGCAACGACCGGCGGCAGAAGAACCCCGACTTCTTCTCCAAGGAGGACCTGGCGCAGGCGTCGTTGCAGGCCAAGACGGTGACGGCGGCGCACGACGTCGCCGTCGAGCGCGTCAAGCAGCAGACGTCCAAGGTCCAGCAGCTGGAGACCAGCCTGTCGCAGAACGAGATCCGGGCGCCTTTCGAAGGGCGGGTGGCGCAGCGCTTCGCCGATCCCGGCGCGGTGGTGGGTCCCGGCACCGCGGTGATCCGCCTGATCAGCGCCGGCGACCTCCTGGTGCGCGCCGCCGTACCCACCGAGGAGGCGCGCAAGCTGAAGGAGGGCGATCCCGTCGCCGTCGCCGTGCGCACCGTCGACCTCAAGATCCCCGGCACCGTGCAGAGGATCGCCCCCGAGGTCGACGCCGCGTCGCAGATGGTGCTGATCGAGGTCCACCTCAACCCCACCCCCGAGATGGAGAGCCGCCTGCAGACCGGGCTGGTGGTGGATGTGGTGCCGAAGGCGGGGTAGGCGGAAAGAAGGAACACGGACGATCACGGACTTCCACGGACGAACACGGACTGTCAGGAGCGGCTGTCCGTGAAAGTCCCTGCTCGTCCGTGGAAGTCCGTGTAACTCACTCGCTCCCCCCTATACCGCCCGCAGCATCCGCCGCGGCTCGCTCTCCATCTCCGCGCACTCCAGGAGCTGCTGCATGAAGAAGTAGCGCAGCGGGGCGACGTGGGTCTCGGGCTTGCGCCATTCGCCGGAGCGGTCCTCCAGGAGGTGCCGCTCGGAGATCAGCTGGAGCCCGGACCAGCGGCGGATCACCGGGTGCAGGAAGACGCTCTCGTCCGCCCGCGCCGGCTCGGGGTTGCGCACGACGGCGAAGGGATCGCCGTCGATCCTGCCGGCCTCAAGCGTGATCGTGTAGTAATGCGGATTGGCCCCCAGCGCGCTCTGGTGGATGTACGCCAGCGGCATCTCCTCGTAAAGCGCGGCATGGTCCCACCCCTCGTCGACCACGATCACGTCGTGGAGGAACCCGGACTGGTGCCAGGCCGCGGAGGAACGGTTGAGGCGCGCGAGCGTGGCCTCGACCAGGCCTTCGGGCGTCGGCTCGACGTCGCGCGCCGGCCACTCCCGGCGATGGTGCTTGCTCTGCAGCATGCGGAACAGGGCGCGCGTGTTGTAGCGGAAGCCGTGAACGAAGGCCGAGGCGTGCTCCTTGAAATCGTTCGCCTGCGTCAGCGTGCCGGCGAAATAGAGGCCGGGAACGTTGATCGATTCCCACTCCGGCGTCTGCGCCGGGAAGCGGCGGTTGTGCACCAGCTCCGGCCGGCAGTCGGCGGCGAAGATCGAATCGTCGAAGCGGAAGCCGGTGGCGACGATCACCCGGTCATAGATCAGCTCCTCGGCGTCGCCGTGGGCGCGGGTGTATTGCAGCGAGACCGCCAGCTGGCCGTCGCGCCGCTCGATCCTCTCGACCACGCAGTCGAGCACGGCGTTCCCCTGGTTGAGCTGGCAGGTGTCGAGGAACTCGTTGTTCGCCGCCCGCAGATGGCCGGCGTAGCGCGTCTTCCAGGCGAGCTTCAGCGGGTGCGGGCTGGCGACGTGGATCGTCGCCGCCGTGGGGATCAGATTGCCGGCGGTCTCGAAGGCCGAATTCCCCTTGCCGAGGATCAGCACGCGCTGGTTGACGAAATCCTCCGGATCGATCGAGACGTCGGCGTAGCTCTCCGCCTGATCGATCCCCGGGATCTCCGGCACGTACGGCTTGCTGGCGCCGGTGGCCACGATCAGGCGCCGGCAGGAGTAGACGCGGCCGGTGCTGTCGGTGAGCCGGAACTGGTTGGCGTGCGGCTTCTCGACGCGCAGGACGCGGGTGTTGCAGCGCAGGTTCAGACGGTGATGAGCGGCGTACTCGGCGAGATAGGCGACCATCTCGTCGGCCGACGGACGGTAGCTGCGGCTGAAGCGGGAGAAGCGCATCTCCCCGTCGCCGTCCTCGTCGAGCAGCGAGTTCCAGTCGAAGCGGAGATTGAGCTCGGGATCGGTGGAGCCGGTGTGGACCTTGTTGGTCGAGTTCAGGGTACGGTGGCGGGGGAAGGTCTTGAACGCGGTGCCGGGAGAGTCGCCGGCTTCGAGGATCAGGTAGCTCTGGCCGGCGCGCGACAGATGGTGGCCCATCTGCAGACCCGCGGGACCGGCGCCCAGGATCAGGTACTCGTAGTTGACATCCCCGCCGAAGCTGTGGCCATGGTCCATCGTACACCCCCCAGAAAAGAGACTGCCGCATCGCTACGGCGAATGAACATCAAAGGTGCTGCCCCTACGCGCTGCTCTTACCGGCTTCGTATCAGTTCTTCGTCTAGCGACTTCGCATAATAGGTGGCGCGTCATCGCGAGAGCGGGACACTTTTCCGCGACACCGCCGTCGGGCTTTCGCGACAAGAGCGGTCGGGCTTTCATGACGCAGCTCTCTCCGTAGTACGCTATGCGCGCTCTGGACGGAGCCGCCTTGACCACGGAAACCCCGACACGCCCCCCCGAGTCCGCCATGGACTACGCGCAGCTCCACCGCGACCTGGTGCGAGCCGTCGACCGCGTCTGCCCGCGCTGGATGGCCGACCGCGCGGACGACCTCGTGCAGGTGGCGCTGATGCGGGTGATGGAGATCCAGCGCAAGCGGGAAGGGACCGCCGAGTTCTCGCCGTTCTACCTCAAGAAGGCGGCCTACAGCGCGATGATCGACGAGATCCGCCGCCTGCGCCGCCGCCAGGAGGTCTCGCTCGAAGGCGGCGGCGAGGACGAGGAGCCGGTCGCCTACGATCCCCCCGCCGGCGAGCCCGATCCCGAGCGCGCCTCGGCCGGACGGCAGATCGGCCGCGCCATCCGCGACTGTCTCGGCCGCCTGGTGGCGCCCCGCCGTCACGCCGTCACCCTGAACCTCCAGGGGCACACTGTGCCGGACATCGGCCGTCTGATGGGGTGGACCGGCAAGAAGGCGGAGAACCTGGTCTATCGGGGGATGGCCGACCTGCGCGGCTGCCTGGGCGAGAAGGGGATCCAGAGCTAGAGGGCAGGAAGGCTGATCCCTGGTGCCTTTTCCGCCGCCGGCGAGGGGTTTCAGGCGGTTCCTTCGTTTCTCTCCTGGCACCCCCGACAATCGCCTGACCCTCAGAAGCCGCCGGAGGTCGCCGCGGACCGGAGGAATCCCTTGATCTGCCATGACTTCGCAATCAGGACCGGAAGAGAGGAGCAGCCATGAACCAGGATGATTCGCAGCTCGCGCGGCTCCGCGCCGCCTTCGCCGCGCCGGACCCCGCCGCCAACCCGCCAGGATGCCCGGCGCCGGAGACCCTCTGGGCGGCGGTGCGCGGCGAGCTCGCGCCGCAGCCGCTGCGCGAGCTTCTCGACCACGTCGCCCTCTGCGCCGCCTGCGCCGAGGACTGGCGTCTCGCCGTCGAGGTGAACCGCCAGCAGGCGGCGGAGAGCGCCACGGTGCCGGGCAGGGTGCTGCCGGGGCGCTTCGGCAGGTGGCGTCCGCTCGCCGCCGCCGCCGCCCTGGCCGCCGCCCTGCTGGTCTCGGTGACCGTCTGGCGCGCCGAGGTCCCCCATCAGGCGCCGCCCATCTTCCGTGAGGCGCGCCACCACGCGTCGCTCCACTCGCTCCTCCCGGCCGGCCAGGCGCTGTCGCGGCAGGACGCCGTGCTGCGCTGGACCCCGGAGGCCGGCGCCACCTCCTACGACGTGCGGGTGAGCACGGAGGACGTCCTCCAGACCGTCGCCACCGCCAAGGGCGCGACCGCCACCGAGCTGCGCATCCCGGCGAGCGCGCTGGCCAGTCTGCCGCCCGGCACCAAGCTCCTCTGGCAGGTCGACGCCCTGCTCCCCGACGGCAGGCGCGAATCCTCGCCGACGTTCACCACGCCGCTTCAGTAACCTTTTCTTTCCGCGATCCTTTCTGTTCTCTCGCCGCCGCGACAGTCGTCGTGGCGGCGATTGCCGTGGGAACCGGGAGAAACCTTCACAGATTCGAGACGTACGGAAGACGAGTGAGGGGATCGGCGCGGCGGCTTCGTTCCAGTGGGTGTCGGGATGAAACGGCAAACGCCAGGACCCGATAACGATCGCAAATTTCGAGGAGAACATCATGAACGATAAGCTGAATGCCCAGACCACCACCCCCACCGCTCCCGACACGAACCGCAAGAGCACGCCGGTCGAACCGGATTGCTGCACGGCCCCGCCGGGCAACGGCGATCCCGGTCCGGGCAACACCGATCCCCACGCCTGAGGCCACCTTCCAGCTTCCTTCCTGACGAGCGGCTCCCCGGAGCCGCTCGTCGTTTTTTCGCGGTGCGGTACACTCCCGCCGATGCTTCAGGCTCTCTGGTGGCTCACCGCGCTGGCGGTCGTTCTCCCTCGCGCCGCCGCTCCCTCTCCCGTCCCCACGACCTTCGCAGCCTGCGAGCAGCTTGCGGCCCGCGAGCCGGAAAGCGAGGAGACCTCCCGCTGCTTCGACCAGACCGGAGTGGCGCTCCAGCAGATGGACCGCGCGAAGGCCGGGCTCGAAGCGCTGCTGCGGCGGCACCCCGGCAGCCCTTGGCCGAGGTTCTTCCTCATCTTTCGGAATCCCGCCGCCGCCGGCGACATGGCGCGCCTCGCGGCCGACTTCGCCGCGCGGGGCAACGTCACGGGAGTGATCTCCGCACGGGTCAGTCTCTATCGGCTGCTGTTCAACGCCGGGCAGATCGCCGAGGCCGGACAGCAGGTCGAGCAGGCCCTGCGTGCCGCGCAGGCGGCCGGCGATCCGCAACTGATCGCGCGCGCCCGCGTCCTCGCAGCGCGGCATCTCTGGGGGACCGGCAAGAATCTGGAGGAGGGCTTCGTCCTGCTCCGCCAGGCGGAGCCCGCGCTCTTCCCCGGCGCACCCTCCATCTACCAGCGCGAGTACCTGTTAGCCCTCGCCAATCTGAACCTCGAGCTCGGGCGCTATCCAGAAGGCCTGGAAGCCTCGCGGCGCCTCGTCGAGTTAGCCGTCGCGAAGCGCGATCGCTTCGCGGAGGCCAACGCGCGCTACGACATCGCTCGGGCGGTGCTCGACCAGACTGGGGAGCTGCCCAGCGAGGAGGGACGGCAGCAGGCCGCGCTGCTGGCGCAGCAGGCGCTCGATGCGGCGGTCGCCGGCAGGAACGGGAGCGTCCTGGCCACCAGCCACTTCCTGCTCGGCATCCTGTCGAAGGGCGAGGCGGCGCGCCACCATTTCGACGCCTGCCTGGCGACCGCGACCAACGCCAGGGACCGGAGCTCCTGCCTCGCCGGCCTCGCCCGCCTGCTCTCGACGACCGATCCCGCCGCGGCGCAGAGAGTGGTCGACCAGTCCCTCGAGCTCGCCCGGCAGGCGCAGGACCCCTGGTCGATGACCTTCGCCTGGCGCGAGCAGATGCGCGTCAGCTGGGCGTCGGGAGACGGCGCGAGGACCTTCGAGGACGCGCGCACGGAGCTCGACGCCATCGAGGCGCTCCGCGACCAGCAGACCGCCTCCGCCGGCAAGGCCGAGGCCTTCTCCACCTGGGCCGAGGACTACTACTGGCTCTCCGGCCGGCTGATCGACGCCGCTCTGAAAGCGAAAGGCCCGGCGAATCTCGAGCCGGCCTTCCAGGTCGCCGAGCGGCTGCGCGCCCGCAGCCTCGTCGACGCCCTGGAGGCCGCCCACGCCGTGCCAGCCGCCGCGCAGCCGATCCGGCAGCAGCGGGGCGCCGTCCTCGAGCAGATCTCGGCCGTGCAGCGCCGCCTGCTCGATCCGGCCCTGCCGGCGGCGGAACGCGCTACGGCGAGCCGCGATCTCGACCGCCTGGAGATCCAGGAGGCCGACCTGCGCAATCAGCTCGCCCGCGCGGCGCCGACGCTGGACACCTCCCGCCGTCCCGACTTCGCCACCCTGGCGCGGGTGCGGCAGGCGCTCGCTCCCGACGAGGCCCTGCTCTCCTTCCAGGTCTCCTCCTGGGAGGACGAGCGCGGAGACTTCGCCGGCGGCTCCTGGCTGATCGTGGCGACCCGCGGCGGCACCCGCGTCTACCGTCTGCCGACGCGCGGCGAGCTGCGGCCGGCGGTCCGCCTCTTCAACGGCACCTTCGAGCGGCGCGACGGCTCCGAGGCGGCGCCCGCCGTGAGCCTCTACCGCCGGCTGCTCGAGCAGCCGCTGCGCGACCTCCCGCCCACCATCCGCCGGCTCGTCCTGGTGCCGGACGACGCCCTGCACCAGCTCCCCTTCGCCGCCCTGCGCCCGGCGCCCGGAGCGCCGCCGCTCGCCGCGCGCTACGCGCTGATGGAGGTGCCGTCGGCCACGCTCTGGCTGGGCTGGAAGGGGCAGCGCCCCGCCGTCGCCGCCATCCCCGCGCTCGTCTTCGCCGATCCGCCGCTGCCCGGCCAGCAGGCCGGAACCCGGCGCGCCGCCAGCGAGCGCGTCGCGGTGGCGATCTTCGCCTCGGGCCTCCGCCTGGGCCCGCTCCCCTACGCCCGCGAGGAGAGCCGCGCCGTGCTGCGCGCCCTCGGCGGCGGCAGCGTGCAGCGCCTGGGCGCCGACGCTTCCGAAAGGTTTCTGAAGAGCGCGCCGCTGCAGCGCTTCGGCGTGCTGCACTTCGCCACCCACGCGGTGACCGACGAGAGCAATCCGGACCGCTCGGGCGTGCTGCTGGCCCCCGGCGCCGCCAACCAGGACGGCCTGCTCCAGATCCGCGAGATCGTCGATCTCGATCTGAAGGGACGCGTCGTGGTGCTCTCCGCGTGCAGCAGCAGCACCGGCGCCCTGCTGCGCGGGGAGGGGGTGCTGAGCCTCGCCCGCGCCTTCTTCCAGGCCGGCGCCCACACCGTGGTCGCCAGCCTCTGGCGCCTGCGCGACGACGAGGCCGCCGACCTCTTCGCCCGCTTCTATCGCTACCTCGGCCGCGGCGCCAGCGTCGCCGCCGCCCTCCAGAGCGCCCAGCGCGACCTCATCGCCACCGGCGCCCCCGCCTCCGCTTGGGCCGGCCTCGTCGTGCTCGGCGACGGCGACCTGATCCCTCTGCCCGGCGGACGCAAAGGGCGGAACGTGCCGCTCTGGGGGTGGATCGCGATCGCGGCTGGCGGGGTGCTGGCGATCGTGCTGCTGCTCGCCCTCCGCCGCCGGCGCGCCGCGTAGCTCGTCAGCTAGCTCCCGAGGGGCTTCCGGGCTCGCACGAAGGCACCCATGACCTTGCCGTCCACCGCCTCGACGCCGGCGGCGTCCATTCCGGCCTCTTCCAGGAAAGCCTGGGCGTCCGCGGCGCGATAGATCCGCGTGGGCTCAACCTCGATCGCCTCGAAACCGACGTCCGCGAGGAGGCTTCGATACTCCGTTTCCTGGAGGGCGCCCGCCACGCAGCCGATCCAGAGCTCCATGCTGTGCCTCATCGCCGCCGGAACCTCTCCCCGGAGGACGACGTCGGAAACGGCGAACCGGCCGCCCGGCCGGAGCACGCGGAAAGCCTCGGACAGCACTTGCCGTTTGTCGGCCGAGAGGTTGATGACGCAGTTCGAGATGATCACGTCCACGGCCGCCTCGGGGAGTGGGATCGCCTCGATCTCCCCCTTCAGGAACTCGATGTTCTCCACACCCGCCCTGCGCTGGTTCTCCCGCGCGAGCGCGAGCATGTCGTCGGTCATGTCCAGCCCGTAGGCCTTGCCGGTGGGGCCGACGCGGCGAGCCGAGAGCAGCACGTCGATCCCGCCGCCGGAGCCAAGGTCGAGCACCGTTTCTCCCTCCCTGAGCTCCGCCAGCGCCGTGGGGTTGCCGCATCCGAGCGAGGCGAGCACGGCCTCGGCGGGCAGCCCGGCGGTCTCGTGGCTTTCGTAGAGATTCGAGGTGATCGGGTCCTTGCTGTCGCAGCCGCATGCGCCACAGCCACAGGAGGCCGTCTTTCCCTGCTGTGCGGTGCGCGCTGCCTCGCCATACTTCGCCTGAACCACCTCGCGGAGGGCGGCGGGGTCGAGGGTCTGGGGGTCCGTGCTCATGGTCGTTTCTCCTTTCTGATTGTCACTTGCAACTATCTGTCGAAAAAAGGGGATTCAGGGAATGCGGCAGCAGCTTCCACCTCCGGCCTCGACGCTCTTGGCGGCCGCCCGCGAGAGCCGCCGGAGCACGACGGTCATGGACCGGCGGATCTCGGGGGTGAAATCGCCAAGGAGCTGGCGCTCCTCGGCGAGGATCGACTCCCGGATCTTCTCCTCCAGCTCGCGCCCTGCGGGAGTGGCTTCGAGAAGCGAGGCCCGGCGGTCGCTCGGATGAGGCAGGCGGGCCGCATAGCCTTTGCGCTCCAGGGCATCCACCACCCGGCTTGCGGTGCTCTTGTCGAGGTAGAGATAAGCCGCCAAGTCGTTCAGCGTCATGGAACCCCGCCGTACGATCCCCTCCAGGGCATAGCACTGGGAAACAGAGATATCGAAGCAGCAGATGCGGTCCCGGTCGCGAAACTGGTAGATCCGCAGCAGATCCTCCAGGGCGTCGTACAGCTCCTCCGTGTCCTGGGCCAGCTCGGGGTCGGACTCGAGAACGGGAAGGAGGCCTGCGGGTTCCATGGGAAGAGAAGGCTAGCAGATTTAGTTGCAAGCCACAACCACCTTCCTCCTGGCCGCGAAACATGGGGAGGAACAGGTCGCACCCGGTTGTAGAGCGGCCTTTGCCCCCGCGAGGCCATCGTTCCGCCTCGCGAGGCCGGCCGTTGCTCAGGCGAGGGGAAGCGTCCGTTTGGCGAGGGGGACGCTTCCCCTCGCGAGGCGGACGCAAGGCCTCGCGAGGCCGGGATGCACCCCGACGAGGCGGACGCATCGCCTGACGGTGGCGTTCGTTCGCCTCGCGAGGCGCAAGGAGCGCCTCGTCAGGACGGCCTTCCGCCTGGCGAGGCGAAAGCGCGGCCTCACGGGGGGAACGAGCGATTCAGGAGGCGCGGAGCGGCGCCGTTCACGGCCGTCCGGCGCGACGCCGGCGGCGCCAGACGGCCGTATAGACCGACAGGTTCAGCAGGGCGACGAAGATCCCCAGCACGATCTGCACCCGCGGGTTCAGCCCCGAGGGATAGAGGACCGGCAGGATGTAGTGCGCGATGAAGCCGCCGGAGTAGCCCGCCTCGCCGCCGAGCCGGCGGAAGTGGTTCTCCAGCGGCGTCAGCGGGCAGACGGTCGACGAGAACTCCACCCAGATCCCCCAGAGCGCCGCCGGCAGGTGCAGCCAGAGCACGCGCGGCCAGCGCAGGGCGAGCAGGCCGCCCACGCAGACGAAGAGCACGAAGCCCAGATGGAAGACGAGGATGGAATCGGCGAGGACGCGATCGATCATCGGTACCCCCGGGAACGGTCACTGAATCCGCAGGATCTCGCGCCGCACCGTCAGCTCCTCGAGGCGGTCGCGATCCACCTGCACGCCCATGCCCGGCTGATCGATCGGAACGTCGATCCACCCCTCGCCGTCCATGGTCCATTCCGGGATCACCAGGTCCTCGTCCCAGTAGCGCTCGCTCGGCGAGATGTCGCCGGGGATGGTGAAGTTCGGCAGCGAGGCGAGGGCGACGTTGTGGGCGCGGCCGACGCCGCTCTCCAGCATGCCGCCGCACCAGACCGGGATGCCGTGCGCGGCGCAGAGATCGTGAATCGCGATCGATTGCAGGAAGCCTCCCACGCGGCCGGGCTTGATGTTGACGATTCGTCCGGCGCCGAGAGCGATCATGTCCGCCGCGCGGTCGAGGCTGGTGATCGATTCGTCGAGGCAGATCGGAGTCGCCAGCCGCTTCTGGAGATCGGCGTGACGGAGCAGGTCGTCCCAGGCGAGCGGCTGTTCGATCATGATCAGTCCGAGCTCGTCGAGCGCCACCAGGCTGTCGACGTCCGCCAGCGTGTAGGCGTTGTTGGCGTCGGCCATCAGCGGCGCCTCGGAGCCCAGGGCCTCCCGCACCGCCCGCACATATTGAAGATCGGCGCCCGGCTTGATCTTGAGCTTGATCTTGCGATAGCCCCGTTCCAGCGCCGCCCGGGCCTTCTCCACCAGCGCCTGCGGGCTCTTCTGGATGCCCAGCGAGATGCCGACGCGGATGCGGTCGCGGGTGCCGCCGAGCTTCTTGGAGAGCGGGATCCCTTCCGTCCGCGCGGCCAGCTCCCAGGCGCCCATCTCGACCGCCGCCTTGGCCATGTGATGGCCGCGGAAATCGACCTCCAGCGCCGGAAAAATCGCCTCCGGCCCCTCGAACGTCTGGCCGAGCACCCGCGGCGCCACCCAGTCGCGGATGGCCTGCCAGCAGGTGTCGATCGTCTCCGGGCTGTAGTTGGGGAGCTCGCCGGCGGCGCACTCGCCCCACCCCGGGAAGCCGTCGGCATCCTCCAGCTCGACGAGCAGGATGCGGCGCTGGCTCTGGGTGCCGGAGGAGATCTGGAACGGCTCCTTGAGCGTCATGGCGATCTCGCGCAGGGTAAGGCTTTCGATCCGCAGCATAGTTAGTCCCCTTCCAAGTCAGGCCCTTTCCAATCCATCTTTTTCCAAGCCATAAAAACAGCGCTGATCGACGGCGTCGCGAGAGAAGGCGTCGACCCGGTATCCCCGCGCCAGATAGGTTTCGAAAGCCCGCCGCGTCGACTCGCGCCACGCGGGAGCCGCGTCGGGCCGTTGCGCCTTGAGATCCTGAATGCTCGGCGGGATCTCGACGCGGACGCGCGGAGCGTCGACGAGGTCGGCGATCACCGCTCCCGGATTGACGATCGGCGCGGCTCGGAACGGCTCCGCGGCGCCCATCCGATGATCATCGAGCGCGCGCGCCACCCGCGCGCCGGCGATCTTCCAGGAGAGGATGAAGCGGTCGGTGCCGATCCCCGCGAACAGCTCGCTCCCCTCCTCTCCCTCGTACATGTCCTCGACGTACTCGTGGACCTCGGCCCCCAGGTGGTTGAAGTTGAGGTGCGCGTTGCGAGCCTCCAGCGGATCGAACGTCCAGCGCACCTCCTCGACCCCCGCATCCAGCAGGACCTCGCGCTGATAGAGCTTGAGCCGGGTGCCCAGGCCGAGATCGCGCGCCGAGGCCTCCACCGCCAGCATGTGCGACCAGTGGAACGGCCGCCCCTCGACATAGCCGGCCAGGCTGTACACGAAAGCGAGCATCCGCCCCGCGGCCGAGAACGCCCCCGCCACGATCCCCCCCGCCTTCTGGCTGACCTTGAGGATGCTCAGCGGCACCACATCCGAGAACTCGCGCCCCCACGTCGCCCGCTGGAGCTCGAGGCAGGCCTCGTAGTCGGCGAGCGACGCGAAGGGGCGGAAGGTGATGCCGTCGGGGTCGGTTCGATGGTGGGTGGGCGGGGGCATGGTGTCGGGGTGGATTTTGTCATAGACGGGGAGGCCCTCATCGCCCTCGGCTCCGCGCGCCTCTTATTGCCTTGGCCATGATCCGGACGTATATTCTTCCGATGAAGGTTACGACCTCCGTCCAGCTTTCCGAAGATCTGCTCGAAGCGATCGACGACCGAGCGCGTTATGGCCGCGAGGATAGGTCCAGTGTCATCGAGGCAGCGATTCGGGCCTTTATTTTCCGACCTGAGGCGGAAGGGATAGGCGATTCGGAGATCCTCAACCGATGCGCCGACGACTTGAACCTGGAAGCGGAGGACGTCCTCGCCTACCAGGTCATTCCTTGAGACGCGGGGAGCTCTCGCCGTTCTCCATACCGCGACCGGTCGGTGAGGAAGAGGTCGGATGATGAGGAGTCTCGCCACCGTCACCCCAAAGTTCGGGAGAAGAGAAGGAAAGCCGAAATAGTTGTAGGGGCGCAGCATGCTGCGCCCTCGACGTGGCGGCGACGGAAAAGGGCGCAGCATGCTGCGCCCCTACGAGCAGCCCTTTCCCGGTTGGGGGGGAGTGAGGGCCCACAGCAAGGAACCGCCTCGATCCTCGCCGCGTCAGCCGGTATGCCGGTATATCGTAGCCCCATGGCCGCGGGCATCGATTTCAGGCGCTACCGCAAGCTGCGCCGCTTCGTGACCCGCGTCTTCCTCCAGGTCTTCTGGTGGGACGTCGTGCTCAACGTCCCCGGGCTGCGGCGGTTCCGGCGCTCTCCCCTCCCCCGCTATCAGCGGCTCGCGCGGCGCTATCGCACCCTCGCCGGCGAGATGGGGGGTGTGCTGATCAAGCTTGGCCAGTTCCTCTCGACGCGAGTCGACATTCTGCCGCCCGAGATCACCGGCGAGCTCGCCGGCTTGCAGGACGAGGTGCCGCCCGAGCGGTTCGCCGACATCGTGCGCCAGATCGAGGCGGATTTCGGGCGCCCGCTGCACGCCGTCTTCGCCGCCTTCTCCCCGGAGCCGGTCGGCGCCGCGTCGCTCGCGCAGGTCCACCCCGCCACCCTGCCGTCCGGCGAGGAGGTGGTGGTGAAGGTGCTGCGGCCGGGGATCGACGTGCTGGTCGAGACCGATCTCGCGGCGGTGCGGCTGGCCACGCGCCTGCTCCGCTTCTCGAAGACGATCCGCCGCCGCGTGGACCTCGGGCGGCTGGGCGCGGAGATCACCAGCACCACGCGCGCCGAGCTCGACCTCGAAGCGGAAGGGCGGAACGCCGAGCGCTTCGCGGCCAACTTCGCCGGCGACGACCGCGTCTATCTCCCCAAGGTCTATTGGGAATGGAGCGCCCACCGCACGCTGACGCTGGAGAACGTCGGCTGGCTCAAGATGGGCGACCTCGAGGCCCTCGACCGCGCCGGCATCCGGCGGGCCGAGGTGGCGCGCGCGCTCTACCGGATCTATCTCAAACAGATCTTCGAGCACCGCTTCGTCCACGCCGACCCTCATCCCGGGAACCTCTTCGTCCGGCCGCTGCCGATCGGAGACGAGCTCCCCGTGGCGCCGGGCGTGGCGCCGCCTTCTCCGCCGGCCGGCGAGGAGCGGCCGTTCCAGATCGTGTTCGTCGACTTCGGCATGGTCGCCGTCATCCCCGACCGCCTGCGCGGCGCCCTGCGCGAATACGTGATCGGCCTCGGCACGCGCGACGCCGCGCGGCTCGTGCACTCCTACGTCGCCGCCGGCGTGCTGCTCCCCGGCGCCGATCTCCGCCGTCTGGAGGAGGTGCACGAGGAGCTGTTCGCGCGCTTCTGGGGGGTCAGCGTCGGCAATCTGCAGGCGACCGCCTTCTCGGAGGCCGAGTTCTTCTTCCGCGAGTACCGCGACCTCCTCTACGAGCTCCCCTTCCAGGTGCAGGTGGATCTGCTCTTCACCTCGCGCGCCGTGGGGCTGCTGGCGGGCCTCTCGACGCAGCTCGATCCGGAGTTCGATCCCTGGGCGGAGACGATTCCCTTCGCCGAGCGGCTGGCGGCCGAGGAGCTGCGGCGCGACTGGCGCGGGCTGCTGCGCGAGGGCGCCACGCAGATCCAGACGCTGCTCGCCCTGCCGCGCCGGCTCGACGCCGTGCTCTCCCGCGCCGAGCGGGGGACGCTGGTCGTCCAGTCCGCGCTGTCGCCAGAGGACCGCAAGATGGTGCGGCGGCTGGAGCGCGCGATCCACCGCCTCTCCTGGACCCTGCTGGCCGCGGGCCTGGTGGTTGCAGGGGTGAAGGTTCACGACGACGCCCCGGGCACCCCCTGGGGTTGGCTGCTGATGGCGCTCGGCGCGCTGGCGTTCCTTTGGGGAGCGCTGACGAAGACATAGAATCCCGCCGCCGGCCTGGCGTCCGGCGTGGCCCACGAACCCGCGGAGGATTTTTGCGTATCGCCCGAACGCTCGCCGTTCTCCTACCCGGCGCTCTCCTGCTCGCCGCCTGCGGCAAGGACCGAGCGGCCGGGCGCGCTGATGCCGGGGCGCAGACGGCGCAGGAGAGCGCGCCGGACACGACCTCGCCGACGGCGCTGACGCTGACCGGCCCGGCGGCTTTCGCCGGCGCGGTGCCCGTGCATTGCGTGCTGAGCGATCCGGACGGAGTGCAGAT
>DATBAW010000135.1:0-15716 GCA_036271335.1 Thermoanaerobaculia bacterium
CGGATCCGGCCGCGCACGCTCGACGAGGTGGTCGGCCAGGAGAAGGTGGTGGGGGAGGGGGCCTTCCTCCGCCGCGCGATCGCGGCGGACCGCGTGCCGTCGCTGATCTTCTGGGGGCCGCCGGGAACGGGCAAGACCACGCTGGCGCGCATCATCGCCACCGTCACCTCCTCGCACTTCGTCCCCTTCTCGGCGGTGACCTCCGGCATCAAGGAGGTCAAGGAGGTGATGGCCGAGGCGGTGCGGCTGCGCAAGGCGCAGGGGCGCCGCACCCTTCTCTTCGTCGACGAGATCCACCGCTTCAACCGCGCCCAGCAGGACGCCTTCCTCCCCTACGTCGAGAGCGGCGACGTGGTGCTGGTAGGGGCGACCACCGAGAACCCTTCCTTCGAGCTCAACGCCGCGCTCCTGTCGCGCTGCCGGGTGATCGTGCTGGAGCCGCTGACCCCCGAGAGCCTGGCGAGAATGATGCGCCGGGCGCTGGACGATCGCGAGCGGGGCCTGGGCGAGTCGGGCATCGAGGCCGACGACGGGGCGCTGGCCGAGCTGGCGCAGCTCGCCTCGGGGGATGCGCGCAAGGCCCTGAACCTCTTGGAGCTGGCGGCGGCGGATGCGGATGGCAACCGCATCGACGCCGAGACCGTGCGCCGGATCGCCCAGCGCAAGGTGCTGCTCTACGACAAGTCGGGGGAAGAGCACTACAACCTGATCTCCGCCCTTCACAAGTCGCTCCGCGAGAGCGATCCCGACGCCGCCCTCTACTGGTTCGCCCGCATGCTGGCCTCCGGCGAGGATCCGCTCTACGTGGCGCGACGGATCGTCCGCTTCGCCAGCGAGGACGTCGGCCTGGCCGATCCGCAGGCGCTGACCCAGACCCTCGCCGCCTGGGACGCTTACAAGCGGCTCGGCTCGCCGGAGGGCGAGCTGGCGCTGGCGCAAGCGGTGCTCTACCTCGCGCTGGCGCCCAAGAGCGTCGCTCTCTATGACGGCTACAAGGCGGCCCGCCGCACTGTCGAGGAGCGTCCCGCCGATCCGGTGCCGATGGCGATCCGCAACGCCCCCACCCGCCTGATGAAGGAGGTCGGCTACGGCGCCGGCTACGTCTACGCGCCGCACACCGAGGAGGGCGTCGGCGGCATCGACTGCCTCCCCGAATCCCTGCAGGGAACGCGGTTTTACGAGCCGAAGGGGGATGGCTTCGAGGCGGAGCTGAGGGCCCGGCTGGAGAGCTTCCGGGCCCTGCGGGACGAGGTCAAGAGGAAGAAGAATCCGTAGGGGCGCAGCATGCTGCGCCCACCAACTCTTCGCCGCGAGGATCAGGGCGCAGCATGCTGCGCCCCTACGAAGCTGCGACAGGCGGCTGGGTCTACTTGAACAGCTTCAGGAACACCAGGTAGAGCGTGAACCCGCTGTCCGGACCGGCCACGGGGGTGCCCACGTCGAGGTTGACCACGGTCGACCAGGGACCGATGAACGTCCCCGCGATACCGACGCCGCCCAGCAGCTCGTTCCTGAGCCCATCCTCGCGGTCGGTGGCCAGCGCGGCGTCGGCGATGCCGTCCAGGCGGAACGCCTCGCCGATCTCGAAGCCGTAGGAGGCGTGGCCGGCGTAGACGGTGGAGGCCCGCACGCTATCGCTCTGGTAGCCATGGACGCGGGTGCTGCCGAAGAAGCCGAACTGGTACTTGCTGAAGCGGTCGAGGTCCGATCCGGACGAATAATCGAATTCGAGCCCGATCTTCTGGAACTTGGGCAGGTACCAGTTCTTGCTCGCCTCGGCGTCCCAGCGCAGGAAGTCCCGCTTGTCCTTGCTGAAATCGGGGTTGCCGGGGAATCCCCAGGCATCCCATTGCGAGCGGATGTTGTAGCTGCCGGAGGCCGACAGGCGGTAGCCGGAGCGGGCGAAGCTGGTCTGCAAGGAGAGCGAGTGGAGGATGTTGTCGCTCGGCAGCACGAAACCGCTCCCAGTGGTATCCGCGGTGCCGTAGTGGAAGTAGCTGATCTGGTAGTCGCCGCTGATCTTGACGAAGTTGCCGATCGGATGGCCGAGGCGGAAGTCGACGTTGGCCGGGAGCTGCGTCACCGCCTCGTCCTTGACCTCCTTGCCGTTGTGGTAGAGCGTGTCGGTGAACGGGACGCCGAGCGCGAACACCTGCGCGCCGGCGTCGAAGCGGCTGCCGAGGACGCGCGGCTGGGCGACGTTGCCGATCAGCAGAACGCCGGCGTAGAAGAGGTTGACCTGCTCGCCGGTCCCCTTGAAATCGAACGAGAAGTAGTTGAGGCCGGCCAGCGGCAGCGGATAGTCGAGGGAGTCGTCGTAGAACACGCCGGCGAGCCCGAACAGCTTGTTGGGGCTGAACCCCTCCTTGACCACGCGCTCGCCGTGCTCGTCCTTGACCAGATAGCGCAGCCCCTTGTCGGTGTCGCGCACCATCGTCACGTCCGAGGTCTCGACCTGCTTGCGGTCCTCGTCGAAGGTCTGGCCGTTGATCCGGACGTCGGTCAGCCGCGTCTCGCGCTCCACCACGGTCGTGTTGTTCACCACCGAGAGGATCTGCTGGGCGACCAGCCGCAGCGGCAGCACGTAGCTCTGCGCCGACCACGGAGCAGCCTGACCGGTCTCGTCGACGGGCGAATAGTAGAGCGTCTCCTCGTTCGACAGGATCTCGCCTTCGAGCCCCACCTGCACGGCGCGGGTGCGCAGACGGGAGAAGAGCTGCTTGTCGATCCAGACCGATCCCTGGTGCAGCCGCCCCTTCTCGCCCGCTTCGGCCGGCGCGAAGTCGACCACCCAGGCGTCGCGGCCGTCGATGCGGTCGGAGCCGCGCAGGCGGTAGCGGTACTCCTTGGTGAAGTGGATCTCGAGCGGCAGCGCCGCCGCCTTCTCCGGCTGGATCAGCGGGATCTCGGGGAGCGTCTTGGCGCGCCAGCGGACGCCGTTGACGTAGAGCGTCTTCCAGGCCCAGTCGGCGCCTGCCTTGGGATCGAAGAAGAAGGGTCCCTGGAGCGTCGCCTCGATCGCCTGGGTGCCCGCCGACGGCTGGAAGCGGAGCGACGTCGTGTTGGTGGCGCTGTAGTGGCCGATCCGGCGGCTCTGGGCGTCCTCGAACGCCTGCAAGCGGCGGAGGATCTCCTCGACCGGGATCTCGCGCGTCGACGAGACGGTGACCTTCTCCTCGACCCCCTGACGCTCGGCGGCCGTCGGGCGGTCGAGGCCGAGCACCGCCACGCGGCCGGGAGAGCCGACGTTCAGCACCAGCGCGCCACTGCTCACCTGGCCGCCTGGCGGCGGCACGCGCTCGCCGCCGATGGGGAAGCGCACCGGCCGGCGGAGGTCGGGATCGTTGAAGCGCAACGTCAGCTCCTGGGCTGCCGGCGGGGCGAGGGCGATCACCCGCAGCGAGAGATCCTTGCCGCGCACGAACGTCCAGGCCTCCGCGGCGCCCGTCGGCGAAGAGCCGGGATCATAGGAGAGGTCGCCGCCGAATTCGCGGGCGAGGAGGACCAGCGGCGAGAGCGCGGGGACCAGCCCCTTCGCCGCCAGCCCCGGCGCGTCGAACAGCGTCAGGTCGATCCCCGCCACCGATTCGCGGGCGGCGTCGGCGAGCATCTCGTTCGGATCGGCCGGCGTCGCGAGCGCGTCGAGCACGATGGGCCGACCGGGGTCGAGGTCGGCCACCGCCGCGACCGCCGCGGCGAGCGTTTCCGGCGGCGCCGGCTGGAGCGCCAGGGCTTCCAGATAGGCCGCGACCTCCTCGCCATAGAACGCCTGGAGGACCTTGGGATCGGCGGGGAGCGCCTCGGTGGCCACCTTCACCTGCGTCTGCGCGCCGGTCAGCGTCACGGCGGCCCGCTTGAGCAGGAACGCGTATTCGGAGGGTGAGAAGGTTCCCGTCTCCGGCCGCCAGACGACCTGAAACCAGGTGCCCGCCGGCGCCTTCGCCGCCGCGTCGGCCGCGGCGCGCAACTCGGCCTGGAGTCGCTCGCCACCCTGGGCGAGCGGCGGCGGGGTGCGGAAGATCAGAGACACCCAGGGCGTCGCGCCGCTGTCGCGCACCGTGGCCGGCAGAGTGGTGTCGGCCGCGGCCTCTCCCGAGAGCGGCGCTTCCCAGGCGACGAAGAGCGGGCTTCCCGGCTCCAGGCCGCCCGGCTTCACGACGCGGGCGACGTCTGCCGGCCCCACGGTTCCCGCGTCGAGGCGCAGGCCGGCGCACGGCCGGCAGGGGAGGTTGGCGGCGGCGAGCGGCAGGGCGCAGCAGAGGAGAGCAGCGCCCAGGAGACAACGCGTGGAGACATGCATGGCGGCAAGCATAACAGCCCGCCCGGAACGGGAATTCTCGGGACCGGCTGCTACAATCTGACGCGAACCGTTATGGAATTCTCAGGAAGACTGGCCTCCTTTCCCCTCGGCGATCTGCTGCAGTGGGCGAAGAACGAGCGCTGCACCGGCGCCCTCGTGATCCGCCGGAGCGAGCGCGAGAAGCGGATCTACCTGCACAACGGCGAGGTCGTGGGCTGCCTCTCGAACGATTCCGCGGAGTACTACGGCCAGCACCTCGTGCTCCACGGCCATCTGACCGACGATCAGCTCTTCCGGGCTCTGAGCTACTGCTCGACCCACCAGGGGGTCCGTCTCGGGGAAGCTCTGCGGGAGCTGGACATGCTGTCCGCCGAGGTCATTCAGCAGACCCTGCGCGAGCAGATCGAGGACGCGATCTGCGACCTCTTTCTCTGGCGGCGCGGCATCTTCTACTTCCAGGCGGAGCTGCCGCAGGACGAGGAGATCCTGCCGCAGCCGATCAGCGTCATGCGCCTGGTGATGGAGGGGACTCGCCGGCTCGACGAGGTCGGCCGCATCCGCCGGGTGCTGGTGCACGACGACGTCGTGCTCCAGCGCGGCGACCGCTGGCCGGGCGGCGAGGATTTGACGCCGGTCCAGCAGCGCCTCGTCCGCCTGGTCGACGGGCAACGGACGCTGGAGGAGCTCTACAAGAAAGTCCGCGGCTCCTACTTTCGTTTCCTCGACGGCGCTTTCCGCCTCTGCGTCGGCGAGGTGCTCGACATCGCGGAGGTTCCCGAGGCGGCCGAGGGAAGCACCCACGAGCTGAGCGTCTACGACCTGCTGCTGGAGCAGGCGACCGAGGAGCAGGTGCTGGTCGCCCGGCGCCATATGGCGGTGCCGCTCGACCTGCTGGAGCGCTGCTATCCGGTGTGGGTGGAGGAGCCGGCCGACGACGAGACGACGCGCATGCCGACGCGAGCGCGCGATTTCTACGCTCGCTTCGACGGCAAGACTCCGCTGGGCGACGCTTTCTCCGGAGACGTCCGGATCCGCGGGCGCGAGATGGATCTCTTCCTGCTCCAGCTTCAGAAAGGGCGCCTCGCCCTACTCCCCGCGCCGGTCGAAAAGCTGGAGGAGCAGGCCGAGAAGCAAGGCCAGCCGGCCCTCCAGCGCTGGTGGCGCCGGGTGTTCCGACAGGCCTCCTGAAGGTCGCCCTTCAAACCCCATCGACTCGACGTCTACTCTCCGGCCGGCCCCCCACGCAGCGGCGACGTGGCGAGCGAGGGCATGCCCATCCGCTCGCGGATCTTGGCCTCGAGCTCGTCGGCGAGATCGGGGTTCTCGCGCAGGAAGGTCTTGGAGTTGTCCCGCCCCTGCCCGAGTCGCAGATCGCCGTAGGAGTACCAGGCGCCGCTCTTGATCACCAGCTTGTGATCGACGCCGAGGTCGACGAGCTCGCCCACCTTCGAGATCCCCTCGCCGTAGCCGATGTCGAACTCGGCCTGGCGGAACGGTGCGGCCACCTTGTTCTTGACCACCTTCACCTTGGCGCGCGAGCCGGTCACCTCCTCGCCCTCCTTGAGCGAGGCGATGCGGCGGATGTCGATGCGCACCGAGGCGTAGAACTTGAGCGCCCGGCCGCCGGTGGTGGTCTCCGGATTGCCGAACATGACGCCGATCTTCTCGCGGATCTGGTTGATGAAGATCAGGCAGGTGTTGGACTTCGAGACGATGGCGGTGAGCTTGCGGAGCGCCTGCGACATCAGCCGCGCCTGCAGGCCGACGTGCGAGTCGCCCATCTCTCCCTCGATCTCGGCCTTCGGCACCAGGGCCGCCACCGAGTCGATCACCACGACGTCGACGGCATTGCTGCGCACCAGCATCTCGGCGATCTCCAGCGCCTGCTCGCCGTTGTCGGGCTGCGAGACGAGGAGGTTGTCGATGTCGACGCCCAGCTTGGTGGCGTACTCGGCGTCGAGCGCGTGCTCGGCGTCGATGAACGCCGCGACGCCCCCCCGCTTCTGCGCCTGGCCCACGACCGAGAGGGCGAGCGTCGTCTTGCCCGAGGATTCGGGACCGTAGACCTCCACCACGCGGCCGCGCGGGAAGCCGCCGATGCCGATCGCGAAGTCCACGGAGATCGAGCCGGTGGAGATCGCCTCCAGCCCCAGGTTCTCGCGCTGGCCCAGGCGCATGATCGCGCCTTTGCCGAACTGCCTCTCGATCTGCGCGAGCGTGCCTTCGATCGCCTTCGAACGGTCCGCCTTCGTGTCTGCTGCCATGGATTTTTTTCGCTCCTTCGAGTCCGGAAGGTTCCTGGGCCCGTAGTCTAATCGCTTCCTTGAGGTCGAGTGCTGACGTCTTCGCCGCCGGTGCGAGGCTCTATCATAGAAGACGGTAATGCGGCGGTCAAATCCTCTCCGGAGATATAATCCGGAGATGGCCGTGGCACTGCTCAAGGAACCTCCGCTCTCTCCCGATTCGGGCCTCGGCCCCTATCGGCGCGCGGACTACGAGGCGCTGCCCGACGAGCCTCGTTGCGAGCTGATCTTCGGGAGATTCTATTTGAGCCCCAGTCCGTCCCTCCTGCATCAGACCGTCCTCATTCTGCTGCTCAGGTGCCTCGACGATATCGCCATGAAGACGGGTGGGCGGCTGTTCGTGGCTCCCCTGGACGTGCATCTCATGGATCATTCCGTCGTGCAGCCAGATCTTCTCTATGTCTCGGCGGCGCGGCGGGAGATCCTCCGCGAGCGCATCGAGGGCGCGCCGGACCTGGTGGTCGAGATCCTTTCGCCGGGCACCGCTCGCCGCGACCGTGGCCAGAAGCTCGCCCTCTATGCCGATTCCGGCGTGCGCGAGTACTGGATCGTCGATGCCCTGGAGCGGCAGATCGAGTTCCTGGTCAACGAGAACGGCCGGTTCGTGGTCGCGATGCCGCTGGGGGACGAGTACCGCTCCGGGGTCCTGCCGGAAATCCATCTCGACCTCTCCGTGTTGTGGAAGAACGTCGACGAGCGGCTGAGCGGCCATTGATCCGCTATAGTCTCTTTTTCTTAATCTTCCCTTCAATCTTCGGGACTTCCAGAGCAAGGCATCACGATGGAATCCATCGCCGTCGAAACCAATGACGCTCTCCACGCCGCGGAGCCGATCCGCCGGCTCGAGGAGAACGTCGCGCGCGTCATTCGTGGCAAGCGCGAGGTGATCCGCCTCGCCACCGTCTGCCTGCTCGCCCGTGGGCACGTCCTGCTCGAGGACGTGCCCGGCGTCGGCAAGACCACCCTGGCCCAGGCCCTGGCCCGCTCGCTCGGCCTCTCGTTCCAGCGCATCCAGTTCACCAGCGACCTGCTCCCCTCCGACATCATCGGGGTGTCGATCTACAACCAGAAGAACCAGACCTTCGAGTTCGTGTCCGGCCCGCTGTTCGCGAACGTCGTGCTGGCGGACGAGATCAACCGCGCCACCCCCAAGACCCAGTCGGCGCTGCTGGAGGCGATGAGCGAGCGCAAGGTCTCGGTCGAGCGCCAGCGCTTCTCGCTCCCCGAGCCCTTCGTCGTGCTGGCGACCCAGAACCCGCTGGAGCATCAGGGGACCTTCCCGCTGCCGGAGTCGCAGCTCGACCGCTTCCTGATGTCGCTCTCGCTCGGCTATCCGCCGCGGGCGGACGAGAAGGAGCTGCTGATGTCGGGGGGCGTCGAGGACCTCCTCGAGCATCTCCAGCCGGTGCTGTCGCGGGAAGGCCTGATCGACCTCCAGGAGCGGGTGGCGCGCGTGCGCGTCGCCGACAAGCTGGCGGACTACATGCTCACGCTCGCCGAATCGACTCGCCACGGCGGCGATTTCCTCCTCGGCGTCTCGACGCGCGGCCTGCAGTCGCTCTTCCGCGCCGCCCAGGCGCTGGCGCTCTGCGAGGGGCGCGGCTACGTGATCCCGGACGACGTGCAGCGGCTGGCCGGGCCGGTGCTGTCGCACCGCATCGCCCTCAAGCGGGGCGCGGCCGATCTCGACCAGGCGAGGCGGGCGATCGAACGGGTGGTGGCGACGACGCCGGTGCCTCTGTGAGTCCGCAGGGCCAGCCGAGCCGCCAGGCCAGAGGCTTCTTCTCCCGCCGCGCGGTGCCCGAGGGCATCCGCATCACCACCGTCGGCCTCTGGTACGTGCTCTTCACCGTCCTGGTGGCGATCGCCGCCACCAACACCGGCAACAACGCGCTCTACATGGTGCTGGCGCTGATGTTCGCGCTGCTGCTCGTCTCCGGCGTCGCCTCGCGCGACAACGTCCGCGGGCTGGAGGCCGAGCTCGACCCGCCCGCCGAGATCTTCTCCAACCGCCCCTTCTCCGTGGGTTTCCGGCTACGCAGCCGCGCCCTGATCTTCCCCCACTGGTTCCTCCTCGTCACGCTCGTCCGCTCGGGGTCGCCGCTGCTCATCCCCTACCTGCCGCGGCGAGGTAAGAGCGTCGGCCAGCTCGAGATGATGGTGGGCGCGCGCGGCTTCCACCGTTTTCCGTTCGTCCACGTGGCGAGCCTCTTCCCCTTCGGCTTCTTTCGCAAGGGCGTGCGCTACCGCGTCGACTGCGAGGTGCTGGTCTTCCCCGAGCTCTTTCCGGCCGGCGGCAGCCATCCCGACGAGTCCGAGCAGGCGGGCGACGACGCGAGCCGGCGCAGAGGCCGGGGGCACGATCTCTATGGCCTGCGCGCCTTCCGCCGCGGCGACGATCCGCGGGGGATCCATTGGAAGCAGACGGCGCGCACCGGCGGGCTGGTGTTCACCGAGCGCACCGCCGAGCGGAGCCGCCGGCTGTCGATCCTGTTCGACAACGCCGTGGGCGAGCTCAAGGACGCCGCCGAGCTGAGCCGCTTCGAGCGGCTGGTCAGCGAGGCGGCGACGATCGCCGTCGATCATCTGGCGCGCGGCTACGAGATCGAGCTGGTGACGCGCGGCGGCGCCCTCGGCTTCGCCACCGGCCCCCGCCAGCGCCTGGCCGTCCTCGAGGCCCTCGCCGTCATCCATCCCCAGGCGCGCGAGGAGGAGCCGCTCGTCTCCGCCGACCCGCGGGTGCCGCAGGTGCGCGTCCACCTCGATCTCGAGCCGCCCGCGAGGCTGGTGGGATGAGCTTCGCGCGGCAGAAGCGGCTGCTGCTCGGCTGGCTGGCGCTGATCGCGCCGATCCCGCTGCCGTTCAACGGCGTCATCGGCTGGCCGATGGTGATCCTCTATCTCGTCGGCGTCGTTCTCTTCCTGCGGCGGGCGAGCCTCGACGCGGCGACCTGGCTGCCGGCCTGGGGAATGAACGTCCTCGGGCTGGCCTACATCCCGCTCTTCTTCCTCGACCTCTTCGTCATCTCCCATGGGCTGGTGGCGCCCGTCCTCCATCTTTGCCTCTTCGCGCTGGTGGTCAAGCTGTTCGCCATCGTCCGCGAGCGCGACAAGTGGCAGGCCTCGATCGGCATCTTTTTCCTTTTCCTCGCCGCGATGGGCACCAGCGTCCATCCGACGATCGTGCTCTATCTCATCGGCTTCCTGGTGCTGGCGCTGGTGCTGCTGACGCGCTTCGCCTTCCTCCACGTGCTCTCCGGCTTCGGCCGCGAGGACCCCGCGCTCGCTCGTATCCCCCTGCGTGGCTTCCTGCTGCTCGCCACCGTAGCGACGGCGGTGATCGCGGTGCCTCTCTTCCTGCTCCTGCCGCGCGTGCGGGCGCCGTTCATCGTCGGCCGCGGCGGCGGCACCGGCGTCACCCTGGAGGCCGCCGGCTTCTCCGACCAGGTGACGCTCGACTCGATCGGCCGCATCCGCAACAGCCGCGAGGTGGTGATGCGGATGCTCGACGAGTCGCCCGCCGGCGCCGACCGCGAGATGCGCTTCAAGACCGCCACCTACGACGTCTATCAGGGAGGCAGCTGGCGGCGCTCGCCGAGCCTGGGGAACCTCGGGCGCGGCCAGGGCGTGCGCTTTCGCCTCGGCACCGAGAAGCCGGTCCGCTGGGCGCACATCTGGCTCCAGCCGCTGCACAGCTCGAGCATGCCGCTGCCGGTGGAGACCGCGGTGGTCGAGCCGCGCTCGTCCGCGCTGCTGATCGACGCGGGAGGCGCCCTCTCCTTCCCGGTCAATCCGCTCGAGGTCTCCGAATATCGGGTGGGCCTGGCGCGTTCGCCGGTGCTGGTCGGCTCGGCGCCGGTCGGCTCCGGAGACTCGGCGCTCGACCTCACCGGCCTGACGCCGAAGATCACCGCGCTGGCGGCGCAGGCGATGGGGCAGGGGAGCGAGGCGCGGCGAGTCCGGCGGCTCGAATCCTATCTGATCGAAAACTACACCTACACCCTCGACTTCGCGGGCCGGTCGCCCAAAAACCCGATCGAGGATTTTCTCTTCCGGTACCGCAGCGGGCAGTGCGAGTACTTCGCCTCGTCGATGGTGCTGATGCTGCGCTCGCAGGGGATCCCCGCGCGCCTCGTGACCGGCTTCCTGGGTGGCGAATTCAACCCTTTCGAGGGTTACTACATCGTGCGGGACAACAACGCTCACGCCTGGGTGGAAGCCTACGTGGAAGGCGCCTGGCGGATTTTCGATCCCACGCCTCCGGCCGGCCGGCCGGCCGCCGGCAGGGAAGGGGCGTCGGTCCTGGCGCAGCAGGCGTGGGATTTCCTGATCTTCCGCTGGGACCGCTACGTCCTCACCTTCGGCCTCTACGATCAGCTCCGGATCTTCGGCAGCCTGCGCGAGCTCTGGGTCGACCTCTGGGCTCATTTCCGACACCAGGAGCAGACCGGAAAGGCGGCACACCCCTCGGCCACCCTCGACGCGCTCCGCCCCAGCGCGCTGACCGGCGGCCATCGGAGCCTGCCGATTGCCCCTCTGCCGATCGCCATCGGTCTCGCGTTGCTCGCGGTCGTCGCCTGGGTCCTCTACCATCGCCTGCGCCCGCCGCTGACCGCGACCACCGCCTACCGGCGCTTGCGGCGGCGTCTCGGCCGCGGCGGACCGTCGCTGGCCGACTCGCTGCCGCCGCTCGGCGTTCGCCGCGAGACCGCGGCCCGGTATCCCGACGCGGCGGCGCCCGCGGCGCGCGTGATCGATTTCTACCTGCGCGAGAGCTTCGGCGGCCAGCCGCTTGAGGACGAGGAGCTCGAGGTCCTCAAGGTGGCGCTGGACGAGGCGGAGAAAAACATGCGGAAGACGGGTTGAGATCGACCCTGACTTGGATCACCGCAGCGCGGAGGGCAGGCACGGCGAGGAGATCAGCCGCGTGAATTCCTGCCAGCGCTTCTCGGGGTGATCGGCGGTGCCGCCCTGTTTCTCGATGAACCGCCGCACGAGGTCCTGGCCGAGGTTGTAGTTGATCACGTAGCTCCGGTATTGATCGATGAAACGGACCCGCTGCGCCGCGCGCTCGGGCGCTATCAGGGCATAGCGCGCGAGCCACGCCTCGGCGTCCTGGCGCGAGATCTCGCCGTCGAGATAGCGGCGCGCGGCCTCGTTGCCGGCGTAGCTCAAGCCCTGGAGCAGCCGCTGGACCTCGGCGGAGCGGGCAGCCTTGGCAGGATCGATCCCGGCCAGCGGATAGAGGCGATCGCGCTCGAACGCCGTCTTCTCCGCTCCGGGGAAGGCGACCTTGATGCCGAAGTTCGCCGTGCCTTCCGCGATCAGCGATTGCGGCGAGAACAGTGGATAGACGGTGAACTCGATCCAGCCGCGGTCGCGCACCAGGCGCTTTTCGAGCAGGGCGTTGTAGACGTGGTGCCCCGGATAGCCCTCGTGGCAGGCGAGATCGATCGCGCGGTCGATGAAGACCGGCAGGTCGGTGTTGACCTGGATCAGGCTGTGGAAGCTTCCCTGGTACCAGTTGTAGCCGCTCCACGATTTTCCGGTCACGGTCTCGACGACGAAGCTCTCGTCCGGCGGCAGCTCGAGGTGCTGGAGCGTGCGCCGCCGGCATTCGTCGATGGCCGCGGCGAACACCGGCTCGAGGCGGTCGGGAGGAATCACGAAGCCCTGCCGGAAGGCCTCGACGCGCGCCGCCAGCTCGCCGTCGCCGGGGACCTCCGCGTCGAGCCGGTCGAGGATCGCCTGGAAGTGCTTGGCGGCGTACGTCGGAGCCACCGCGTCGTAGAGCGCTTGCGATTCCTCGTCGAACGTCATCGCCCGGCCTGAGATCAGATCGATCCGCGACGTCATCGCCTGCAACTGCCGGCGGAGATACTGATGGCGGAGGTGGACCATCTCCTCCTCGCCGGCCGCCGGCGGATGCGCGGCGAGGTCGGCGATCAGCGCCTCGGCCTCGCTACGGATCGCGGGAAGAGAACGCTTCGCCGCTTCAGCCTCAGCCCGCCACTCCGGCGGCCCATAGTAGGCGTCCACATAGTCCGAGTCGTGCTGGCCGACGGCGAGCACCAGCTTGACGTACGATTCGGCGATCCGCATGCGCCGCCGAGCTTAGCTCAGAACCGGTACGACAACCCCAGCGACACCACCGGATACACCGTGTAGTCGGCCACCTTCTTCTCGATGTCATCCTCCTCGCGTTGCAGCAGGATGTCGAGCGCGGCGCGGGCGGTGGGATTGTCGAGCGGGCTGCCGGCGGGGATGTTCGGCGTCAGCGTCACGCGTCCGCGCCCCTGGAACATCACGCCGGCGTCGGCGTAGAACCCGACCTTCTTGCCATCCGCCACCGCGTTGCCCCAGCCGATCCCGACGTAGGGGACGGTCGGATTGAAGTCGATCTTGCCGTTCAGCGTGCCGACCAGCGCCACCGGCACAGGGACGCCGCCGATGTCGTAGAGCCCGGAGGCCGGCGGCAGGCTGGTCCCTTCGATCCGCGTGTCGTTGTAGACCAGGCCGCCGGTCAGGCGGAAGCCGTGGCCGCCGGGGTGCCAGTCGAGCAGGGCGGTGGCGGTGCGCAGCCGGGCGGTGGCGTCGTACTCGATGCCGCTCACCTCGCGGTGGTCGTCCGTGTAGTTGAAGCCGTTGACGCCGAGACGGGCGTTGACCTGCGGCGCGGCCTTGATGATCAGCTCGAGGCCCAGCCCCAGGGAGCCCGCCTTGGCGGCGATCGCCACCTGGGCCCGTCCGGGAAGAGCGGTGAGAAGGAACAGGAGGGCGCCTGCGCCCAACGGGATCCACTTCGATTTCGTCATCGTTTCTCCTCTCAGCGCGGTTCTCCTCTCAGCGTCTCGAGATCGTTGCAAGGCTGAGGCCCACCCCCTTCGCGGCGCGGGTATAGACTCTCCAGGCGCCCGGCGAAACGGGGGCATACCGTCGGAACGACAAGGGAGATTGACATGCAGATCGGTATGATCGGCCTAGGACGGATGGGGGGCAACATGGTGCGCCGCCTGATCCGTGGCGGGCACGAGTGCGTCGTCTATGACCTGAATCCCAACGCGATCGCGGAGCTGGTGGCCGATGGCGCCTCGGGCGCCGGCACGCTCGACGAGTTCGTCCAGCGCCTCCAGGTGCCGCGCACGGCGTGGATCATGGTGCCTTCCGGCGATCCCACCGAGGGGATGGTGCAGGAGCTGGCCAAGCGGATGGAGAAGGGGGACGCCATCGTCGACGGCGGCAATTCCTACTACAAGGACGACGTGCGGCGCGGCGAGGCGCTGAAGGAAAAGGGGATCTTCTACGTCGACGCCGGCACCAGCGGCGGCGTCTGGGGGCTCGAGCGCGGCTACTGCCTGATGGTCGGCGGCGAGCGCGAGGCGGTCGAGCGGCTCGATCCGATCTGGAAGACGCTGGCGCCCGGTCTCGGCGACGTGCCGCCGTCGCCCGGCCGCGAAGGCATGAAGAGCACCGCCGAGGACGGCTATCTGCACTGCGGCGGCGTGGGCGCGGGGCACTTCGTCAAAATGGTTCACAACGGCATCGAGTACGGCCTGATGCAGGCCTACGCCGAAGGGTTCGACATCTTCCGCAACGCCACCTCGCAGAGCCTGCCCGAGAACCATCGCTACGATCTCAATCTCCCCGACATCGCCGAGCTCTGGCGGCGCGGCAGCGTCGTTTCCTCGTGGCTGCTCGACCTCACGGCCAGCGCGCTGGCCGAGAATCCCGATCTCTCCGAGTACACCGGCGCGGTGGAAGACTCTGGAGAGGGGCGCTGGACGGTGATCGCGGCGGTCGAGGAGGCGGTGCCCGTGCACGTGCTAGCCGCGTCGCTGTTCGATCGCTTCCGCTCGCGCCAGGAGCATACGTTCGGCGAAAAGATGCTCTCCGCCATGCGCTACAAGTTCGGCGGCCACGTCGAGCTCCGCCCCAAACCAGGCGATTCGAAGGACAAGTCATGAGCCGGCCCGTCGCGGCCGAAGACAAGGACGAGCGGGCGGAGGAGTGGGTGGGCAAGCCGGCGCCCCCGTGCGCGATGGTGATCTTCGGCGCGACGGGGGATCTGACCAAGCGCAAGCTGATTCCGGCGCTCTACAACCTGATCGCTCACGGCCTGCTGCCGGAGGCCTTCGCCGTCGTCGGCGTCGGCCGTTCGCCGCTGTCGGACGACGAGTTCCGCGCGCGGATGGAAAAGGATCTGAAGGAGTTCGCCACCGAGGAGATCGACGCCAAAAAGCTCAAGTGGCTCTCCAGCCGCCTGCGCTACGTCGTCGTCGATCCTGAAAAACCCAAGACTTTCAAGGATCTCGCCGACGCCCTGAAGGCCGTCGACGCCGAGCAGGGCACGGCCGGCAACTACCTCTTCTATCTCGCGGTGCCGCCGAGCATTTTCGAGCAGTACGTCGACCGCCTCGGCGAGACGGGGCTGATGAAAGAGCCGGAGGGGAGCTGGCGGCGGGTGATCATCGAGAAGCCGTTCGGCCACGACCTCGAGTCGGCGCAGGCGCTCAACCGCAAGATCCGCGAAATCCTGGAGGAGCGGCAGATCTTCCGCATCGATCACTATCTCGGCAAGGAGACGGTGCAGAACATCATGGCGTTCCGCTTCGCCAACGGCATCTTCGAGCCGATCTGGAACCGCCGCTACATCGATCACGTGCAGATCACCGTCGCCGAGACCGTCGGCGTCGAGGCGCGCGCCGCCTACTACGAGGAGGCGGGGGCGCTGCGCGACATGGTGCAGAACCACATGTTCCAGCTCCTGGCGCTGATCGCCATGGAGCCGCCGGTCTCGTTCGCGGCCGACACGGTGCGCGACGAGCGCGTGAAGGTGCTGTCGGCGATCCGTCCGCTGTCGCCCGAGGACGTGCTCCATTCCACCGTGCGCGGCCAGTACGGTGAAGGCGCGATCGATGACAAGCGCGTGCCCGCGTACCGCGCCGAAAAAGACGTCGCGCCGGCCTCGAACGTCGAGACCTACGCGGCGCTCGCGCTGTTCGTCGACAACTGGCGCTGGGCCGACGTGCCGTTCTATCTGCGCACCGGAAAGCGGCTGCCGAAGCGGGCTTCCGAGATCGCGATCCAGTTCAAGCCGGCGCCGCTGATGCTCTT
>DATBAW010000136.1:0-25964 GCA_036271335.1 Thermoanaerobaculia bacterium
GCCGGGCTCTGGCTTCTCCCGCCTGCGGGACGTCGAGGAGTGGGAGGCGTTCCTCAGCCTCGACGGTGGCGTCACCTATCCCGTGCGGATCACGCCGCATCTGGATCAGGATCTGCGGCACATCCGCTTCCAGGTACCTCCCTTCGCCACCCCGGACGCCCGTATCCTGCTGCGCTTCGGCGACGAGCGCCGGGAGACCGCCGTCGAGCTGCCGGAGCGGTTCGCCATCGTGGCTTCTTCCTCCGGGCCGCCGGCGCTGATCGCACGCCCGGCCTTCGCGCGGGGTGAGCCGGCGCGTCCAGGCCACGCCGGCGTCGTCGCCTGGGTGGAGGGCTCGCGGCGCGGAGGCGGGCTGCGCCAAGTGGTCGCCGCGGAGCCTTTCGGCCTGGGAGCTGGGCTCGCCTCGCCGGAGACGCGCGGCGAGGTCGCCGTGCTCAGCCCGGAGCCGGCGCCGCCACAGCCCTGCGGTCCCATGCCAGGCGACGGCGCGGCCTCGTCTCCCTCCGCCGGCCGGCGGACATCGTTGTGGCCAGCCGGGACCGGTCCTGATCTCTCCTCCGACCTTCTCCTCCTGATCCAACGGCAGAACGAATAGGCCGGGACGCGCGCCGTCGCCCTGACGACAAGCGAGCGCCCGCTCGGGGGCAGCTCGTCGCTCCATTCGTTCGTTGCCCTGCTATGCAGGAGGAGATTCATCATGCATTGGGTCAGGATGATCCGTTTGAAAGGTTTTCTGCCGATCGCGCTCGGTGCGATCGGGATTTCGCTGCTCGCCGTCGCCGCCCAGGCGCAGACGCCCGGCGTCGGCACGGTGCGCGGCCAGGTGGTGACCTCGGCCTCGGCGCCGGTCGCCGGCGCGGAGGTCACACTCACCAACGAGGCGACCGGTTTCTCGCGTACGACGCACACGGACACCCAGGGGCGCTACACCCTCCCTGAGCTGCCGTTGACCGGCACGTATCGCATCAACGCTGTTCACGAGGGGATGGCGCCGCAGGAACAGAAGGGGATCCAGCTCCGCGGCGGCCAGACGGCGACGATCGATATCGTGCTCCACCCCGAGGCGGCGGTCGAGGCCGCGATCACTGTCTACGGCACGGCCGCGGGGGTGGGGGCCGACTCGTCGCAGCTCGGCGATCATTTCGACAATCAGCGCATCCAGGAGACGCCGCTGATCGGCCGCAAGCTCACCGCGCTGCCGCTGCTCGACTCGGCGGTGCGCTCGGCGCGCGGCACCGGCGACCTGTTCCTGGACGAGACGCTGTTCGTGATCAATGGCGGCGGCCGGCGGCAGCAGACCTACACGATCGACGGCAGCACCGCCGACGATTCCTGGGGCCGGCAGACGATCTTCACCGCCGTGCCGCTCGGCGCCATCCAGGAATTCACCGTGCTCACCAACGCCTTCTCGGCCGAGTACGGGCGCAGCTCCGGCAGCGCGCTCAACCTGGTCACCCGCTCGGGCACCAACGACGCCCGCGGCGATCTGACGGCGCTCTACCGGCCGGGCGGCCTGCAATCGGACGCGCCGGTCACCGAGCAGAAATCCCACGACGAGCTGAAGCAGGGGAGCGGTTTCTTCTCCGGACCGATCGTGCGCGACCGCGCCTACTGGTCGGTGGCGGGGGAGTACAACGATCAGGACCGCGACTCGGTGATCACCTCGCCGCTGGCGCCCGGCGTCTACACCGGCAACTACAAGCAGAGCCTCTTCTTCGCCCGCGCCGACGCCGATCTCGACTCGCAGAACCACCTGTTCGGCCGGTTCGATCTCGATCACTTCACCGACACCAATCCGCAGGACGTGGTGGGCGGCATCACGCTGCCGAGCGCCGGCCGCGACTTCAAGCGCGACACCCAGGCCGCGCAGGTCGGCGAGACCGCCGTGCTGAGCGCCTCGGCCTACAACGACGCCCGGCTGGTCTGGCAGGACGCCGATCCGATCACCCAGTTCGATCCTCACGATCCCTCGACCCAGTACGTGCGCCCCGGCGTTTCGACGGAGGGCGAATCGCGCTTCGCCAAGCTCACCAACACGGAAGAGCAGTTCGCCGACACGGTCTCGCTGGCGCTCGGCGACCAGCTGCTCAAGCTCGGCGGCGACTACGAGCACTCGCGCTCGGGCGGCAACGGGCAGGAGTTCGGCGCGCCCTTCGTGCTCGGCCAGTTCACGTTCAAGCCGGGGATCTCGCCGTCGATCCCCACCTCGCAGCTCACGATCAACGACGTCACCCGGTTCACCCAGGGGTTCGGCAACGTCCACTATTCGGTGGGGGAGAACCTCTGGTCGCTGTTCGCCCAGGACGACTACCGCGTGCTCAGCAACCTGACGCTGAACGTCGGCCTGCGCTATGACCGGCAGAGCCTCACCGACGACACCAACAACGTCTCGCCGCGGCTCGGCTTCACCTGGAATCCGAAGAACGATCCGAAGACGGTCGTCCGTGGCGGCTACGGGATCTACTACTCGGAGATTCAGTCCAACATCGACGCCAGCTGGGCGCTGGCCGGTCCGACCGGTTTCTTCAACTTCGGCGTCGCGCCGGGGCAGCTCGGCTTCCCGACCACGCTCTCGCCGCTGTCGGGCTTCCCGCCGGGCGCCGTGCTGCCGGCACGCGACGTCACCATCCGGCCTGGCGAGGCGGGCTATTACAGCCAGTTTTTCGATACCTCGAAGCTCAATGGCTATCCCGACAGCTTCGACAATCCGCGCACCACCCAGGCGACCCTCGGCGCCGAGCATGAGTTCGGCGTGCACTGGTTCCTGAGCGTCGACGGCGTGCACGCGGACAGCACCGACATCGAGCGCACTCTCGACCTCAACGCGCCGTCGGAGTTCGCCCGCAACGCACCGGGGCAGGTCCGCTCGGGGACCGCCGCGGACGCCACCCGTCCGATCACTCCCACCCCCAATGGCTACCGCCGCATCCTGGCGACGATCAACGACGGCGAGGCCAAGTACGACGGCCTGCAGCTCAACCTGCGCAAGGATTTCGCCACCCGCGGCGGCCTCTGGCTGAGCTACACCTGGTCGCACACCCGCAACAACGTCGAGCCCGACGCTCCTGGGGGCGATCCCAACGACGCGCACGAGCTCGGCAAGGAGTGGGCGGACAGCCTGCTCGACCAGCGCCACCGCGCCGTGCTCAGCGGCTGGGTGCTGCTGCCGCTGGAGCTCCGCCTCGGCGGCGTCGCCGAGTACGGCACGGGCCGGCCATACAACATCACCACCGGCGTCGACAACAACGGCGACGGCGCCAACACCGACCGGCCGGTGATCGACGGCCACGTGATCGGCCGCAACGCCGGCCGCGGCGACGATCTCTATCAGCTCACCCTCTTCCTGGAGCGCGACTTCTCCGTCGGCTTCGGCACGCTCGGCCTGCGCGCCGAGGTCTTCAACGTGACGAATCACCAGAACGTGGTGGGCTACAACGGCGTCTACGGCAACGACCCCTCGGGCAAGCCGCTGTCGACCTTCGGCCAGCCGCTGGGCGGTCTCGCCAACACCGATCCCGGCCGCGAGTATCAGTTCGCGGCGCGGCTGCGGTTCTAGCCGGCGCGGTTTGACCGTCAAACAGGGCGAGACGGTGTAGGGGCGCAGCATGCTGCGCCCTTTTTCCATCAAGGCAACGGCGAGGGCGCAGCATGCTGCGCCCCTACCTCCCGTCTCGCCTCCTCGCGCAGACCCTATATACTGCCGCCGTCCGTCTCGTCGAACCCATTTCCACGAGGAGGGGAGGCCGTTCATGGCGTCTGACATCGAAATCGCACAACAGGCCAAGCTCGAGCGCATCGGCACCATCGCCGCCAAGCTGGGGATCCCGGAAGAGCATCTCGAGCCCTACGGCCACACCAAGGCCAAGATCTCCCTCGAATATCTCGCCAGCCTCGCCGACCGGCCGGACGGCAAGTTGATCCTGGTCACCGCGATGACGCCGACGCCGGCGGGCGAGGGTAAGACGACCACCACGGTCGGCCTTGGCGACGCGCTCAACCGGATCGGCAAGAAAGCGGCGATCTGCCTGCGCGAGCCCTCGCTCGGACCGGTGTTCGGCATGAAGGGGGGAGCGGCCGGCGGCGGCTACGCCCAGGTGGTGCCGATGGAGGACATCAACCTCCACTTCACCGGCGATTTCAACGCCATCGGCCTCGCCAACAACCTGCTGGCGGCGATGCTCGACAACCACATCCATCAGGGGGGCGAGCCGGCGATCGACGTCCGCCGCATCGCCTGGAAGCGCGTAATGGACATGAACGACCGCGCGCTGCGCGAGATCGTCGTCGCCCTCGGCGGCGTCGGCAACGGCTATCCGCGCCAGGACGGCTTCGACATCGTCGTCGCCTCCGAGGTGATGGCGATCCTCTGCCTCTCGACCTCGCTGGCCGACCTCAAGAACCGGCTGGGCAACGTGGTCGCCGCCTACACTCGCGACCGCCAGCCGGTGCGCGCCCGCGACCTCCAGGCCTCCGGTGCCATGACCGTGCTGCTCAAGGACGCCATCAAGCCCAACCTCGTGCAGACGCTGGAGAACAACCCCGCCATCCTCCACGGCGGCCCGTTCGCCAACATCGCGCACGGCTGCAACTCGGTGATCGCCACGCGGGCGGCGCTCAAGCTCGCCGATTACGTGGTCACCGAGGCCGGCTTCGGCGCCGACCTGGGGGCCGAGAAGTTCGTCGACATCAAGTGCCGCAAGGCGGGATTGAAGCCCTCGGGAGCAGTGATCGTCGCCACCATCCGCGCTCTCAAATATCACGGCGGCGTCGATCTCAAGAGCCTCACTGAGGAGAATGTCGAGGCGGTGGAGAAGGGGCTCGCCAACCTCGAGCGGCACGTCGAGAACGTGCAGCAGCACTACGGTATCCCCTGCGTGGTGGCGGTCAATCGCTTCAGCTCCGACACCGACGCCGAGTTCGCGGCCATCCAGTCGCGGCTGGCGCAGCAGAACGTCACCGCCGTCTTCGCCTCGCACTGGGCTGACGGCGGCAAGGGCGCCGAGGACCTGGCGCACGCGGTGGTCAAGCTGTGCGACCGCGAGCCCGGCATCCGGTTCGTCTACGATGATGCCGACACGCTCTGGGAAAAGATGGAGAAGATCGCGCAGAAGATCTATCGCGCCGCCGGCATCACCGCCGATTCGAAAGTCCGCGATCAGATCGCCCGGCTACAGGCCGAGTACGGCCACTACCCCGTCTGCGTGGCGAAGACGCAATATTCGTTTTCGACCGATCCCAGCAAGCGTGGCGCCCCCACGGATCACACGATCAACGTCCGCGAGGTCCGCCTGTCGGCCGGCGCCGAGTTCGTGGTGATGATCTGCGGTGACGTGATGACCATGCCGGGCCTGCCCAAGGTCCCGTCGGCCTGCAAGATCGACATCGACGATAGCGGCAAGGTGGTCGGGCTGTTCTGAGCGGAGGGCTGCAAGGGCGGATTCCGTCCTTGCAGTCCCTGCGGTCCTTTTTGTCCCTTTTTTCGTTCAGGGCTTGGCAGTCTCAGTCAGCTTGCCGACCAGGGCTTCCAGACGCTGAATCCGGGCTTCCTGCTCCTCGAGCTGCGACTTCTGCTGCTCGATCGTCCCGTGCTGCTTCTGCACCTCGTTGAGCAGCATGGCGTTGATCATGTGGTAACGCACCGTAAAGGGCTGTCCCTTGTCGTCATACTGCACGAGGTCCGGATAGACCTTCGCCACCTCTTCGGCGACCAGACCGTACTGGAGCAGGCGCGTGCCGTCGTCGACTCCGGCCTTGTAGCGGAAGGTGACCGGCCGGAGCTTCATCAGGCCGACGGTGGCGTCGCCCATGTCCTCCACGTCGTCCTTGAAGCGCAGGGAGGACGTGATCGTGCCCAACTGACCCGAGCTGTTCACGTAGACCGGGACGCCGCTGGAGCTGGTCGCGCCGTTCACGCCGGCCAGGAAGGTCGCGGTCTGCACGGCGGTGTTGCCGATGCGGATGGTGTTGGATTCGTTGCCCGGAGGATTGTTGCCGATGTCGATGTTGTTGCTGCCGTTGCCGAGGTTGCCCCCCGCGAAGACGCCGATGCCGATGTTGCCGGAGCCCGAGGCGCCCAACAGGGCATTGGAGCCGACTGCCGTGTTGTTGCCACCCGTGGTGGTGCTGGCCAGCGCCTCGAAGCCGACCGCGGTGTTGGCGTTGGCCGTGGTGTTGCCATTCAGGGACTCGACGCCGACCGCCGTATTGCTGTTCCCTCGCGTGTTCGAGGGCAGAGCGCTGGTGCCGATCGCCGTATTGACCGAGCCATCCACGTTGGCGTTTAGCGAGAACGTGCCGACGGCGGTGTTGTCGAAGCCCGTGGTGTTCGTCTGGCTGGCGTCGAAGCCGACGGCCGTGTTGAAGAAGCCCGACGTGTTGGACGACAGCGCGTTGTCGCCGAGAGCGGTGTTGCCGCTGCCGGTCGACACCCCGGGATTTCCGGCTCCGGTGCCGAGATACGGCTGAGCCTGGGCGCTGACGGCGCCGAGCGTGAGGACGGCGAGCAGCAGGAGCGTTGAGAACCCGACACGAATCTTGGCTGGACGGCGCATCGTTGACCTCCTTGGTTAAAAGGTCAAAGTATTCTCAAGCATCGATTGATGTCAAGTGCTGAATGGGCGAAAAGGCTACTCCGTCGTAGGCTTGTCACTCCCAGCGCTCTCTCGACGATCCTGCGCCTGCCGCATTCGCCGAAGGCGCTACTCGACCTTCGAGTCGTGATCGGCCCAGGCGAGGCCCGACATCACCTTGGGCAGGAAGCGCGTCGACTTCGCGGGGAGCATCTGGCCGTCGGCGATCGCCGCCGCGAACTCCGCGGGCTGCATCGGCGGCAGCCAGACGCCGGTGCCGAGCTCTCCCGAGGCGACCTGATTCCAGAGCTCGTCGGGGTTCGCGCGGTAGACCACGGTGCCGTTGGTCGAGGCTTCCGGCGGATGGCCGAGAGCGGAAAGGAAGCTCTCCTGGAAGATCTCGACCGGCAGCTTCGGCCCGTTAGGATGGAGGTGCCAGATCTCGGGATCGTGGCCCTTCACCCAGACACCGATCGCCGGCTGCCCGGCGGCGGCCACGGCGGCGGCGAAATCGGAGCCGGTCGTGCCGTGGAACGTCTGCGTGGAATCCTTCACGCCGGCCAGCTTGGAAAGGTCGATCGGCTCCTTGAAGGCGCGGTGGATCGGATCGATCGTCAGCGCGGGCGAATCGAGGCTGGTGATCACGGCGAGCTTGGCGGCGGCGGCGGTATCGGCCGCGGGTGAATTCGCGGCGGCGTAGCGCTGGCCCACCTTGTAGCGATGGTGGCCGTCGGCGATGGCGGACGGCACGTCGAGCGCCTGGCGATAGAGGGCGATCCGCGCCGGTTCGTCGATCCGGTAGAGCACGTGGACGTGGCCGTCGGAGTCGCGGTGGCGGACCAGGGGCTTGGCGCCTTTGAGGTCCTCTTCCAGAAGGGCGTCGAGCCGGCCGCCGTCCTCGGAGAGGATGAGGGCGGGCTCGAGGTCGGCCCGCGTCGCGTCGAGCAGAGCCGTGCGGTCGGCGATCGCCTTCTCGAGCGTCTGCTCGTGGGGGCGGATCACCGTCGGATCCTCGTAGCGCACCAGGCCGAGCAGGCCGAGGCGCTCGCCGCCGCCGGCCAGCTCGATGACGTAGGGGTAGATCGCCGGCTTGGGATCGCGCGCGATGACTCCCTCCTTCAGCCAACGCTGGTGGAGGTCCGCGGCGAAGCGGTAGGGATCGCCACCCTCGGGAGCGACCGGGCGGGTCAGGTGCACGAACTGATGCGGCGACTGGCCGTGGAAGCGGTCCCGCGCGGCGTCGTTGATCTGGTCATACGGCGGCGCCGCCAGCTCACCGGCGTCGCCTGCGTTCGGCGTGTAAAGCAGTCCTTGGAAAGCGTAGAGTCTCATCGGTGTCCTCCCTCAGGGCGGCTATTGTAGTCAGATGTCGTCAGAACGTGGGCTCAGATCTCCTGCCACAACCACCGCGCCACCGCCATCCGCCTCTGCGTGTGCCGGACCTCGCGGAGATAGCCGCGGCTGGTAACGCCGGGATGCCAGCTCTTCGGGCGGGGGAGGCTGGCGGAGAGGGCGGCGCCCTCGCGTTCCGAGAGGCTGGCGGCGGATTTGTGGAAGTAGTGGCGCGCCGCCGCCTCGGCGCCGTAGATCCCCTCGCCGAACTCCGCGATGTTCAGGTAGAGCTCCAGAATGCGGCGCTTCGAGAGGTTGGTCTCGAGCTGGTGGGTGAGGATCGCCTCCTTCACCTTGCGCAGCGGATTGTAGGAGCCGGAGAGCCAGAGGTTCTTGGCCACCTGCTGCGTGATCGTCGAGGCGCCGCGCGGGATCGACTTCTCGCGCCAGGCGTCCTGGAGGGAGGCCTTGATCTCGGCCTCGTCGAAGCCGTTGTGGGAGAAGAACCGCATGTCCTCGTTGACCAGCACCGCCCGCTTGAGGCTCGACGAGATCCGGTCGTAGGGCACCCAGCTCCATTCGACCTTCTTTTTTGGCCCGAACAGCCCCCAACCGCGATAGTGCTCGATGAAGGCGGTGGTCTTCGGATGGCGGTGGTCGAGATCGGCGACGTCCGGCCAGGTGACGGCCTCCCAGGCGAGCCACCCCAGGAGCAGCAGGAGAAGCGCGAGGAACAGCCGGCGGCGCCGGTTCACGCGGACGGGCGGAGGATCGGTCAGGTCGGCCATGAAGGAAGCGGTATCCTATCCAAATGAGCAAGAAGTCGGAAAACTACGATAGCCTTAGGGCTATGAAGCGATTTGATGGAAGAGCTATTCTGCTGGTGGCGGCCCTCGGCGCGCTGCTGGCGTCCGGCGCTCTCCAGGCGGCGCCGCCGGAGACCTTCGGCGTCGAGGGACCGGCCGCGTACAAGGCGCTGAAGGCGGATCCGCTCACGCCGTCCGAGACCCTGGGGATCGATCTGGGGACGGTGCCGGCGGTGCGCCTGCCGGCGATCGATCAAGACGCGCTGCTGCGCGAGGACGCCGCGGCCTCTGGGGAGACGAGGGCGAAGGGGCTGCGCTACGGCGTCGGCCGCGATCTCCAGCTCTCCGCCCGGGATGGCGCATGGTACGACCTCGCGGACGGCTCCCGCCTGTGGGTCGGCGAGATCGTCGCCGCCGACGCTCTCGGCGTCCGCCTCCACTTCCAGAACGTCCACCTGCCGGCCGGCGCCGAGCTGGCGGTCTACGCGCCGCTCGCCGGCTACTCCCCGGACGACGCCGGCGAGGGGACCGCGCGGAGCGGTTTTCCGCGCTTCGATCCGGACCGCAACGTCGAGCGGCACGGGGGCTCGGCGGAGGCGGAATTCTGGACCGGCACGTTCGCGGGAGAACGGGTGCGCATCGAGTATCGGTCCCCGATGGACAGCCGTGAGCTGCCGTTCGCGGTGGACGCCCTCCAGCATCTCTATCGCGATCCGGTCGCCGAGCTCGCCGCGGGCCTTACCGGCAAGGCGGCGGGCGCCTGCCATAACGACGTGACCTGCTATCCCGAATGGGCGCAGACGGCGCGCGCCGTCTCCGGCGTCGGCGTCATCAACAAGAACTCGCTGTTCTGCACCGGCGAGCTGCTCGACGACCAGGCGCACGATCTCACCCCCTACTGGCTGACGGCCCAGCATTGCGTCGGCACCGCGGCGCAGGCGAAGACGGCCGAGATCTACTGGCTCTACCAGACCGCCCGCTGCAACGGCGCGCCGCCGAGCCTGCGGAGCGTGCCGCATTCGGTGGGGACGACGCTCCTGGCCAGCAGCCGCGCGTCCGATTTCTCGCTGCTGATGGTCGAGGGGGCGCTGCCGGCCGGGCTCTACTGGTCGGGCTGGACCGCCGCCCAGGTCGCCAACGGCACGCCGGCGGCCGTGATCCAGCATCCGCGAGGGGACTTCAAGCGCATCAGCTTCGGCTTCAAGGATGTCAGTTCGGCCTGCCAGAGCGAGAACCCCGATCTGATCCGCATCAGCTGGACCGACGGTCCGACCGAGCCAGGCTCCTCGGGCTCCGGGATCTTCCGCGACGACACGCACCAGCTCTTCGGCCAGCTCTCGGACGGCCCCTCGGCGTGCGGCAAGGTGACCTACGACTGCTTCGGCGCCTTCGCCTTCACCTACCCGCAGATCAAGAACCTGCTGCGCCAGGGCTCGGACGACAACTCGGCGCCGAACGGCTCCTGCGCCCAGGCGCGCGCCGTGCGCGCCGGCACCCTGCGCAACCGCATCGTCAAGATCGGCACCCCCGACTGGTATTCGATCAGCGTGCCGGCCGGCAAGACGGTGAGCGTCCGGCTCGCCTTCCAGAACGCCGACGGCGACATCGATCTGGCGGCGTTCACGACCTGCGGCGGCGCTCCTGTCGCCACCTCGGCGGGGGTGAAGGACGGCGAGCAGATCACCTTCACCAACCGGCGCGCCCAGCCGGCGGTCGTCTCCTGGCGGGTCGATCTGGCGTCCGACACCCGCAACCAATACGACATGACGGTGGCGATTCGATAGGCCGCGCCATGGCGCAGTGGTAAAATGCCAGCTATCGACGGCGGCAGTCGCCGCCGGCGCTCGCCATCCGTACAGGCGCGCGCCGGCGACCGGCGCCCTGCAGCATCTCGAAAGGAGATCAGGATGAACAGGTTCCTCACACCCAGGCGTCAGGCGGGACGGCTCGCGCTGGCGATCGGGCTCGGTGCCCTGGTGGCGGCGAGCGCGACCGGTTGGGCCGCCCAGCCTGCCGACGAGACGTTCGGCGTCCAGGGGCCCGCGAGCCGCGCCCAGAAGGCGGTGCGCGCCACGCCCTCGGAGCGGGCGAACGTCACTCTGGGCACCGTGCCGGAGGTCCGTCTCCAGGCCATGGACAAGGACGCCCTTCTCAAGGAGGACGCCCGCTCCCAGAAGCAGGGGCTGGTGAAGGCCCTCCGCTTCGGCGTCGGCCGTAGCGTCCAGATCTCCGCCGGCAACGGCAACTGGTACGAGGTGGCGGGAGGCGGCCGTCTGTGGGTGGCCGACATCGCCTCCACCGATGCCCTCGGCCTGCGTCTCCATTTCAAGAACGTCAACCTGCCGGCCGGCGCCGAGCTGGCCATCTATTCGCCGGACGGCGCGGCCCCGGGGGTCGCCAAGAGCGGCAACCCGCGCTTCGATCCCGAGCGGGGCCTCGAGCTTCATCAGGCCTCCGAGGTGGCGAGCAGCGACTTCTGGACCGGCTCGCTCTTCGGCGAGCGCGCGCGGATCGAGTATCTCGCGCCGGCCGGCGCCGGAGACGCGCTGCCGTTCACGGTGGACAGCCTCCAGCACTACTACCTCGATCCGGTGGACAAGGTCGCCCGCAGCCTCATCCCCGTCAAGGATGCCGCCGGCTCCTGCGAGAACGACGTGACCTGCTATCCGGAATGGGCGAACGTCTCCCACGGCGTCGCGGGCATCGACTTCGTCGAAGACGGCGGCAGCTTCTTCTGCTCCGGCCAGCTCCTCAACGACACCATTCAGGACTTCACTCCCTACTTTCTTACCGCCAACCACTGCATCAGCTCGCAGAGCTCGGCGTCGTCGGCCGAGTTCTTCTGGTTCTACCAGACCTCCACGTGCAACGGGAATCCGCCGTCGGTCAGCAGCCTGCCGCGGTCGAACGGCGCGGCGCTGGTATCCACCAGCCCGGTCTCCGACTACACCCTGTTGATGGTTCTCGGCGGCCTGCCGGACAATCTCTACTGGGTTGGCTGGACCGCCAAGGCCGTGCCCGACGGCACGGACGCGGTGGCCATCCATCACCCGGCCGCCGATTTCAAGCGGATCAGCTTCGGCTTCAAGGACGACAACTCGGCCTGCTTCGACTTCCAGGGCACCAACGGCCTGCAGCTGGTGCGGACCACCTGGACCGACGGCGTCACCGAGGGGGGCTCCTCCGGCTCGGGCATCTACCGGGCGGACACCCAGCAGCTCTACGGCCAGCTCTTCTTCGGCCCCTCGTCCTGCGACGCCAGCGCGGCGGACCGCTTCGACTGCTACGGCTCGTTCTTCTCCACCTATCCGAAGATCAAGAAGTCGCTGGCCGGCGGCACGGACGACAGCTCCGAGCAGAACGACACCTGCGCCAAGGCGCGCGTCGTCGGTGCGGGCAAGCTGGCCAACCGCATCGTCAAGGTGAACGACACCGACTGGTACAAGATCACGGTGCCGGCCCACAAGACCGTCACCGTCACGCTGAGCTTCAACGGCAACAACGGTGACGTCGATCTCGCCGGCTTCGGCAACTGCTCCACGAAAAACCCCGTCGCCAGCTCCACCGGGAACGGCAACTCCGAGACGATCTCGCTGAAGAACAACGGCACCAAGGCGACCACCGCCTACTGGAACGTCTACCTCGCGTCTTCGACGCGCAACACGTACAACCAGCAGGTCACGGTCCACTAGAACCGGTAGGGGCGGCCCTGTATGGCCGCCCTTTTGTTCTCCGCGCCAGGGCGGCCACACAGGGCCGCCCCTGCATCTTCCTCTTCCTCCCCATCGTGCCGCCGATCTCCGTTCCCCTGCGCGCTCCCGATCTGGCGCCCGGCGTCTGGATCCAGGGGCCGGAGCTGTCGCTGCGCTCCCTGCGCGGCCGGGTGGTGCTGGTGGACTTCTGGGAATCCACCTGTGTCAACTGCCTGCGCACACTCCCTTACCTCAAGGCGTGGCACGCTCGCTACGCCGATCGCGGACTGGTGATCCTCGGCATCCACACGCCGGAATTCGAGCTCTCCGCCGATCCGGTGCTGGTCGCGGCGACGGTGCGGGACGAAGGCATTCCCTATCCCGTCCTGCTCGACGCCGGCCGGGCGAACTGGGAGCGTTTCGCCAATCATTACTGGCCTGCCCACTACCTGATCGACGCCCGGGGCTATCTGCGCTACGAGCGCTACGGCGAGGGAGGCTACGGCGAGACCGAGGACATGATCCAGCGGTTGCTGCGCGAGGCCGGGGACGGCGCGCCGCTGCCGGACCTCCTCGAACCGGTGCGCGCCGAGGACCGTCCCGGGGCCGTCTGCCATCCGGCGACCCGCGAGACTCACGTCGGCTTCCATCGCGGCCGCCTGCTGGCGGCCGAGGGCTATCGTCCCGGCGAGGAGGTGCGCCACGCCGCGGGCGAGCCGGCGCCGCCAGGGATGTTCAGCGCCCGCGGCCTCTGGCTCCACGAGGCCGAATATCTGGAGACCCGCGAGGCCGGCGCGGAGCTCGAGCTGATCTGCGATGCGGCGGGGGTGAACCTGGTGCTGGCGCCGGCGGGAGAGCTGGAGATCGAAGTGGATGGCGGTCCGGTCGCAAGGGCGGAACGGGGAGCGGACGTGGTGGAGCGGGACGGCCGGACTTTCGCCCTCTGGGAACGGGGGAGGATGGTGCGCCTGATCGACTCCGAGCGGTTCCGGCGGCGGCGCCTGATGCTGCGCTTCCCGCGAGTGGGGACGCGGGCCTACGTATTCAGCTTTTCGACCTGCGCGGTAGCCTGAGTGGCGCCTGACGGCCGGTACGCTCCCCTTTGTCGCCTTCCTGGCTAGGATGTCTTCCCGTCTTGCCAGGGTCGCGCCCGTCCTTCTCAGGAACAGGCCATCCTCGCCAGGACGGTCCCGATCCTGCTCAGGATGAAGACCTGAATTCTCAGGACGCAGGCCGCTCTGGCCAGGGTGGAGATCCGTCTCCCTTCCCCGGCCGCAATCCTGGCTTCCCGAGCCGGCACTTGGCTTCCCGAGTCAGCGTCCTGGCTTCGCCCGGCTGCGGGACGGGGATGGCGGCGCGGGCGTGCTCAGTCTCCGCCTACGTGTCCAACCCCTTCCAGGTATTCGGGATGGTGCTTGAGGAACGCCTGGATATACGGGCAGGTGGGGATGAATTTGGCTCCCTGCCGCTGGATCTCCTCCAGGGTCCCGTGCACGAGCTGGTCGGCGACGCCGTGGCCGCGCAGCTGCTCGGGGACGAAGGTGTGCTCGAGGTTGTAGACGTCGCCACTCTTCGCGTACTGGATCGTCGCCTCGTGGCCCTCCACCGTGACGTAGAACTTCCTGGCCGCTTCGTCGTTGTGCACTTCCAGGCTCATCGCTGGCTCCTCTCCGCGTTGCGAGCGTGAACGGCGGTGTCGGAAAAGTCGCTGAACAGACCATCCACGCCGATCGCGAAAAACTGATTGTATTCGCGTTCCGGATCGCCCTCGTAGTCCGGCGCCAGGAAGGCGCCGTCGCTGCGGAAGGTCCAGGGGTGGACGAGCAGCCCGGCGCGATGGGCGTCGGCCACGAGGGAGGTCGGAGGGAGAAGCCGGCCGTCCGGTCCCGCGGGGACGATCATGCGCTTGTTCGGGCCGATGCCGTCGGCGTAGGTGGCGATTTCGGCGAGGCCCGCGGGAGTGACGAGATCCTGATAGGTCCGGGTGTCGCCCGCGACGGCGAAATCCCAGGGCTGCCCCTGATCGTCGAGCAGTTGGATCATCGGGAGATCGGTCGACTTCCGCAGCTCTTTCAGGTTTTCCACTTCGAAAGATTGGATGAAAACCGGTGCTTTCCTGCCGCTATATCCAGCCTCTTTCAACTCGAGAAGGAGGAGTGGCTCGAGCGGCAGGCCGAGCGAGCGGAAATAGGTCGGATGCTTGGTCTCCGGATAGACACCGATCGTGCGGCCGGTCTCCGCGCTCATCCGGTGCGCCAGCGCCAGCACCTCGGCGAAGGTCGGCACCTCGAACTTGCCGTTGAAGGACTGGTCCCTGAACGGCAAGCGCTCCTTGGCCCGCAGCGTCTTGATCTCGGCGAGCGTGAAGTCCTCGGTGAACCAGCCGCTGACCTCGTGGCCGTCGATCCGCTTGATCGCCTTCCGCGTCGCGAAATCGGGACGGCTCGCGACGTCGGTGGTCTCCGAGATCTCGTTCTCATGCCGCGCGATCAGGACGCCGTCTTTCGTCGACACCAGATCGGGCTCGATGAAATCGGCGCCCATCGCGATCGCCAGGATGTACGACGCGAGCGTGTGCTCGGGCCGGTAGCCGCTGGCGCCGCGGTGGCCGATGATGAGGGGGTGGGGCGCTGGGGTCACCTTGGGAGATTCCATAGGGGAAGGGTGATTTTCCGGCGGCTCAGCGGGGGAAGCCGTTCAGGAATCTGCGCCGCAGAAAAATTCGGTCTCTGATCGTAGGGCTTGTAGAGACGTTCCCAGCCCGTCCACGACACCGCCCGGCAGGCCACGGGGACGGCGGGACGTCTCCAGCGGAGGGCTGGACGTCGATGACGGCAAATCTCTCCTGGGCAGGCTGACGCTCGGTCAAGGCGGTCGCCCTGGTTGTCCTCTCGCAGGCAGTGGTAGAGGGAGCTGGATATGCTTCGGCGGAGACGTCCCGCCGTCTCCGTGGTCTGCCGGGCGGTGTCGTGGACGGGCTGGGAACGTCTCTACAAGCCCTACGATCAACCGCAATTCCTGCCGCGCGGGCTCGATGGGTCTTCCCGACGACGTCGAGCAAAAGGTTTCTCAACGCCAGAGCTCTTCGTCCACCTTTCGGAGACTCGCCGTCGCCTTATCGAACTCGGCGGCATCAGCCTCGCTCCAGGTCCCCGCCAGGAAATCCAGATCGTGAAACGTGGGATTCTCGGCGGGGTGATAAATAATCGGATCGTCCACAGGTGCCTCCTGACTTCCATGCTAGCAGAGAGCCGACCGTTCGTAATCTTCCGGCGTATCCACGTCCTGCGTCACCCCTGCGTCGTCGACGGCAACCTCCAGATCGAGCGAGCGCCGCCGCGCAGGCGTTGACCACTCCCGCCACCAGCGGGCCGCCGCGGAAAGGGAGGAGGAGCTTCGGGCAACCCATCCGCCGGGAGCTGCCGGCGGCCGGCAGGATCGCCACGATTCTGCCCGCCGGCGTTCGTGCGGCCATCCCGAATCAAGCCTCCAGGCGCCGCGCCAGCACGAGCGTCCGGTCGTCCGCGAAGGGCACGCCGCGGGCGAACTCCTCGAGGTCGCGCGCCAGGATCCCCGCCAGCATGGAGCAGGGCTCGGCGCGCCCTCGCAGGCTGACCGTCGTGAGGCGCTCCAGACCGTACTCCTCGCCGTCGGGATTCTCGGCTTCGACGAGGCCGTCCGTATACAGGACGAGGACGTCGCCGGGGCCGAGGACCGTCTCGCCGGCGCGATAGGGCGCCTGATCGAGCAGGCCGAGGGGAGCGCCGGTCGAGCCGAGCTGCTCGGCGGTGCCGGAGGCGCGCAGCACCAGCGGCGGGTTGTGGCCGGCGTTGGTGTAGCGCAGACGGCCGGTCGCCGTCTCCAGCACGCCGAGAAAGGCGGTGGCGTACTTCTCGGGGGGCGTGCGGCGATAGATGAGGCGGGAGAGGCGGGCGCAGATCTCGTCGGGAGGCAGGCCGTCCTCGATAGGGCCGATGGAGAGCGCCTGGAGGGAGACGGTGAGCAGCGAGGCCGCCATCCCCTTGCCCGAGACGTCGGCCACCATCAGCACGCACTCGCGCCCGTCGCCGCGCGTGACCACCTCGTAATAGTCGCCCGAGACGCCGCGCGACGGGATGTTGCCGCCGTAGAGCTCCCAGCCCGGGACCTCCGGCAGGAAATCGGGGAGGAGGGCCACCTGGATGCGCCGGGCCAGCGCCAGCTCCTCCTGGAGCCGGCGGCGCTCCGCCGCCTCCATCGCGAGGGCGAGGTTGCGCAGGTGGAGGGCGGCCACCGCGGCCAGCGAGACCAGCAGCTCCAGATCCTCCTCGGAGAACTGGCGGATGCCGGCGCGCGATTCGAGGACGATCAGGCCGAGCGTCCCGTCGGGATCGAGCAGCGGAGCGGCGATCAGGCTGCGGATGCCGGAGAGGAGCATGCTCTCGGCGGCGGAGAAGCGCTCGTCCGCCTGGACGTCGAAGACGATCGCCGCCATCCCCTTCTCGACCACCTCGCGCGTCAGGCTGCGCGAGAACGTCAGCGCCTCCGTGCCGCCCAGCGAGGAGCGGCTGGCCGCCGCCCGATAGCCATCCTTTTCCTTGAGCCCATCCTTTTCTTTGAGGAGAATAGCGCCGCGGTCGGGACGGAGATGATCGAACGCCCGGTCGAGGATCAGCTCCAGCAGCTCCTCCAGGGTGAGTGAGCGGCCGAGCGCCTGGTGCACCTCATTGAGCAGCTTGAGGCGCTCGGCGTAGCGCCGGAGGTCCACGGCGTTGGCGGCGGCGGGCGCGCTCTGGCGGTCGAGCAGGTCGGCGGCGCGACGGAAGACGGTGCCGTCCAGGAAGTCGTCCTCGGGCTCGGGCGCCTTCTTGATCGGAGCCGGTGCGTCCGCGAAGATCTGGATCAGGCTGTTGGAGATCTTGATCACGTCTCCCGGCCGCACCGCCGTAGCCTGCTCGATCGCCTGGCCGTTGACCAGCGTGCCGTTGCGCGACCCCAGGTCCTCGACAAAGAGGTCGGCGCCGGCGCGGAAGAAGCGCGAATGGCGGCGGGAGAGGAAGGGGTCCGCCAGCGAGAGATCGGCGTCGAGGGCGCGGCCGACGACCAGGGTGTCGCTACGCAGTGGGTAGTCGAACGCCGCCCCCTCGGCGGGGGTGATCTGGAGGCGGAGGAGCGGGGTGTCCACGGGAGGCCAGCCTATCAGAGGCCAGAGGCCAGACGATCAGAGGGCCGGGACCCCCATTTCCCGCAGCAGCGGTGCCGCCGCTTCGCCGTGCAGGCTGGTCAGCAGCCAGAGCAGATAGCGGACGTCGACGCTGATGTTCCGCGCCACGTCCGGGTTATAGCCGAAGTCGTTGGCCACGTTCTCCCAGACGCGATCGAAGTTGACCCCCACCAGCTCGCCACGGCCGTTGACCACCGGGCTCCCCGAGTTGCCGCCGGTGGTGTCCGCGTCGGCGAGGAAGTCGACCGGCACGTCCTTCAGCTTCGGATCGGCCCAACGGCTCGCCGGCGCCTGAGGCGCCGCCGCCAGCAGCTCGGGGGGCGCGTTGAAGGGGGCCTCGCCGGTGCTCTTCTCGACCACGCCTGCGACCGTCGTCTGCGGACGCATCCAGACGCCGTCGCGCGGGCTGTAGCCTTGGACATGGGCGAAGGCCACGCGCAGCGTGCCGTTGGCGTCCGGGGCCACCGGGTGGCCGGCGTGGGCGATCACGGCGCGCTGCCAGCGAGGGCGCAGGCGCGACACGGCGCCTTTGAAACGGTCGCTCTGCTCCTTGAGGGCGCGCAGATCGCCGTCGAGGGCGAAGCCGAGGTCGAGCAGCGGATCGTGGCGGGCGCGGAGCTGCTCCGCGGTCTCGCCGAACATCCGCTTCCGCTCGGCCGCGTCGGTGACCTTGGTGTGGGCGAGCAGGTCGCCCACCCGGCCGCGGATCGCCTGGGGATCGCGGGCGCCGGCGAGGAAGCGGTCGACGGCCGGTATCCGGGTCCCCTCAGGCAGCGCTGCCATGCGGACCAAGAGGTCGGTGAGCAGCGCGGCTTCGGTCGGCGGATCGAGCCGTTTCTGATCGCGCTCCAGCCGCTCGCCGAGCCGCTCGCGGTTGCGCTCCTGATACTCCGGCTCGCGCTCCAGGTCGGGCTTCGCCTTCTCGCCCGCCCAGCGGGCCAGGGTGACGGCCAGGTCGAGCGGCTTCGGGCCTGAGGGCGCCTGGTTGAGGAGGAAATCGTGATCCCACGTCCGCCGCCGCTCGGCGATGAGGCGTGCCAGCTCGTCGTGGGCGGCCAGGGCGTCGTGCTGCTCCGGATGCTGCGCCACCCAGGCGAGGATCTCGCGCTCCGACGCCGTCTTCTTCTCCAGGATGTGCCCGCGGCGGATGCCGTCCACCTGGCCGCGCGAATTCTTCTCCTGGTTCGCCAGCCCTTTGATGCGGTCGGCGAGCGCGATGCGCACCGCCTCGTCCTTCTTCGACGCCGCCTCCATCAGATCGATCCAGGTGCGGAAGAGCTCGGCCCGGCGGGGATAGAAGAGCTCCGCCCGCTCGCGCATCTCGGCCTCGGTGTACGAACGGAAGGTGAGCCCGGGATAGCCGGCGACCATCACGAAGCTGTCCGGCTCGGCGCCGCGCGGCGAGACCGGGAAGAAGTGACGCGGCCGGTAGGCGACGTTGGCGTCCGCCTTCGGCGCCGGCTTGCCGTCGAGGCCGGCGTAGACGCGCAGCAGCGCGAAATCGCCGACGTGGCGCGGCCAGCTCCAGTTGTCGACCTCGCCGCCGAAGTCGCCCACCGCGCCCGGCGGCGCGTAGACCAGGCGCACGTCGGGGAACTCCAGGCTGTCGACCAGCACGTATTTCAAGCCGCCGTCGAACTCCGCCACCTGGCAGCGGTGATGCTCGCTCGCCTCGCAGGCGGCGACCATCTCCTTCTGCTTGCGCTCGATCGCCCGGAAGCGCGCGAGGTCGTCCGCGCCGGCGGGCACCGCGCCCTCGATCTCGCGGGTGACGTCGGTCAGGCGGTAAGGAATGGTGGCGCGGACGCCGGCTCCGGCGAGCTCCTCGGCGGGCGTGCGGGCGAGGAAGCCGTGGGTGATCAGGTCGCGCTCGGGCGTCGAGTGCTGTTGCAGGATCGAGAAGGCGCAGTGGTGGTTGGTGATCATCAGCCCCTGCGCGGAGATGAACCCCGCCGTGCAGCCGTCGATCTTCACCGCCGCGTCGAGCAGGCCGGCCCCCTCCTTCGTCCACAGCTGGTCGGGCGGGATCTCGAGGCCCAGCTCGCGAAGCCACTTCGGATCGTGCTCCAGCACCTGCTCGGGGGTCCACTTTCCTTCCACGGCGTAAGCTCCTGCGCAGGTGGCCCAGAGGCCGAGAGTGAAGAGGGCGGCGGCGCGAATTCTCATGGGCCGGGAGTCTATCGTATGGCGTACGGAGGTAGACTGCCGGCCGGAGAACAGGAGGAGCAGGAAATGAAGATCGCGATCTTTGGAGCTTCGGGTTGGATCGGCGGCACGGTCGCGCGCGAGGCGCTCGGCCGCGGCCATGAAGTGACGGCGGTGGTCCGCGATCCCGGCCGGCTGACGCTGGAGGGAGTGCGGGTCGTCAAGGCGGATGCGTTGGACGCCGAGCAGATCGCGGCCGCGGCGGCTGGCCACGACGCCGCCGGCGCGGCGATCTCGGGCCGGCGGGACGGCGAGGCGCGGCACATCGTCGATGCCGCGCGGGCACTGCTGGCGGGGGTGCCGCGCGCGGGCGTCGCGAGGCTGGTCTGGGCGGGCGGCGCGGGGAGCCTGGAGGGCGCTCCTGGCGTCCGTCTGGTCGATACGCCCCAGTTCCCCGCCGAGTGGAAGCCCGAGGCGCTGGCCCAGGCGGAGGCGCTGGAGCTCTTCCGCGGTGCCGGCCCGGGAGTCGAGTGGATCTACATCAGTCCTGCCGCCATCCTCGAGCCTGGAGCGCGGGCCGGGCACTTCCGGATCGGCGGCGATCAGCTCCTGACCGACGACAAGGGCGAGAGCCGGATCTCGGTGGACGACTACGCGGTTGCCTTCGTCGACGAGATCGAGCGCGGGACCCACGCCCGCCAGCGGATCACGGTCGCCTACTGATCCGGCGCGGACCTCGGCTAGAATTCGTTGCGGCCGTCTGAACCGGCGGCTTTGGCCTGAAAGGATTCTATGAACAGCAAACATCTACTGGCGGCGCTCGGAGTCGCCGTCGCGCTCCTGGCCTCGCCGGCCGCCGCAAAGCCCGAAGATCCGAAACCGGAAGAGCCGAAGGACAGGGTGACGGTCACCACGCCCGGCTACGTCCTCGCCGCCCATGTCCCGGAAGGTTGGCAGGGAGATACCGAAGCCGCCAAGAAATACCATGGGAGCATGCTCTTCACTCCCAAGGCGGCCGGTGCCGGGAGCGCCAAGATCCTGGTGAGCGTGTATTACAAATCCAACGAGAACACCGAGCTGCGCCTGCAGTCGGAGATCGCCAACTACCGCAAGCGGTACCCGCATCTGGAGCTCACCGATCTCGACGTCAAGCACCCTCAGTACGAGACCGTCGGCAAGCTCTTTTCCCAGCCCAACGATTTTTATCAGGACATCGCCTTCCTGAACCCCGGAACGATCTACGCCAACATCCTCTACGTGGCGATGCTCAAGCAGAAGACGCCGGCGACGCCCGAGGAGCTGGCGGCGTACAAGGACGTGTTGCAGTCGCTGAAGATGACGCTGGTCGGCCAGAAGCAGGTCAGGCCGCCGGAGAAGCCGGGAGCCTGAGCGGGCTTGAGCCAGGCCGCCGAACCCGCGCGATCAGCCCTGCGTCAATGAGCGGTAGGTGCGGAGGTGCCGGAAGGCGGCTTCGGGCTGTCCCAGGCCTTCGTAGATGCCGGCGAGGTTGAAGTGGGCGTCCGCGAGCGCGCGGTCGAGGGCGATGGCGGACTCGTAGGCGTCGGTGGCTTCGGAAAGGCGGCCGAGATCCTGGAGCGCGACCCCCAGGTTGAAGATGGCCGTCGCGTCCTCGGGCCGGGCGGCGAGGGCTTGCCGGTAGTGCGCTTCGGCGGTCGCCGCCTCGCCCCGCTCGTGGAGGAGCCGGCCGAGGTTGAGATGGGCGTCGGCGAGCCGCGGATCGATCTCCAGGGCGCGCCGGTAGGCCGCCATCGCCTCCTCCGGGGCGTCCGCCTCCAGCTCCTCGGCGCGCTCGTACCAGTCCGCCGCGCCCGGAGGTTGATCGGGCGCCTCGGCCGGCGGCGTGCGCAGGGGGAGCGCCGAGGCCTCCCGCGCCAGCTCAGCGAGCTCGAAATCGAAAAACGCCTGCCCCGACTCAGGATTCCAGACGTCGCCGCCGTCGCGCACCACCACGTGATGTCCCTGGGCCGAGATCCGGACGCCGGTGAGGGCGCGTTCCCGAGGAAGCTGCTCGCGGAGGTTCTGGAGCGCGAGGCGCACCCGCCGCCGCGGCACGCGGGCGGCGAGCAATCCCTTGGCCGTACGCAGCAGGACCAGATCCTGGAAGGAAAAGTAATATTCGCCGCGCGGGCCCTGACGGGGAGACAGGAAGCCGGCGCGGACGTAGGAACGGACCTGCTCGGCGGAGAGGCCGAGCAGGGCGGCGACGTCCTTGGTTGAATAGCCTCCGGAGCGAGGCGCTTGGGACGCCGGGCGGTCGGGCTCGCTCGGCTGCTGGAGAGCGGAAGACCGGTTCATCGCCCTCAGTGTAACTCCGTCCGGCTTATCTCTTCGAGCCCTTTCTCTTCGGCGCCTCGGCTTCGGCGGGAACCGCCTCGATCGCCGTGCGCGGCGAGCGCTTCGGCGGCTTGCGGTCGGCGAGCGAGATCGGCGCCTGGGCGGTGCTCGCCGCGCTCACGGGCGACGGCTTGGCCGCGGCGAGGCTCGCCTTCAGCGCCGCCATCAGATCGATCACCTGCGCCTTCGGCGCCGCCACCGGCGCGGCGGTGATCTCCTCGCCCTGAACCTTGCGCTCGATCAGCGACCGCACCTGTTGGCGCTGGGTGTCCTCGTAGATCTCGGGCCGGAACTGGTCGGTGGCGATCTGCTCGATGAGCTGGACCGCGAGCTTGAGCTCCGGCTCCTTGAGATCGGCGGCGCCGACCGGCACCTCGGAGAACGGCCGCAACTCGTCCGAATAGCGCAGCTGCTGCATGATCAGTCCGCCGTCGAAGGGGCGCAGCAGCACGAACTGATCCTTGCCGCGGGCCACGTAGCGCGCCAGCGCCGCGCGGCTGGTCTGCTTCATCGCCTCGGCGAGCAGCCGGTAGGGGCGGTCGCCCCCCTTGTCCGGACCCACGTAGTAGGACTTCTCGTAATAGATCGGATCGACCTGTTCGAGCGGCACGAACTCGGTGATCTCCACCGCGTTCGTCGGCTCCGGGCTCAGCGCCTTGAGCTCGTCTTCCGTGAACAGAACATATTGCCCCTTCGAGTACTCGTAACCTTTCACCATCTCGTCGCGGCCGACGACTTCGTTATCGACCGGACAGACGTATTGTTGCTTCAAACGGGAACGGCACTTCTTGTGCAACATGTTGAATTGAATGCCAGCCGCGCTCTCTCCCGTCGAATAGAGCTTCACCGGGATCGTAACGAGACCGAAGGAGATCATTCCGGAGGCGAAAGGTCGGGCGCTCATGCGGCGTAATATATCATCGAAATCCAATGGTGGAGCGTATTTAGCGGGAATCGACCTCAAGGATTCCGAACATTCACCTGCGGGCGGATCTTTAACCTTTCCACGTGACGGCGCTATATTGAAATCGACTTCCAGGACACGTAATTCCGCAACCGGTGAGGCGTCCGCGATCGGCGAGGAGCTGGCGCGTCTGGGCGCGTTACGGTCGGCGATCGATCCCGCGGCCCTGCGGGCGATGAAGCCGGAGACGCGCGAGCGCCCGTTCAATCATCCCGGCTGGGTGTTCGAGCTCAAGTATGACGGTTTTCGCGTCGTGGCGGCGGGGGGCGCGGGCGAGGCGCGGCTGTTCTACAAGAGCGGCCACGACGCGACCGCCATCTTCCCCGAGCTGGCGGCGGCGGTCGCCGCGCTGCCGTTCCGCGGCGTCGTCCTGGACGGCGAGGCGGTGGTGCTCGACGCCGACGGGCGCCCCAGCTTCCAGCGTCTCCAGCGGCGGGGGCTGCGCGCGCGGCCCGCCGACGCCCGGCACGCCGCCGCGACTTCTCCCGCGACGCTCTTCGTCTTCGACCTCCTCGGTTGCGAAGGCTTCGACCTGCGGCCGCTGCCGCTCAGCGCCCGTAAGGCGGTCCTGCGCCGGGTGGTGGCGCCGGGCGGTGAATGGCTCCGCCTCTCGGAAGAGATCGCGGAGCGCGGCGAGGACCTTTACGCCGCCGTCGCCGGCATGGGGCTCGAGGGGATCGTCGCCAAGCGCGCCGATTCGCCCTACCGCGCAGGCTACTCGGCGGACTGGCTGAAAGTGCGGGTCGACCGGAGCTCGGATTTCGCCGTGATCGGCTTCGAGCCGCCCGGCTCAGGGATCCGCAAGCTGCACCTGGCGGTGATGGGGGAGGACGGGGAGCTGGTTTACGCCGGGACGGTGGGGACGGGCTTCAACCGCGAGACCGAGGCTGAGCTCCGTCGCCGGTTGGAGCCGCTCCGCCGGGCCACGGCGCCGCTGCCGACGCCCGGCCTCCGTGGCGCCGCCTGGGTCGAGCCCGAGCTGGTGGTCGAGGTGCGCTACAAGGAGTGGACCGAGGGGGGGAACCTGCGGCACCCGGTCTTCCTGCGCCTGCGCGACGACAAGACGGCCAAGGAGTGTTTTCGGCCGGGCGAGGAGCGCGAGGAGGTCGAGGTATCAGCTCCAGAGCCGGCGCCGGCGACGGCACCGGTAAAAAAGGCGGCAGCCTTCACGAATCTCGACAAGGTTTTCTGGCCGGACCTGAAGATCACCAAGGGCGATCTGATCGAATATTATCGCGCCGTCGCGCCCTGGATGTTGCCGTTTCTGCGCGACCGCCCCCTGGTGCTCGACCGCTATCCGGACGGCATCGCCGGCAAATCGTTCTTTCAGAAGAACGCGCCGCCGAAAGCCTCGGGAAGGCTGCGGACGCTGACGATCCGCTCGGAAGAGGCGGAAAAAGAGATCGAATACCTGCTCTGCGACGACGTCGAGGGGTTGCTCTCTCTGGTCAATCTCGGCGCGATCCCCTTTCATATCGGAGCGGCGCGCGCCGGCGCTCTCGACCGTCCGGACTGGTGCATCCTGGATCTCGATCCGAAGACGGCGCCGTTCGCGCACGTGATCCGCATCGCGATCGCCATCCGCGAGCTGTGCGAGGAGATCGGGATCCCCTGCCATCTCAAAACCAGCGGCGGCAGCGGCCTGCATGTCCTGCTGCCGATGGGCGGATGGCTCCCGCACGAGCCGGTGAAGCAGCTCGCCGAGCTGCTGGCCGGGGTGATCGTGGCGCGCCTGCCGGCGATCGCCACCACCGCGCGCGCCATCGCCGCCCGCCGGGGCCGGGTCTACGTCGACGCCTTGCAGAACGGCCGCGGCAAGCTGCTGGCCGCCCCCTACTGCGCCCGGCCGGTGCCGGCGGCCTCCGTCTCGACGCCTCTCGACTGGAGCGAGGTCGACGATCGACTCGACGTCCGCGCCTTCACGCTGAAAACCGTTCCACAGCGGCTGCGCCAGCGGCAGGACGATCCCCTCCTGCCGGTCTTGACGGAACAGCCCGATCTCGAGCGGGTGTTCGCGCGGCTCGGCGCTCTCCTGTAATTCGAACTAAGGGTTACAAAAGAAAAGCGCCCCTCCCCCGCGAGGGGAAGGGGCGCCGTCTACCGACGGGTCAGCGTGAAGTCCTTAGAAGCAGGAGGTCACGGTGACGTCGTCGAGGAACCAGCCGGTGCTGGTCGTGGAGCAGTCGGTGATCGACGTGAAGCCGATCCAGACCGTGTGGCCGGCGCAGCTGGTGCCACCCGCCGCGACGCAGGCCGCGTCGAGGTTGACCGTGGTGTTGGTCATGGTGGTGGAAGCGCCGGTGAAGGCCGAGGCGCCGCCGGCACCCGTCGGGGGGCAGGCCGTGCTGATCGTGCCGTTGTAGGAGGTACCGGAGAGGATCGCCGTGGCGGGCACGAAGAAGTAGTTCGTGCCGTCGATGGAGACCGTCAGGGTGCCGCCGTCGAAGCCGCTCTCGTAGCTCCGGCGATGCCAGAACGAGAGGCGGTTGGTGGTGGCGCCGGCGGGAATCGTGATGCCGGTCGCGCCCTTCGGCTGCGCGAAGCTGAAGTCGTTGTTGGCGTACGCCGCCGTGCAGGACGTGCCGCCGTAACGGAAGATGTCAGCGCCGCTGTGCGTCGGGGTGCAGGCCTGGATACCGCGCCAGCTGGTGGTGGCACCACCGGTGACGAAGGTGCCCTTGGTCCAGTCGGACAGGCCGGTGCCGGTATCGAACGTGTTGCTGTACTGCGTGTGGGTGGTGCAGCCGGTGCTGCAAGCCGAGGTGGTGCCCGTGCCCTGAGCCGAGTTGCCCGAGGCGCAGGTGCCGTTGGAGGCCTGGACCACGTAGAAGTACGCGGTGTTGCAGGTCAGACCGGAGTCGGCGAACGACGTCGTCGCCGAGGTGCCGACCGAGGTGT
>DATBAW010000137.1:0-2632 GCA_036271335.1 Thermoanaerobaculia bacterium
CGACAATCTTTCTTCTTCAGCCAGATTGTTATGGACACTGGACGACCGCGGCGCTAACCGTAGCGCCTCTTGAAATTTAGTTTGCGCCTCGCTTTTGTCGCCTCTCAAGAGAAGGGTGGATCCAGACTGGTTCAGGTATCCGACACGCCAGTACCATCCACCTGTAACGAGTGCCGTCATCAGCACCAGAGCCATCAGCCAGCCGGACCACCAGGACCGCTGCGGATATCTTTCCGGCGGAAGGTCTTTGGTGGGAAAGAGCTCACCGGCCGTCGTCCGCATGAAAAGGGCCGGAGCACCCCATTCGTGGCTCTCCCTCGCGGCGGAATCCGTCGCGGCATAGATCGCCTGGCGACCTTCCGCTATGGCGGCGTCTACCGGATCGCCTGAAGTCAAGCGTTGATAAAACGTCTCGCTGAAAGCGATGGCGGCGGGGTCGGAGATCGAGGACCGCATTGCGATGACGGCGGGGAGGCCGCCCTGAACAAGCGCGGTTGCCACCCCGCCGAACGGAATGTAGCCCGGAACTCCTGCGGCCTCAGAATTCCTGGCGGATTTACAGGCATTCAGGACCACCAGACGAAGGCTGGGGAATCCGGCGAGCGTATTCGCCAACTCCTCTCCCGAAACGGGTCGGGCCTGGCCGTTCTCCGTTTCGAGATAGAGCACGCCTCCGCCGGCCTTCGCTTCGAAGCTGCCGTGCCCGATGAAATGGAAACAGTGGCACTCATGGGCGAGCAACTCTTGGCGCAAACCTTTCAACGTCGGAGCCGCGGCCTCCACCAGCTCGATGCCGCTCGCCTTCTCGAACGCCGCCGCGAGATTCCGGCGTTCGCGGGCCAGGTCCAGTGGGGGCAAGCCGCGGGGGCTGACTGCCAGGCTGAGAATCCGTAGGACGCGGGGGCGCGCCGTAGCTTGTACGGGGCGCGGAACCATCAGATACCGCACGATCGAGTGGTAGCGGCTCAAAGCCAGGAAGTTCGGCGTGCCCGGCTGGCGAAGAGCTTCCCAGGGAAGGTCCAGGAGACCCTCAAGGTCGGGGTCGCTCGGATCCAGCATCAACTTGAGGCGCAGGCCGGTCGCCGCGCATGCTTTCGCCTGCTCGAGGCTGCGCTCATAGAGGCGCAGGACCTCCGGCGGAAAGAGCGCCTCGAAAAGCAGGTCGCCGTTGGCCATCACTCCGCTCGTCTGCCCGGCCCACGGCTTCACGTCTCGCGGCGACCTGGAGGCGGTATCCCAGCGCCACACCGATGGCGGCGTGAAGGGTCCCTTCCCCTCTCCCTGTTGGCTCTGCGCGTAGACCATGTACCGGCCCGCCAGCCGGGGGACAACCTGAAGAGTGAAATCCTGGTACCTCATGCCGCCGGATTGCGAGCTCATCAGCCTCCTCGGCCCTCTGCTAGACTCTCTGCAACGGCGTTTGGCCTTGCTCTCCCAAGACCCGCTTTGGGCGAATTCGGGGGAGCCTCAGCTTCGGTGACCGCATGTTCCTCGACGGCTTCATCCTCCTGCTGCGCGACTACGGCGTGCCGGCCAGCCTGACCGACACGATCGATTTCTATGCCGGCATGGAGAAGGGGCTGGCGCCCGACCTCGATTCGCTCTTCCTGTTCGCGCGCCTCTGCTTCGTCCGCCGCGTCGAGCACATGGACGCCTACGAGCGCGCCTTCGCCTTCCACTTCTACGGCATCGACCTGCCGCGGGTGGCCGAGGGGGACCCGGAGCTGCTCAACACGCCGCAGTTCCGGCAGTGGCTGAAGGAGGCGGTCCGCCGCGGCGAGCTGCCGCCGCAGGCGCTCTGGACGTTTCCGCCGGGCGAGCTGATGAAACGGTTCTGGGAGACCGTGCGCAAGCAGATGGAGGAGCACCACGGCGGCAGCCGCTGGGTGGGCACCGGCGGCAACTCGCCCTTCGGCCACTCGGGCAATTCCCAGGGGGGCGTGCGGGTCTTCGGCCAGGGAGGGAAGCTCTCCGCCAGCAAGGTGATCGGCGAGCGCCGGTACATCGACTATTCGGACGCCAACGCGCTGAGCGGCGGCAACCTCGCGCAGGCGCTGACGTCGCTCAAGAAGCTCACCCCCTCCGGTCCGCGCGACCAGCTCGACCTCGACGCCACGATCCACGAGAGCGCCAGGAACGGCGGCGAGATCGACCTCGTCTTCCGCCGCGACCTCCTCGACCGCCTGGAGGTGGTGCTGCTGATCGACAACGGCGGCACCTCGATGCTCCCCCACGTCGAGCTCACCCGGATGCTCTTCGCCAAGGTGCGCGACCGCATCAAGCGCTGCCACACCTATTTCTTCCACAACACGATCTACGGCTCGGTCTACAAGGACGCCCAGCGCCGCCACCCCCTCCCCACCGCCGAGCTGCTGCGGCGCTCGCAGGACACCCGCGTGCTGATCGTGGGCGACGCCTCGATGGCCCTCGAGGAGCTCGTCTATCCCAGCGGCTCGATCTACTTCGGGGACGAGGAGACCGAGCCCAGCCTGCGCTGGCTCGAACGCCTGCGCGACCGCTTCCGCCACACCGCCTGGCTCAATCCGATCCCCAAGGAGCTCTGGCCCGACGTCTACGGCCGCACCACGATCAAAAAGATCGGCGAGGTCTTCCACATGGAGGACCTCACCCT
>DATBAW010000138.1:0-1872 GCA_036271335.1 Thermoanaerobaculia bacterium
GTGGTGGTCTGAAAGAGCACCGTCGCCGCCGATGCCGCGTTGCCCTTGAGTTGGGAGCCGTTCACGCTGGCGCTCTGAGACAGGCCGACCGTCGAGCTGGAGCCCGTAGTGTAGTTCTGGTTGGAGACGCTATAGCAGCCCGCGGGCGCGCCGCCGCCCTGGGCAATCAAAGTGCCGGAGGCACTCAGGGCGTACTTCGTCCCCGGCGATGCGGGAATATTGGACGTCTGCACGATCGTCGCCCCGTCCTGGAGCGGCGTGTTCGAGACGTAAATTCCATACTCCTCCACCCAGCTCACGGAATTGACCGACAACGGTCTGAACACGATCCACGCCACGTTCTGCGCACCGATCTGCTTGCCGATCACGATGTTGGAGCCGGACGACGTCAAATTCTCGAGATCGCTTTGATTGATGTTGAGGTTGAGGTTGTAAATGGACATCCTTTGTCTCCCCTTGGTTTCAGCCTGAAACGGGACGCCAGGCCATCCTTCAGTCACCCGATCTTATCGAGGATCGAGAAGAGCGGAGCAAAGAAGGCTTCGTAGAGCCAGGCATGCAGGACGAGCGACGAAATCACCGAGGCCACGAGGACGGATGAGAAGTAGACCAGAGGCGGATCGTGACGTCGCAGGACGTCAAGGGAGAGCCCCGCGAAGATCACTGGGGCTAGCCACCAGAAGGGATACAAGGCGTAAAAGTATTGAGTGACCAGAGGGATCTCATCGCCAAGGCCTGACAAGAGTTTCTTGAGGGCGGGTGCTTGCCTGAAGGCTGAAACGACCGCATACATTTGCCAGAGGATGGGCGCAGCGAATGCAACGATAGCCACGATCCGTTGGCGACTTGTCGTGTTTTCCATCTTCGATGTCCCTCAATAGACGGATAGCAGATCTGTCCAGAAAGCTATCACAGGGGTCGCAGTCCGCGAACATCCCGATCCAGGCGGCGGCCTTCCTGCGCTACCATCCGCGCCTGGGGGCAGGCACCGATCTTGCCAGACCTGTAGAGCCGTCCGGCGGTAAGCCGGACACCACCATCATGAAAAACGAAACGCACCCCGGCTTCGTGCGCGTCCGCGGCGCCCGCGAGCACAACCTGAAGAACGTGGATCTCGAGATCCCGCGCGACGCCCTGGTGGTGTTCACCGGGGTTTCGGGGTCGGGCAAGTCGTCGCTGGCCTTCGGAACGCTCTATGCCGAGGCGCAGCGGCGATACCTCGAATCGGTCTCTCCCTACGCCCGCCGCCTGTTCCACCAGATGGCGGTGCCGGAGGTCGACGAGATCGACGGCCTGCCGCCGGCCGTGGCCCTGCAACAGCAGCGCGGCTCGCCGACCACCCGCTCGTCCGTGGGGAGCGTCACCACGCTCTCCAACCTGCTGCGGATGCTCTACTCGCGGGCCGGCGATTATCCTCGTGGCCAGCCGCTGCTCTACGCGGAGTCGTTCTCGCCGAATACGCCCGAGGGGGCCTGCCCCCGTTGCCATGGGCTCGGCCGGATCTACGAGGTGACCGAGGCCTCGATGGTGCCCGACCCTTCGCTGACCATCCGTGAGCGCGCCGTCGCCGCCTGGCCGCCCGCGTGGCATGGGCAGAACCTGCGCGACATCCTGGTCACTCTCGGCTACGACGTCGACCGCCCCTGGCGCGATCTCCCCAAGAAGGAGCGCGACTGGATCCTGTTCACGGACGAGCAGCCGACCGTGCCCGTCTATGCGGGATACACCCCGGAGGAAACGCGGCGCGCGCTCAAGCGCAAGGAGGAGCCCAGCTATCAGGGGACCTTCACCAGCGCCCAGCGCCACGTTCTGCACACGTTCGCCAACACCAACAGCCCGCTGATGAAGAAACGGGCCGCGCGCTACATGCTG
>DATBAW010000139.1:0-9574 GCA_036271335.1 Thermoanaerobaculia bacterium
GCCCCTGATGGTCCTCTCGCTGGCGCTCGCCATCATCATCATCGACACCACGCTGCTCAACGTCTCCCTGGAGACGCTGATCCGCGAGCTGCACACGACGCTGCAGAGCCTCCAGTGGGTGATCTCCTCCTACTCGCTGACGCTGGCGGCGCTGACCGTCACCGGCGGTCGGCTGGGCGACATCTTCGGCCGCAAGAAGATGTTCATGCTCGGCGCGCTCCTCTTCGCCGTGGGCTCCTTCATCGCCTCGATCAGCCAGTCGGTGCCGGTGCTGATCCTCGGCGAGTCGATCGTCGAGGGGATCGGCGCGGCGATGATGATGCCGGCCACCGCCTCCCTGCTGGTGGCGAAGTACCGCGGCCACGACCGCGCCATCGCCTTCGGCATCTGGGGGGGCATCGCGGCGGCGGCCTCGGCGGTCGGACCGATCCTCGGCGGCTTCCTCACCACCCACTACAGCTGGCGCTGGGGGTTCCGGATCAACGTCGGCGTCGTCGCCCTGCTGCTGCTCGGCTCCCTGATCATCGGCGACGAGCCGGCGGCCAAGCGGCGGACGATCGACTACGTCGGCGTGCTGCTCTCGGCGCTGGGGCTGTTCGCGGTCGTCTTCGGCATCATCGAGGCGTCGTCCTACGGCTGGATCCATGCCCTCAAGCCGTTCGCGGCCGGCGGCTACCAGCTCGAGCTCGGCGGCTTGTCGGTGGTGCCGTTCGCGATCCTCCTCGGCCTGCTGATCCTCACCGGCTTCGTGCTCTGGGAGCGTCACGTCGAGGCGGGCGGCGGCATGCCCCTGGTGTCGCTGAAGATCTTCCGCAACAGCGGCTTCGTGGCCGGCGCCTCGGTCGTCGGGGTGATGATGCTCGGCCAGAACGGCGTCATCTTCTCGCTGCCGGTGTTCCTGCAATCGGTGCGGAACCTCGACGCCTTCCACACCGGGCTGACGCTGGTGCCGATGTCGATCATGCTGTTCATCGTCTCGCCGGCCGCCGCGGCGCTGACCAAGCGGGTGCCGCACAAGCGGCTGGTGCAGACCGGGCTGGTGATCAACGTCGTCGCGCTGCTCGCCCTGCGCTGGGCGCTCGGCGTCGACACCCCGCTGGGATATCTGATCCCGGGCCTCTGCCTCTACGGCATCGGGATGGGGCTGGTGATGTCGCAGATCAACAACCTCACCCTTTCGTCGGTGCCGGTGCAGGAGGCGGGCGAGGCGTCCGGCGTCACCAACACCTTCCGCCAGATCGGCCTGACGCTCGGCGCGGCGGTCATCGGCTCGGTGCTGCTGACCTCGATCGTCGGCGACCTCCAGGCGACGGTGAAGTCGAGCCCGCAGATCCCCGCCGAGGCCAAGGCCGGCATCGACCAGATGATCCGCAAGCAGTCCTCCAACCTCGCCTTCGGCGCCAACGGCCTCTTCGACCGCCTGCCGCCGGCCACCCGCGACGCCATGACCGCCGCTCGCCGCGTCGCCACCACCGACGGCAACCGCAAAGCGCTCCTCTACGGCGCCGCCTTCGCCCTCCTCGGCCTGCTGGTCTCGGTGCGGCTCCCCCTGTACGCGCAGGAGCAGGGGAAGGACGCGGGCGGCCGCGAGGGCGAGGGGCGGAAGAAGGCGGCCTGACCGATGGACGCCGTCACCACCACGCAGGACACCGCGCCGCTTCCGGCTCCGGGACGCTTCCGGATCGGCGAGTTCGTCCGCTGGAGCGACGTCGACCTGGCGGGGATCATCTGTTACGGCGCCTACGTGCGCTTCTTCGAGATCGCCGAGACCGAGCTCTTCCGGGCGGTCGGCTACCCGTTCTCCGAGCTGTTCGAGGCCTTCGACTTCTGGCTGCCGCGCGCGCAGCTCCACTTCGAGTTCCGCCGTCCCGCGGTGCTCGACGACCACCTCGACGTCGAGATGTGGATCTCGAAGGTCGGCACTTCGTCGCTGCGCCTCCAGTTCGAAGTGCGCAAGGGGACTGGAGAGCGCGAGCTGACCGCCGAGGGGCACGCCGTGCTGGTCGCCGTGGCGCGCCAGGACCTGCGGCCGATCCCCCTGCCCCCCACCTTCGTCGCCGCCCTCGCGCCCTACCGCGCCGACCTCGCTTAGGCGGCCGCGCCGCACAGCGGTCTGACTACGCTGCTCCTCCGTCCAAGGGTGCCACGCAGCGGAGTGACGATGCCGTTCGGCGGTCCAGCGATTTGGCATCGCTGCGCAACCACGCGGCATCCTTGCTTAGTTATGCCGCGTAACTGGACCGCTACGCGGCATAGCTGGCCAGTTATCTCCCACAACGGTCCAATTACGCCTTGCAGCTGCTCGGCTATGCTCCCTAGTTGAGCCATCGAATGGCTCCGTCAGCCAATTGCGAGGGAGCTTATCGGTATTTATCGGGCCGTTACGAGCAGCAAAAATTCCGATTCAGCAAAAAACTATAGACAGAGTGCCAGCCTCTTCCGTACACTAAGGCAGGGGCAGAAACGAACCGTTTCTTCCGGGGCCATGGAGGTCCAGGAGCGCCCCCAAAGGAGAGTGAAATGGCCAATCAGTCCACCTACGCCGCGAGCTTCCTCGATTGGGAGGGGCTCATCGCCGCCGTCGACCGCAATTCCGCCTCGTTGCCTGGGGCCGAGCCTGCCAGGGAGGCCCTGCAGACGCTTCTGGAGCAGGGCAAGAATCTCAAGCTCCAGCAGGAGGGTTTCGCGGGAAGCCGCCAGGGCACGACCGAACAGCTCCGCGACGTCCTGGACGAGGGGCGGGAAGCGGCGCGCATGCTCCGCGCTTTCGTGACCAGCCGTCTCGGCTCGCGCAGCGAGGTGCTGGCGGAGTACAAGATCCCGCCGTCCCGCAGCCGGAAGGTGAAGCGGACCAAGACGCCGACCCCGCCGCCGCCCGCGCCCGAGGTGCAGACGGCCCATGCGACGGACGCGGCCGGGAAGGCGGAGCCGCAACCCGCCCCCGCGACCGAAGCCGGGGCCTCCCACAATCCCACCGCACCGTGAAGTCGTAAGTAGATCTCATCGGCCGGGGGCGCGCGCGAGCGCGCCCCCGGTGTTCAACTGAGCGCTCTTTGAAAACTGAATCAGTCCGCCAGGGGGACGGTACGGCTTTGCCGCCCCTCTGGCGACCTCACTCGCGCCGGGCTCGATGGCTCCTGCTCATTATTAATATTGCATTATAGTTTTATATGAATTATAATTGGCCGCTCAACCGAACAAGGAGATCAAGATGAAGATCAAGCTCACCCTCCTCGCCGTCGTTCTTGCCGCTCTCCTGGCTCCGGGTGCTGGTAGGGCCGTCTTCCCCTACTGCGATCCGGATTGTGCCAATTTCATGCTCAATTCTGGCAACTCCTGCACGTGCCCTGGGAGCGCACCCCATTTCATCTTCACCACTTGCGGCAACTATCCTGCAGGTTGCCCCAACCAGGCGCTAGCGGCGGGGCATGGCGGAAAGGAAGCCTTCTTGGCGACTCTGACGTCCCAGCAGGCGCCGACCGCGAAGCCAGCCTTGATCCCTCTCCGCTAAGGTCCTTGGTCACCGCACCAAAAACCGCGCCGTGATCACCTTCCCCCCGCCTTCCTCCTCCCGGTAGTCGAGGCGGTCGGCGAGGCGGTCGATGGCGCCGAGGCCGGTGCCGAGGCCGCCGCGGTGGAGGGAATGGGCGGGATCGATCGGGCCGCGGTCGTCCCAGCCGTCGGTCATCGCCATCTTGAGGTCGTGGATGGGGGGGCCGACGTCGTGGGCCTCGACGGTGATCTCGCCGTGCGGCGGCACGTCGGGGTTCCAGGCGAGGCGGATCTCGCCGCTGACGCCGTGCTTGACGATGTTCGAGGCGAGCTCGGAGACGACGATCGCCAGCTCGGTGGCGCGCCGGGAGGGCAGGCCGCAACGGAGCGCGAACCGCTGCCCCTGGCTGGCTGCCACCACGACGCTGGTGCGGTCCTGGATGACGAAAGCGCGGGTCTCGACCGGCGGCATTACTTTACAGATGTTGCTCAATCGATAAGTAGTCTACCGCCAAAGACCGGCGCTTCGTCAAATCCTGCGAGCCACCCGTGCGTCAAGACTCCGCCGACAGCTTGCGGGCGAGTTGGGAGTGCTGGTGCACCACGAGCTGCTCGGTCTCCCGCAGATGGAGCTGCAGGGCGTCGCGCAGGCTGCGCAGAGTCCGGATGCCCGTCAGGTCGACGCCGATGTGAGTCAGCGTCTGGGCGATGCCGGGGTTGATGCCGGAGATGATGCACTCGGCGCCGAGCAGGCGCACCGCGCGCGCCATCTTGATGAAGTGGTCGGCGGTCTTGGTGTCCATGACGTCGATGCCGGTGATGTCGACGATCGCCATCCGCGCCTGCTTCGCGACGATCGTCTCGAGCAGCGTCTCGGTCATCTCGGCGCTGCGCTGGCTGTCGACGATGCCTACCACGGGGAGGCAGAGCACGCTGGCCCAGACCTCGATGATCGGCGTCGACAGCTCGCGGATCGCGGCCTGCTGCACCTCGATGGTCTCCAGCTTGGCCTCGAGCTCGCGGTTGATCGATTCCTGCTGGGCGAGCGCGCGGTTGAGCTCGGACTTGGCTTCGCCGAGCTCGGCGACGAAGATGGAAAACGCCGTCTCCAGCTCCGAGAACTCGTCCTTGATCTCCCCTGAGCGCTGGAGAAGGGTGAGGCAGGAGTCGAACTCGTCGACGCTCGCGTAGGAGAGCGCCTCGATCACCGACTGCAGGCGCTCGGACGTTACGATGACGTGAGGATCCTCATCTTGAGCCATGCTTTTCTTCCTCGCCATTCAAATTAAGCGAACATCGGGCGCCGGGAGGCGATCCAGGCTCGCCCCTCCTCCTCGGTGTCGAAGAACGCGATCGGGTTGAGCTTCGAGTCTCTGCGGAACAGGTTGATGGCGGTGATCACCAGCTTGGTGACCACCTTGGCCTTGAGCGGCGCCTTGATCACGGCCATGCCGCGCAGGGGGATCTCCTTGAGCGTCTCGGCCACCGCCTTGCGTCCTTCGGGAGCGATGTTGTCGAGGTCCTCGGCGTCGATCAGGAAGAACAGGGTCTTCCGCCCCTCCGCCATGGCGATCTGCCGGCGGAGCAGCTCGAAGGAGTCCTCGGTGGTGGCGGCGCCGTTGAACCGCATGTAGATGATGTCCGGCTCCTCGAAATAGGTGACGTGCTTGCCGGCGATCAGGTTCGCCGGATTCGATCGTTCATCGCGGGCCATGGCCGTCGGGTCCCCTCCAGGAAAGGCAGTGCATTACGGACTTCAGTGGCCCGCGGCCGCGGCCACGGTGGCGGCGCCGTCGAGCAGCGCCACGTCGCCGAAACCGACGATGACGGCGGTGGCGTCGTCGTGATCCTTGCCCCAGTGCTCGACGATCCGCCGCGCCACGGTCTCGGGCGGCCCGGGCAGGCACCCCTTGAGGTTGCCGCGGGTGGAGATCCCGTCGCTCATCAGGCAGTAGATGTCACCGTTCTTCATCGTCACCGGCATCACCTTGGTGGTGCGCATGTTGTGGCCGATGATGCCGGCCAGGCAGAAGATGCTCGGCGGCTGACCGTTGAGCGCCTGCACCTCGATGTTGCCGATGCCGCAGAACTCGCCGACGCCGCGCTCGTCGACCTTCAGCAGGCCGAGGGCGGCGCCGCGCGTGGGGCGCAGCTCCTGGTGGACGCGCAGCAGCAGCGGGCCGACCGAGAGGTCGCCAAACTCGCGGATCACCGCGACCGCGCGCTCGGCCGCCACCGACGACTCGTAGCCATGGCCGAGACCGTCGACCACGCCGATCAGGGTCGTCCCGTCGCGCTCCTCGATGATGAAGCTGTCGCCACAGATCGACAGCCCTTTGTACGGACGGCTGAAGCCACCGGTTCTCAACGTTCCCCCTTGAACACGCAGGTCACCGTGGTGCCGATCCCGGGCCGGGTGTCGAGGTGGAAGACGTCCACCAGCTTCTTGACCGCGACCAGCCCTTTGCCCATCCCGCGTTGCGATTTGTAGGTGCCGGCCCAGATCTCGTCCAGCTTCGCCTGCGGGATGCCCGGACCCTGGTCGGAGGCGATGATCTGCAGGCCCGCCACCCCTTTGTCGTCCTTGACCGAGCGCAGCTCGACGATGCCCTTGCCGGCGTAGAAGACGATGTTGCGCGCCAGCTCCGAGACCGCCGTGGCCACCTTCACCGAGGCGAACTTGGAGAGGCCGATCCGCACCGCCTCGCTCCACGCCTCGAGGCGGGCGGTGGCGATGTCCTTCTCCTGTTCGATCGGCATCTTCTTCGGCGCCAGCGCGAGGCCGGAGGGGGGGGGCGGCAGCGAGCCCAGGCTGCCCGCCGCGCCTGTGGCGCTGCCGGGGGAGAGCGCCCGGGCGCACGAGGCGATGAGCTGGGTGCTGTTGCTGCGGGCGAACAGCCGCACCGAGTTCTCGAGCTCCCGCATGATGGTCTCGCGGTCGCCGGCGCTGAGCTGCTGGACCGGGGTGGTCGCCAATCCTCCCAGGCGGTTGAAGATGCTCCGCTGGGTGATCGACGAGATCGTCCCCGTGAGGATCGCCCCGATCTCCTTCTCGACGGTCTTCATTGCAGCAGCTCGAGCCTCTCCATCGCGAGATCGAGGTTGAGCGCGGTATGGACCGAGTCGAGCTCGACCCCCATCTCGATCAGCGTCATGGCCACCGCCGGCCGGATGCCCACGATGAAGCACTCGGCGCCCATGAACCGCACCGACTTGCCGATGTCGTTCAGGATGCGGGTGATGTAGCTGTCGATGACCTCCACGGCCGAGACGTCGAGGATGACGCCACGGGCGTTGACGGTGCGGACACGATCCATCAGCGACGCCTGGAGGTCCAGGGCGAGACGGTCGTGCAGCTCTGTCTGGATGCTCACCAGCAGGCAGTTGCGAATCTGGATGATCGGTAGCTCTTGCTCCACGGCGCTCCGCTCCACGAGATCGTGATGAGACCGGCGGTCCAGCCAGGCGCAAGGGGAAACCAGGGAATGGAGCGGCCACCCTTCCGGGGTGGACGGCTCACGCGCTTGCGACACGCGCGACTCCTGGAAAGAGGCTCGCCCTCCGTCCTCGCCGTGCCCGGCCTTCGACGTCGGAAGTTCTGGGAGTTTTTAGCATATTGCTACCGCAAAATCCACCAGACGGGGAGACGGCAGGGCGAAACAGCGACGTCGGCGCAACGTATAGAGTCCATCAAGGAGGGACTCCGATGCGAAGAGGAACGTCGTCGAAGGTCGCCGTAGCGCTCTGCCTGTTTCTGCTGGTCCTGGCCGCGGTCGCCGCGCTGGCCCAGGCTCCATCGCCGTCTTCGTCCACAGCCGCCACCGCCAGCACCGCTGCCGCCGGCAGCCCGCCAGCTCCCGCCATCCCCGCCGCCGCGGTCGGGGGGCCGGGGTTCGACCCGCAGGCGGCCACGCAGGCCTATCTCGATTCCCTGGGGGCGGAGAAGAAGGCCAAGTCGGACGCCTACTTCGAGGGGGGCTACTGGCTCACCCTCTGGGAGCTCCTCTATGGGCTCGGCGTCGCGTGGATCCTGCTCGGCACCCGCCTCTCCGCCGGCATGCGCGACCTCGCCGAGCGGATCATGCCCTTCCGGTGGCTCCAGACCTGGCTCTACGCGATTCAATACTTTCTGGTGAGCTTCGTGCTGTCGTTCCCGCTCGCGGTCTACACCGACTACTTCCGCGAGCACCAGTACGGCCTCTCAACCCAGACCTTCGGCGGCTGGCTCTGGGAGGGGCTGAAGGGGCTCGCGCTCGGCCTGGTGCTGGGGGGGCTCGCGCTGACCGCCCTCTACGCGGTGGTCCGCAAGGCGCCGCGGACGTGGTGGATCTGGGGCGCCATCGTGTCGCTCCTCTTCGCGGTCGCCGGCATCGCCCTGGCGCCGGTGTTCATCGAGCCGCTCTTCAACAAGTACACCGAGCTCCAGGACCCCACCCTGCGCGGGCCGATCCTGGCGCTGGCGCGGGCGAACGGCATCCCGGCCCAGCACGTCTATGTGGTCGACGCCTCGAAACAGTCGAACCGGGTGAGCGCCAACGTCGCCGGCCTCTTCGGCACCACCCGCATCGCGCTCAACGACAACCTCCTCCACCGCGGTTCGGTCGCGGAGGTCAAGGCGGTGATGGGGCACGAGATGGGCCACTACGTGCTCCACCACGTCAGCAAGAGCATCCTCTTCATCGGCGTGGTGCTGGTGATCGGCTTTGTCTTCCTGCGCTGGGGCTTTGCCTTCGCCACGGCCCGCTGGGGGGACCGCTGGGGCCTGCGCGGCATCGCCGATCCCGCCGGCCTGCCGCTGCTGGCCGCCCTGTTCTCGATCTACGGCTTCGTGCTGACGCCGGTTTTCAACACCCAGACCCGGACCATGGAGGCGGAAGCCGACATCTTCGGCCTCAACGCCGCCCGCGAGCCGGACGGCATGGCGCAGGCGACGCTCCAGCTCAGCGAGTACCGCAAGCTCTCCCCCGGACCGATCGAGGAGTACGTCTTCTTCGACCATCCGAGCGGCCGCAACCGGATCCTGATGGCGATGCGGTGGAAGGCCGAGCACCTGGGGGATGGGCCGTTGGGGAAGTGAGGAGGGACCCCGCCCGGGCGTAAATGCCCGGGCTACAGGGAAAACGAAAAGCGGGCTGAAGCCGGCTCATCCCTCCGGCCGCGTTTTGAGCCGGCTTCAGCCGGCTTTTTGGTTCCAGCGTAGCCCGGGCATTTATGCCCGGGCGGCGGCGCGGGCACCGCCCGCGACGTCATACAATCCGCTCCCATGCCCCCCCTCCACATCGGCAGCGGCAACGTGCGCCTGCCCGGCTGGACCAACGTCGACGTCCAGGCGCTCCCCGGCGTCGACGTGATCGCCGACGTCTCGAAGGGACTTGGCTTCGCGGAGACCGGCAGCGCCGAGGCGGTCTTCGCCGAGCACTTCCTGGAGCATCTGGCGGTGGACGACGCGCTCGGCTTCCTCCTCGAGGTGCACCGGGTGCTGATCGACGGCGCTTGGGTCCGCCTCTCGACCCCCAACCTCGACTGGGTCTGGCGGAGCCACTACCGGGTGGAGGGGGAGCCGGCGGAGAAGCGGGAGGCGGCCCTCGCCATCAACCGTGCCTTCCGGGGGTGGCGCCACCAGTTCCTCTGGAACGGCGAGATGCTGGCTGCGGCGCTCGACGGCGCCGGTTTCGATGCGGTCCGCTGGTGCCGCCGCGGAGAGAGCGAGCTCCCGCTCTTCCGCAACCTCGAACGGCACGACACCTACGGCGACAGCGACGACCTCCCCCACATCCTGATCGCCGAGGCCCGCAAGGGCGTTCCCCAGCCGGAACGTCTGGAGGAGCTGCGGAAGGCGATCCAGGACGGGTTCCTGGACCATATGAAGGATTAGTAGCCTGTCAAGGCAAAATTGACACGTTGCTTAGATCCCCCTGGGACCGCCGGCGTCCCGCCGGCTCTAACCCAACTTCCACGCTTTGCGCGGTAAAGTCTTGAAGATGCAGGGCCGAGCTATTTTTTCGTCACTACAGACCCTTCCGCCAAAGACCGTCCTGACCATGGTTTCGCGGAATTCGGACCGATAGCCAAACTTGGAACC
>DATBAW010000140.1:0-10110 GCA_036271335.1 Thermoanaerobaculia bacterium
CCGCCGCTGCCCGAGACGCTCGTCCCGGTGCCGCTGCTCGATCCGCAGTCCGCGGTGGCCACGCGGCAATTGCTGCTCGCCGAGAACGACGATCCGACGACCGGCGATCCCATCAAAGGAATGCTCGGCACCTTGGCCTCCGGAGGCCTCCACTGGAGCGCCCCCGTGACCGAAGATCCCAGGAACAACACGACCGAAGTCTGGGAGTTCTACAACACGACGACCGACGCCCATCCGATGCACGTCCACCTGGTCCGGTTCCAGGTGCTGAACCGGCAGAAGTTCGACCTCAACCATTTCCAGTCCACCGGGGAGATCCGCTTTCTCGCTCCGCCGGAGGAGCCGGAGGCCAACGAAAAGCCGGCGTGGAAGGACGTGGTGAAGGTGTTCCCAGGCGACGCCAATAGCGGCGTGGGCAGCGTCACCCGCGTCATCCAGAGATTCGAGCTGCCCAACGGGGCCTCGGCTCCTCCCAGCGACGCGCCCCCCTACGTCTGGCATTGCCATATCCTCGAGCACGAGGACAACGACATGATGCGCCCCTACACGCTGCTCCCATGAGAAGCCCATCGATGCCACGGACGGCCAGCCTCACAGCAGCCCTCGCGGGGTTGACCCTGCTCTCCACCCTGGGGAGCCTGAGGGGTCAGGAGCCCGCCGCACCGGTCTCTCCTCACTCGATGCACGGCGCCGCTGGAATGGCGGGGGGCCACATGGCCGGGCTGCCGCAGCCAGCATTGGCGGACGTCGCTTCACCCGAAGCCGTCGTCGCCGCCTACTACGAAGCGCTGTCGGGACCGGCCGGCAGGAAGCGCGACTGGAACCGCTTCCTGTCGCTCTTCTTCCCGGACGCGCGATTGCTGCCGGCCGAAGGCAAGGGGCACAGCGGCACCATGCCCCACCCGTTCAGCCCGTCGCGATACCTGTTCGACGCCGAGCCCAACATGCTCGAAGAAGGGTACATCGCCCGGGAGACGGTCCATCGCAGCGAGGCGTTCGGCAAGATCCTGCACGTCTGGAGCACCTACGAGGTGCGGCACGCCGAGGGAGTCGAGCCCTTCGTGCGCGGCATCAACAGCTTCGAGCTCTTCTTCGACGGCCAGCGATGGTGGATCTTCAGCGTGACCTGGCAGCCCGAAACGGCCACTCTGTCGCTGGCGGACGAAAAGCGCAGCCCGTAAAGCGCCGCGACGCTGTTTGCCTCCCGGCGGTTCTCCTTTAGTCTGCTACAATTTCCGCATGAGCCGGGTCAGCCTCCAGGAGCTCCAACGGAACCCCAATGCTCTGTTGGACCGGGTCGAGGCCGGAGAGCACCTCGTCGTCATTCGTGGCGGCTATCCCGTCGCCGAGATGCGGCCCGTCGCCACAACCCCACCCGGCCCGCGACCGTTCGGCCTTTGTGTGGGGGCGTTCGCGGTCCCGGACGATTTTGATACGCCGCTTCCGGAGGAGATCCTGCGAGAGTTTGAAGGGCGATGAGATTGCTCCTCGACACTCATGTATTCCTTTGGTACATCACCGCGGACCCCAAGCTCCCAGCTACTTTCAGAACGGCCAGCCAGGATCCGGCCAACGAGGTCTATCTGAGCGTCGCCTCCGTCTGGGAAGCGGTGATCAAGCATCAACTCGGCAAGCTCCCGCTCCCAGCTCCGCCGGCTGAATATTTACCGAAGCAGCGAGAAGCTCATGGGATTGCCGGCTTGGAGATCGACGAAGGAGCGATGTCGCATCTGGCCGGCCTGCAACCTCTCCACCGTGACCCCTTCGACCGTTTGCTGGTCGCACAGGCCTTACAGCATGGGCTGACGATCGTGACCGTCGATCCGGACGTTGCGTCCTATCCCGTCCCCCTGCTTCGAACGGCCTGAGCCCCGTTCTCCTGGAGCACCCTACCCGAGCGGGCAGGGCATCCTTTCCCCTTCCGGTTACAATGGCTTGCGCAGGTCACCCGTTCGTTCATCGACATGGCCAAAGCTTCTCGCACCGTCGCGCTCCTCTGGGTGGCAAGCCTCGGCCTCCCGATGGGCATGCTGGCCAGTACGCTCGACCGCCTTCCCGGCAACCCCGGCTTCGTGCATGAGGTCTTCACCGCTGCCGATGGTCTGCCGGCGGCCGGGATCGCCCAGATCCTTCAGACCCGCGACGATTTCCTCTGGCTGGCCACCTTCAACGGCCTGGTCCGCTTCGACGGCGCACGCTTCGAGGTGTTCGACAGCGAACGGGTGCCGGCGTTGGGGAGCAACCGGATCTTCAATCTGGCGGAGGGCCGCGACGGCGCTCTCTGGATCCGTACCGAGCAGGGATATCTCGTCCGCTACGCCGACGGCGTCTTCACCTCCTGCCCGGCTCCGAGGCCAGGGCGGGCCGAATGCTCGCTCCAGCAGCCCGGGGCTCCCGTGTACACCCTGCTTCAGGCCGACCGTTCCGGCGCGCTCTGGGCCGGCGGTCCGGGGGGCGTCTACCAGGTCGACGGGAACGGATTGCGCGGGGACCCGCAGCTCAAGGTCCCCGCGCCCGTCCAGTCGGTGTTCCTGGATCGGGCCGGCGGCTTCTGGGTCGGCACCCACGACGGTCTCTGGCGGCGCGGCGCGCACGGCCTGGAGCGGATCGACCTGCCAGCCGGAAGGTTCCCTCTCGACTTCCCCACCGTCGCCGTGGATACCAAGGGAGAGACCTGGATCGGCGCATCGGAGGCCGTCGGACGCCTCCGGGGCAGAGACTTCGTGCCGGTGGAGCGCGGCAAGGGGACGGTCGGAGAAGATCCCCGCGGCGGGGTCTGGATCGCGTTCCCCGACCGGCTGATCCACGACCAGGCCGGCGCCCGCCAGGAGCTCTGGTCCGAGTCCGCTGGCCAGGAGCTGATGGATCCCACCCGTTGCGTTCACGTCGGCCCCGGCGGCGACGTCTGGGCCGGCGTCTCCAAGACTCTCACCCACGACGGCCGGCCGGTGCTCAGGCTCTCCCCGGAGATCGGCGGCATCGGCTCCATCACCCTCGGCCGTGACGGCACCGTCTGGATCGCCACCATGCGCCGAGGGGAGCTCCACGCTCTCCATCCCGCCCGCGTCGCGGCCTTCGCCGAAGGGCTGCCGAGCCCGGTCGTCTATCCCATCTACGAGGACCGCCAGGGCACGATCTGGACGGGAGGCCTCGATTTCCTCGCCGCTCTCACGCCGGGCGCCGAACGCTTCCGGTCGTTCCCCAACCCGGCGGGTCCCGGGCAGAGCGTCTACGCCTTCCTGCGCGACCGCGCGGGCACCTTCTGGGTAGGAACCTCGCGCGGGCTTTACACCCTGGGCGCGGACGGCTTCAAGCCGGCCGGCGACGAGCGCAACCGAAACCACGCCGCCGCGGCGATCTTCGAGGACTCGCGGGGCGGCCTCTGGATCGGCACCGAGGAGGGGCTCTTCCATCGCGAGCCCGTCACCCAGGGAGGCCGCTGGCGCTGGTTGCGCAAGGAGGATGGCCTGCCGTTCCCCTGGATCCGGGTGATCCGGGAGACGCCGGACGGCACGCTCTGGATCGGTACCAACGGCGGTGGCGTAATCCGTCTCGCGGGCGGAAAATTCACCTCCATCACTCACGAGCAGGGGCTCGCCAGCGACCTCGTGCGGTCGGTCTGGGTCGATCCCAAGGGAGACCTCTGGATCGGCACCGAAAACCGTGGCCTGAGCCGCCTCGATCCGGCCTCGGTCGGTCGTCCCGGAGGACCGCGCGTGGCGGTGGTGGGCACCCGCCAGGGGCTGCCGTCCAGCGGCGTCCACCAGATCGTGGCCGACGGCCTCGGCAACCTCTGGATGAGCAGCAACGACGGGATCTTCCGCGCCCGCCTGGACGACCTGAACGCGGTGGCCGACGGCCGGCTCCCCCGCCTGCCGACCGTTCTCTACTCCGAGCGCGACGGCATGCGCGTCCGCGAGGCCAACGGCAGCGTGCAGGACGCCGGCCTGCGCGATCGCGACGGTCGCATCTGGTTCCCGACGATGGCCGGAGCAGTTCGCCTCGACCCCCGCGAGATCCTGCGTCCCGGCGCGCCGCCACCCGTGTACATCGAGGGGCTCCGGCTCGGCGAGGAAGAGGCCCCCGTCGGCCGCGCGATCCGTCTGCTGCCGCCGCACCGCAGCTTCGCCCTCGAATTCACCGCCCCCTCGTTCCTCGCTCCGGAGCGCCAGCGCTTCCGCTTCCGCCTCGTTCCCTACGACCGCGATTGGATCGAGGCCGGCAGCCGCCGGGAGGCCTCGTTCACCCAGGTGCCGCCGGGCAAATATCGCTTCGAGGTCATGGCCGCCGGTCCGGACGGCGGTTGGAGTCCCGCCACGACGGTCTCCGTCGAGGTGGTTCCCCGCTTCTTCGAGACCGGCTGGTTCCAGCTGCTCTGCGCGGCGCTGGCCTGCGCGGCGGTCTTCGGCCTCGTCCGGGTGTGGGGAGCTCGCCAGCGGGGCCGCCGGCGGCAGCTCGAACGGATGGTGGCGGAACGCACCGCCACCATCGCCCGGCAGGCCGAGAAGCTGCGCGAGCTGGACGATCTCAAGTCACAGTTCTTCGCCAACGTCTCGCACGAGCTGAGGACGCCGCTCACCCTCACCCTCGGTCCCTTGCAGGACGCCCTCGACGGCCGGTTCGGGCCGTTGCGCGAGGAGCTGGCCGATCAGATCCAGGTGGCGCTGAGCAATGCCCAGCGCCTGCTCGGGCTGGTCGATCAGCTCCTCGACGTCGCCCGGCTCAGCGCCGGACGCCTGCGTCTGCGGCCGCGGCAAGGCGACATCGCCGCCGCCCTGCGCCAGCGCGTCGAGGCCTTCCTCCCCCTGGCCGAGCGGCGCGGGATCGAGCTCTCCCTGGCGGCGCCGGCCGAGCCGGTCGAGGCCTGGTTCGACGAGATCCAGATCGAGAAGGTGTTCGACAACCTGCTCGCCAACGCCCTGAAGTTCACGCCGCGAGGGGGCCGCGTCGAGGTCGCCGTGGCCGAGGCGTCGGACTCACGGGTCGAGGTCAGCGTGCGGGACTCCGGGCCGGGCATCCCCGCCGACCAGCTGGAGCGGATCTTCGAGCGCTTCTACCAGGTGGAGGCGACCACGGAGCGGCGCTGGCCGGGCGCCGGCATCGGGCTCGCCCTGGCGCGCCAGCTGGCCGAGCTCCACGGCGGCTCGATCATCGTCGAGAGCGCCGCGGGGAGGGGGGCCTGCTTCACCGTCACCCTGCGGCGCGACCGCGCCGATCTCCCCACCGGCTTCGTGGACGAGGGGGCGCCGCCGGAGCGCGGCAGGCGGCCGGCCGGCGCGATCCCGTCGGAGACGCCGGACGAGCCGATGGGCCCCTACGATCTGGAGGATTTCGACCGCGAGACCGACCGCACGACGGTCCTGGTGGTCGACGACCACCCCGACGTCCGCGCCTACATCCGCCGGCACCTGGAGCCCACCTACCGGATCCTGGAGGCGGCGGACGGCGCCGAGGGGCTGAAGCAGGCCCGGCGCTTCGTGCCCGACCTGGTGATCAGCGACCTGATGATGCCCGGCATGGACGGCAGCGCCCTGCTCCGCGCCCTGCGGGAGGACCCCGAGCTGGAGTTCATCCCCGTCATCCTGCTCACCGCCCGGGCGTCGGCTGAGAGTCGGATGAAGGGTCTGCGCGACGGGGTGGACGACTACCTGGTGAAGCCTTTCGATCCGCGCGAGCTCAAGGCCCGCGTGGACAACCTGATCGCCTCCCGCCAGCGGCTGCTGGCCCGGCAGGAGGCCCGGCCGCCACAGCCGCTGCGCGTCACGGAGGTGAGCGTGACCTCGGCCGACGAGTCGTTCCTGACCCGGGTGCAGGCGACGGTGGAAGAGCGCCTCGGCGATTCCGATCTCACGGTCGAGGGGCTCGCCGAGGCCCTCGCCTGCGACCGCTCGTATCTCCTCCGCAAGCTCCGCTCACTGACCGGCGAGACCCCCTCGGGCCTGATCCGCTCGCTCCGCCTCCAGCGCGCCGAGCAGCTCCTGCGCGCCGGCGCCGGAGCGGTGAGCGAGATCGCCTACGCCGTGGGCTTCAAGAGCGTGGCCCACTTCTCGAACGCCTTCCACGAGCGGTACGGGGAAAGGCCCTCGGCCTTCGCGGCGCGGCATCGGGAGCGGTAGGCGGCAGGGGTGCGGCAAGACTGACGAACACGGACTTTCACGGACGAACAGGGACAGGAAAAACGAATTGCCGGAGCAGGGTTCTTTTTTGTTCCCTGTCCGTGTTCGTCCGTGTCAGTCCATGCTCGTCCGTGTTCTTCACTTCTTGGCGTAGTCGTAGAAGCCCCGGCCGCTCTTCTTGCCCAGACGGCCGGCGGTCACCATCTGCTTCAGCAGGGCCGGCGAGGCGAAGCGCTTCTCCTTGTACTCGTCGAACATGATGCCGGCGATGTAGTAGGTGGTGTCCAGCCCCACGAAGTCGAGCAGGGTGAACGGCCCCATCGGATAGCCGCAGCCGAGCTGCATCCCCTTGTCGATGTCCTCGACGCTCCCCACCCCCTCCTCGAGGGCGCGGATGGCGTCGAGCAGATAGGGGACGAGCAGGCGGTTGACGATGAACCCCGAGTTGTCGCGGGCCGCCACCGGCTCCTTGCCGAGCGAGCGGGCGAACTCGAAGGCGCGGTCGAAGCTCTCGTCCGAGGTCAGCAGGGTGCGCACGACCTCGACCAGCTTCATCACCGGCACCGGATTGAAGAAATGGAGCCCCACGAACTGGTCGGGCCGCTGGGTGAACATCGCGATCTGGGTGATGGTCAGCGACGACGTGTTGCTGGCGAACAGGGCGTCCTTCTTCACCACCTCGTCGAGCGCGGTGAAGGTCTTCCGCTTGTCCTCCAGGTTCTCGACGATCGCCTCGATCACGATGTCGCAGTCGGCGAGCGCCGCGAGGTCCACCGTGCCGGAGAGGCGGCCCACCGCCTCGTCGCGGGCGGCGGCCTCGAGCTTCCCCTTGTCGACCGCCTTGTTGAGCGAGCCGCGGATCTTGTCGACCCCCTTCTCCACCAGCTCGCTGCTGACCTCGCGCACCACGGTCTCGTATCCCGACCGCGCCGCCACCTCGGCGACACCGGAGCCCATCAGGCCGCAGCCGAGGACGCCCACCTTCTTGATCTTCTTCATGCGATCCCTCCTATCTGGAATCTTTTCAGTGATTTTCCGTTGAGTTGCCCGCTTCGACGATCTCCCGCCCCTCGCCGTCCGCAGTCCGCGCCAGCCGCAGGACGCGAGCTCCCGGCACCCCGAAAGGGAGCCGCTCGGCCCATTCGATCACTTTGACCCCCGGTCCGGCCAGCAGCTCCTCCAGGCCGAGCGCCGCCACCTCCTCGCCGCCGAGCCGGTAGAGGTCGACGTGGACCAGCCGGCCGACGCTCCCCCGGTGCTCGCGGATGAGCGTGTACGTGGGCGACTGCACCTCGCGGGCGCCGACCCCCAGCGCCTCGCCGATCCCGCGGGCCAGCACGGTCTTGCCAGCCCCCAGATCGCCCGAGAGCAGGAGGACGCCGTCCGGCGCCAGCTCACTGCCGAGCTGGCGGCCGAGCTCCAGGGTCTCCGCCTCGGACCGGGTGATCCAGCGCTTCACCGGCCGCTCACCGGCCGCTTCATCGGCGATGCGGGTGCCGTCCGTGTCCCCTCTCCGGCGCGTGCTCGTGCTCGTGGCTTTCCTCGTCCTCGCCCTCCCCCTTCAGGGCGGCGAAGGCGGCGGGGAGGATCTCGATCAGGTCGCCGGCGGCGAGGCACATCTCCCCCAGCCGCGACGCCGCGAGGTCCCCGGCCAGCCCGTGCAGGTAGACGCCGAGCACGGCCGCGTCGAGGGCGTCGAACCCCTGTGCCAGCAGGCCGGCGATCAGGCCGGTCAGCACGTCGCCGGTGCCGCCGGTGGCCATGCCGGGGTTGCCGGTGGGATTGACGAACACCGCCGTGCCGGAGGCGATCAGGGTCATGTGCCCCTTGAGGACCACGATCGCCCCCGTCTCCTCGGCCGCGCCGCGCGCCGCCGCGATCCGGTCCTCCTGGATCTGGGCGGTCGAGATCCCCAGCAGGCGCCCGAGCTCGCCCGGATGCGGGGTCAGGATCGTCTCCGCCTTGCGGGCGGCGAGGTCGGCGGCCTTGCCCGCGAAGGCGTTGATCCCGTCGGCGTCGAGCACCAGCGGCAGCGGGCATTCGAGGGCGATGCGGCGGATCGCCGCCACGGTGAACGGCTCCTGTCCCAGCCCCGGCCCCAGCGCCAGCACGGTCTTCCCCTCCGCCGCCTCCAGCACCACGTCCGCGGCGCGCTCGGCGAGATGGCCGGAGGCACCCGCCGGCAGCGCCAGGGTCATCGATTCGATGGAGCCGAGGTCGACCGTCTGCAGGATCGGCTCGGGCACCGCCGCCGTCACCAGTCCAGCCCCGGCGCGCACGGCGGCGCGGGCGGCGAGGATGCAGGCGCCCGCCTTCCCCGGCGACCCCGCGACGATCAGCGCGTGTCCGTAGTCCCCCTTGTGCGAGCCCGCCTCGCGCTCGGGGATCAGGTCGGCCAGCTCCTCGCCCACCAGCAGGTGCAGATCCCCGGCCTCTTCCTCGACGTCGTCGATCAGCCGCGGCGGGATGCCGAGATCGGTGACCACCATCTGCCCCACCGCGTCGGCGGCCGGCGCGAAGACGTGGGCGACCTTGGGCGCCGCGAAGGTCACCGTCAGGTCCGCCCGCACGTGCGGACCGATCGGCCGCGACTCGTTCCCCGACAGGCCGCTCGGCAGGTCGATCGCCACGCAGGGGAGGGGCAGGTGGTTGATCCCCTCCGCCACGCGGGCGAACAGCCCTTCCAGCGGCCGCGTCAGGCCGGTGCCGAACAGGGCGTCCACGGCCAGGTCGCAGTCCGCCGCCGCCTCCAGGGCCACGCGCAGGTCCTTCTCGCCGCCGATCTCCAGGATCTGCAGCTCGGCCTTGCGGCAGATGGCGAGCTGGGCCGCCGCGTCGCCGGAGAGCGCATGGCCGTCGGTGATCAGGAAGATCCGCACCTCCCAGCCGCGCACCGAGAGATGGCGGGCGACCGCCAGGCCGTCGCCGCCGTTGTTCCCCGGGCCGCAGAAGATCGACGCCGACCGGGCCTCGCCGAACGTCTCCGCGATCGCCTCGACCACGCCCACCGCGGCGTTCTCCATCAGCACCAGGCTAGGCACCCCGAGCTCTTCGATGGCGGCGCGGTCGACCTCGCGCATCGCCTCGGCGGTCAGAATTCTCATCTCAGATCCCCCGATTCCATTTTGGATTTTCGATTTTGGATTTTGGATTGGCGGAGGAACGCCGCCGGCCCGGTGGCGGTAAGATCGCCGGTCAGACGTGTCTTCACCCTACCCTCGCGGGCGGACCTGGTGAACGGGAAGAGGCGGAGGGCGGACACGGGCGGGATTGTATCGGAAACAGATCGCCGGCCCCTCCCGGGAGGGGGATCGCCCTGGAGGGGCGGGCTTTGACGAGCCTGGGGTTTCAACCCCAGGCGGCGGCGCGAGGCGGACTTGGGGCGCGCGGCGGAGGCGCGCGGCGCCAGGCGGAGACGTGCGTCCGCCAGGCGGAGACGCGCGCCGCCAGGCGGAGATGAGCAGCGCCAAGCGGATCGGGTGCCCAAGCCTGAACCTTCGGCACCCGCCTGGGGTTGAAACCCAGGCGAAGCCACGCCAGACGGGATTGGGGGCGCGAGGCGGAGCGACGCCAAGCGGGAATTGAGACGCGAGGCGGAGACGCGAGGCGGAGACGCGCAGCGCCAGGCGGATCGGGTGCCCAAGCCTGAACCTTCGGCACCCGCCTGGGGTTGAAACCCCAGGCTCGTCAAAGCCCGCCCCTCCAGGGCGGTCCCCCACCCGGGCTCAAAGTCGGAACCTCCTCACCCCCAATCCAAAATCCAAAATCTAAAATCCAAAATGCTCCTCACCCTCCTCACCGACTTCGGCACCGCCGACTACTACGTCGCCGCCGTCAAGGGGACCGTGCTCCGCCTGGCGCCGGGGACGGTGCTGGTGGACGTCTCGCACGAGGTGCCGGCGGGGGACGTGGAGACGGCGGCGTTCGTGCTGGGCGCGGCGGCGCCCTCGTTTCCGGACGGCACGGTGCATCTGGCGGTGGTCGATCCCGGGGT
>DATBAW010000141.1:0-4780 GCA_036271335.1 Thermoanaerobaculia bacterium
CGCCGGTTTCGAGATCGTTCGCCGGCTGGGGCACACGATTCACCCCACCTATCCCGCCCTGACGCCGCTGACGCTCGATCCGCCGCGCTACGCCGGCCTCGCGGGCATCTCGCGCACTGTGACCCTCCGCGCGCCCACACCGAAGCGGACCGCCACGGCTCAAGACGGCTTTCTCTTCACTCACCGCGGCTACAGCGGACCGGCCGTCCTCGACGTCTCTCATCTCGCGGTGCGGTCCCGTCTGGAGGGAGGGCTGTTGCAACCTTTTTTCGTGCAGTGGACGGAGCTCGACGCCGAGGCCTGGGACCGTCTCCTGCGCGAGGGGACGGGCACCGTCATCGGCCTGCTGCGGCGGCATCTGCCGGACCGCCTCGCCGACGCGCTCCTCGCGGACGCCGGCGTGGAAGGCACGCGCAATTTCCCCCAGCTCCGCCGCGAGGAACGGCGGCGGCTGGTGGAGGCGCTCACCTATCATCCCCTGCCGTGGACTGGCGACGAGGGGTATCGCAAAGCCGAGGTCACCGGCGGCGGCGTGGCGCTCTCCGAGATCGACGCTCGCACCCTGGAGAGCCGCCTCCACCCCGGACTCTTTCTCTGCGGAGAGATTCTTGACGCCTTCGGCCCGATCGGCGGCTACAACTTCCTATGGGCCTGGGCTACCGGGCGGGCGGCGGGGCTTGGGTCCCTCACCTCCCCGCCCGTCCGATCGGCTTAGCGGCCGATGAAACGCCAGAGGAGCAGCAGCGCGATGGCGCAGATCACCGACATGAAGAAGCCGGCAGGATGGAACTTGGAGCCCGGCGCGGGCTTCGAGATGAGCCCGCCCAGGAAGCCGCCGATCAGCGAGCCCAGGATGCCGATACACACCGTCGCGATGAAGCCCATCTTGTCATTGCCCGGCAGCAGGGCGCGGGCGATCAGACCTACCACAAAACCCGTGATGATCGACCAGAGCACGTGAAAAATTGACACGATTCTCCTCCTCGTCAGGGTTCATAAAACTGTGATTGACTGACGCCGAGTCTACTACACCGGGCGGCGCGCTGGGGCACCTGTACTAGACTTCCATTCCAACCCAAGAGGACCCTGACCATGGCCATCGAAAACATCTCCGACACCGCCCGTTGGGTGGCCGTCTATCGCGCCATGGAGAACGCGCGCCCCGACGCGATCTTCCGCGACCCCTTCGCCGACCGGCTGGCCGGCTCTCGCGGCCACGACATCGTGCGCGACATGAAGCAGGGGCGCGCCCTGGCGTGGCCGATGATTGTGCGGACGGCGGTGTTCGACGAGATCATCCTCGACGCCATCCGGAACCGGCAGACCGACCTCGTGGTCAATCTCGCCGCCGGCCTCGACGCCCGCCCCTGGCGCCTCCCCTTGCCGCCCGCGCTCCACTGGGTGGACGTCGACCTGCCGGGGATCCTCGGCTACAAGACCGAGATGCTGAAGGACGAGGTCCCGGTCTGCCGGTACGAAGCCGTGGCGGCCGACATGACCGATGCCGCGGTGCGCCGCGAGCTCTTCTCCCGCCTCGGCGCCGGCGCCGCGAACGCCCTAGTCGTGACCGAGGGGCTGCTGGTCTACCTCTCGGCGGAGCAGGTCGCGGCGCTCGCCACCGATCTCCATGCGCAAGCCAGCTTCAAGGAATGGCTGATCGATCTGGCAAGCCCGCAATTGCTCAAGCGCATGACGAAAACCTGGGGCAAGAAACTGGCGGCCAGCGGCGTCCCCTTCCGCTTCGGCCCGGCCGAGAGCACGGGATTTTTCGTTCCCTATGGCTGGCGCGAAGCGGTCTATCGCTCGCTCTGGGAAGAGGCGACGCGCCTCCACCGCACCATGAAGGGCGCCTGGTTCTGGAACCTCATCGCACGCCTTTCCTCGAAGAAATCCCGCGAGGCCTTCCGGCGCTTTTCCGGTCTCGTGCTGCTCGCACGAGCTTGAGTGTAGAATTCCTCACGGTCACCCAACGACGGCAAAACGCCAGGAGGATCCCATGGCCAAAGGCAACAACGCGCAGAAGAAAGAGACCAAGAAGCCCAAGAAGACCGCGGTGAAGGGTGCCGATCCCAAGAAGGACGCCAAGAAGAAGTAGCGGGCTCCTCAGGGCCTGTCCTTCGCAGAAGGGCAGGCCCGGCTTCGCCAAGGCCGGGCGAAGGCGGTAGAGACGTTCCAGGTCATGAACGACACCCTGCCGGAGGCCACGGGGACCGCGGAACGTCTCCGACGGCACACCGCCGGCCCGAACTTTGGCGATACCTCCGAGGGCACACCATCCTGCCTTTGAGAGGCAGGCCGCCAATATTTGGTTAAATCTCACATTCTTTGTGGTGGTGGTGTGCCCGTATGGCGGTGGTGTGCCCGCACAGGTCCTCATCGGTTCGCGCCAACATTGCCCCGGCGGAGACGTTCCGCGGTCCCCGTGGCCTCCGGCAGGGTGTCGTTGATGACCTGGAACGTCTCTACCGCCTCCGCTGAACCCTGCCGGAATTGGGTAGGATGATCGGGTGTCCGATCTTCGGTTCAAGGAACGATACCGGATTCCTTCCGCCCGTCTCGCAGGCTGGGATTACCGGTGGGCCGGCGTTTACGGCGTGACGATCTGTACGCACCCTCGGGTGTGTTGGTTTGGCGAGATCATCGACGGTCGAGTGGAATTGTCGCGGGAGGGGAGAGTCGTCGCTGAGGAGTGGAGGAAGGTCCCGCGAATCTGTCTCCACGCCATCCTGGATGAATGGATCGTGATGCCCGACCACATGCACGGGATTCTCGTCTTTCAGGGCAGGCCGATAGAGAAACAGAGCCAGGATGAAACAAGCCGCCTGCTCTCCCAGTCGCTCGGGTCGGTGGTCGGCCAGTTCAAGTCGAAAGCCACCAAGCGGATCCGGATGGACCTGAAGCAACCCACCTTCACCTGGGAGCCGAGATTCCACGATACGCTCCTCCGCGAACCCGCAGACCTCGAACGCCTCCGCGCCTACATCCGCGAAAATCCCTCTCGCTGGAAGCCCCCTGACCGATAACCTCGCCAAGGCGGCGCGGATCCTCAGGTACCCACCTCCTCGGCCGAAGACGGTAGAGACGTTCCAGGTCATGAACGACACCCTGCCGGAGGCCACGGGGACCGCGGAACGTCTCCGACGGCACACCGCCGGCCCGAACTTTGGCGATACCTGCGAGGGCACACCATCCTGCCTTTGAGAGCCAAGCCTCCGACCTTTGATTCAACCCCACATCTTTAGGGCGGTGGTGTGCCCGCACAGGTTCTCATCGGTTCGCGCCAACATTGCCCCGGCGGAGACGTTCCGCGGTCCCCGTGGCCTCCGGCAGGGTGTCGTTCATGACCTGGAACGTCTCTACCGCCTTCGCCGAAACTTCTTGCCTTGACCATGCGCCGGAACGGCCGCCGGACTCCTACACCTCGGCCGCCTGCAGTTTTTCCTTTTCCATCTGCGCCGCCACCAGACTGGCATAGACGCCGTTGAGGGCGAGGAGCTCCTCGTGGCGCCCCTGCTCGACGAGACGGCCGTCGTCCATCACCAGGATCAGGTCGGCGTGGCGGATGGTGCTCAGGCGGTGGGCGATGACGATGCGGGTGGCGCGCAGGGCTTCGAGCTCGAGCTGGATCTCGCGCTCGGTGCGGGTGTCGAGCGCGCTGGTGGCCTCGTCGAGCAGCAGGATGGCCGGCCGGTGGACCAGCGCGCGGGCGAGCGCCAACCGCTGCCGCTGGCCTCCCGAAAGCGAGGCGCCGCCGTCGGCCAGGATCGTCTCGTAGCCCATCGGCATCACCACGACGTCGTCGTGGATGTGGGCGAGCTTCGCCGCCTCCACCGCCCGCGACAGCGGCAAGGACGGATCCGAGAGCGTGATGTTCCCTCGGATGCTGCTGCCGAAGAGGTACGGATGCTGGGGGACCACGCCGACCTGCCGGCGCACCGAGCGGAACTCCAGCTCCGCCAGGTCGATGCCGTCGAAGAGGATCCGCCCGTCGGTCGGCGGATAGAGCCCCACCAGCAGGCTGGCCAGCGTCGACTTGCCCGCGCCCGACCGACCAACCAGCGCCACGAAGCGGCCGGGCGGGATGTCGACCGAAAGGTCACGGACGGCGAGCGGCGACAGCGCGCCGTAGCGGAAGCTGACGTTCTCCAGCCGGATCCCCCCCTTGAGGCGAGGCGCCGGCTTGACGGTCGTCGGGTCCTGCTCGCGCGGCGTCTCCAGCACGTCCTCCAGGCGGTCCATGTAGCTGCCGAGGAGCTGGAACTGGAAGGCGTTGGTGATCAGCGTCGACAGCGGCGTGAGGAAGCCGGCGGCCAGCGCGTTGAGGGCAAGCATGGTGCCGAGCGTAAGCTGGCCGTGCAGCACCTGCACCGCCCCCCAGACCAGCACGACCAGCGGCGACGCGGTCCCCAGCGCCGCCAGGATCGAGTCGACGAAGGCCTGCAAGCGGCCCCGGGACAGCGAGATGTTGAGGACGTCCACGTAGAGATGCGACCACTGCTCGACCGAGCGGTGCTCGGCGCCGGCCGCCTTCAGCGTCTCGATGCCGGCGAGCAGGTTGACCTGATAGCTCTGCGAGCGCGCCTCGGTCTGCAAGGAGCGCGACATCAGGTCGCGCGTCTTCTTGCGGGTGAACAGGAAGAGGCCGATCCGGAAGGCGCCGAGCAGCACCACCAGCAGCCCCATCGTCGGGCTGGCGATCAGCAGCAGCACCAGGTAGAGGGTGACCATCAGGCCGTCGAGCACGCCGGAGAGCGCGCCCGAGGTGAGGATCTCGCGCACG
>DATBAW010000142.1:0-1788 GCA_036271335.1 Thermoanaerobaculia bacterium
GGCAGGCGGTGGCGGCGGCCGACGTCGAGGATCGCCTCCAGCCGCGGCCGGTCGGAGACGGTGCCGCCGGCCATGTTGTGGGTGTTCTCGATCTCGATCAGCACCGTGCGGGTGCCGTAGCCGACGTCCGGCGAGATGGCGGCCTCGACGGCGACGGCGTCCATCAAACCCTGGGGCGCGGCGATCGTGCGCGGCAGCAGGCCAGAGAGGGCGGCCATGCCTCCCATCTCGTAGTTGACGATGTGGCAGCCGGCCTCGCAGATCACCTCGCCGCCCGGCCGGCCGAGGAGGTGGAGGGCGATCTGGTTGCCCATCGTGCCGGAGGGAACGAACAGCGCCGCCTCCATGCCGGCCGCCGCCGCGCCCTCCTCCTCCAGGCGGTTCACGGTCGGATCTTCGCCAAAGACGTCGTCCCCGACCTCGGCCTCGGCCATCGCCCGGCGCATCTCGGCGTCGGGCTTGGTCACGGTGTCGCTGCGCAGATCGATCAGCTCCATCTTCATCCTCTCCCCTTAGAAGCCGATCCCGATCCGCAACGCCCCCTGCACCGTCTTCCCCTTTTCGACCTCGAAATGGATCTTGGGGAGGAGCAGGTTGAGGGTCACCCCGGCGTAGAGCACGCCCTGGCTCGTGGAGTCGCTTAAGCGACCGCCGAGGGGCGTGTCGAGCGTCCCCTTGCTGTAGACGATGCCGGCGCCGACGTAGGGGGTGAGGACCGCGAACCCTTTCGAGAGCAGCAGCTCGGCGCCGTACTGGTCGAGGCCGTAAGCCTTGGCGTTGATCGTGCGCGTGCCGGTCACCCGCACGGAAAGAGCGGGCGAGATCAGGCCGCCGTTGGCGATCGCGTACTGGAGCTCGGCGGAGATCAGCTTGATGTCGCCGCCCAGCGCCTCGCCGTAGGAGGCGCCGATGTCGAAGCCCCCCGGCAGACCCTTGCGCACGCCGACCCGCGCGATCGACAGGAAGCCGCCGGTGTAGCTCCCCTTGACCGCCGTCTGGTTGAACGACTGGTCGTCGAAGCTCTTGTCGTAGGTGGCGTCGGCGTAGGCCTCGAAGCCGACGATGCCGAGCGGCGAGGCGTCGTGACGGGGGTAGAAGTAGGCGTCGGAGCTGAAGCGCTCGCTGAAGGCGTGGAAGTCGCCCGGCGTGGCATCGCCGTTCACCTGCCAGGACGCGGCGGCGGGAAGGGCGGCGAGGAGCGAGAGCAGCAGGAGCTCAGGGCGGAAACGGCGGTGCATCGAGAGTCCTCCGGGGTTCGGCGGCGGCCGGCGTGTCGTCCGGCGCCAGATATTCGGCGAGCAGGCGGGCCACTTGCTCGGACTGGTCTCCCTGCTCGCATTCGTCCACGATGAGACGGCTCAAGGGATCGAACGGCAACACGCCGAGGTTCCCCTCGCGCGCCAGGGCTTCCAGGTCGTAGGTCGTGCGGTCGGCCCAGCGGGCGTCGCGATAGAGCGCCTGGCCGGTCTCGACCGGGCGGCCGAGCCGCAGCCAGACCTCCGCCGCCAGCGCCAGGGCGCCGCCGATCCGCCGGTTACCAGCGCCCAGCACCGGCGGGCGCGGCAGCGGCCGGGGGAGGAAAGGAGCGAGGCCATGGCGGTGGGCGACGCGGGCAAAATCGCGTTCGGCGCGGGGCTCGCGATGGAACAGGGCCTCGAACGCGCCGTCCTCGCCCCCCCAGCGCTCGGCGAGGCGGCGGCGGTCGGCGGGGGTGAGGGTCAGCGCGGTCGCCTGCACGCAGCGCACGCCGGCGGCGGCGAGGTCGCGGCAGCCGAGCTCCCAGAGCGC
>DATBAW010000143.1:0-16606 GCA_036271335.1 Thermoanaerobaculia bacterium
TCTGAGGGCGGCCATCGTCCATCGCCTCGGCGAGGTCCCCGTGGGCGAGCCCAGCGTCGTGATCGTCATCGCCTCCCCCCACCGCGCCGCCGCCTACGACGCCAGCCGCACCGCCCTGGAGCGGCTCAAGGCGGAGATCCCAATCTGGAAGCGCGAGCACTACGCCGACGGCGAGGCGGTGTGGCGTGAGGAGGAGCCGTTGAGAGAGAGAACCCTGGAGCTTTCGTAGGGGCGTCCCTATGTGGCCGCCCTGGGCGGGGGTGCCCTTTCGCGAGCAGGGCGGCCACATAGGGCCGCCCCTACAGAGTTTGGTTAGGCGCTCTTAAGCTCCTGGCAGCGGCCGAACGCGAATCCGGTCATCAGTGACCACGGCGAAAGATCCGACCCAGTCAATTCCACTTTCCAGTGCGGCCAAGGCCCTGGCGTTATCGATTTCAGGATTGGGTCCCGAGAGGCGGAACAAAATGACACCGCTCGAAGCCGGCAGCTTGAACCGGTAGGCAAGCTCGCCGAAGTCCTTGTCGAAGGTGACCACGAGGCGCGACTCTTCTTGTGCCCGAGCCAGGACCTCATGGTCCTCGGCCCCACACATGAGCTCCTTGACAGAGGCCACGTCGTGCCCTCGTCGACGCAGCTCCCGGATCAGTGGAGCAGGAAAATTTTCGTCCGCAAGAATCCGCACCCGTCATCCTCAACCAGGCATCGCGTAGATCCGCTCTGAGCGCAGCGTCTCACTGGCATAGCCGAGGCAGGCCTGGATGTCCTCCACCGTGATGTGGTCGTACTGCTCGAGAATCTGCTCCTTGCTGTAGCCCCGGGCCAAGAGGTCGATCACGAGCTCCACGGCAATCCGCGTGCCCTTGATAACGGGCTTGCCCACAAGAACCTTCGGATCTACCACGATGTGTTGATGCCAATCCATGAGGACCTCCGCATCAGGATCTTACGCAGGATTGCCGTTCAGGCCAAACGTCTCCTCCGGCAGGTCTTCGGTTGGGGCATATCCTGACCTGGAGCGCCCTCACTTCGGCTGCCTGAAGATCTCTCCGCCCTTCATCACGAAATCGACGCGCTCGAGCGCGTGCACGTCGGCGAGCGGGTTGCCGGGGACGGCGACGACGTCGGCCAGCAGGCCCGGATCGAGGGCGCCACGGTCGGCGACGCCCAGCAGGTCCGCGGCGGCCAGCGTCGCGGCGCGGATCGCGGCGAGCGGCGTCATGCCGTGGTTGACCAGCAAGGCGAATTGCGTCGCGTTCTGTCCGTGGGGAGCGGTGCCGGCGTCGGTGCCGAAGGCGATCTTGAGGCCGGCGTGGACGGCCAGATCCAGGCTCGCTCCCGCCCGCCGCTGGACCTCCTTCATCTTGGCGCGCATGAGCTCCGGATAGTCCGCGTAGGCGTCGCCGTCGAAGAGCTGCGGCGTCGGCACGAGGTAGGTGCCGCGCTCCTTCATCAGGCGGACCGCCTCGTCGTTGAGCTGCGAGCCGTGCTCGATCGAGTCCACCCCGGCGCGCACCGCGTGCAAGGTGCTTTCCAAGGAGTGGGAGTGCGCCATCACTTTCACGTGGTTCCGCCGCGCCTCGTCGACGACCGTCCGCATCTCCTCGTCCGAAAACTGCAGGATGTCGATCGGCCGGTCGATGTCGCCGATGCCCCCCGAGACCATCAGCTTGATCACTTCCGCCCCGTGCTTGATCTGGTAGCGCACGGCGCGGAGGAGCTTCTCGGGCCCATCGGCGACCCCCTGCTCGGGGGTGGTCTCGAACACGCCGGGAGGCCATCCGGTGTTGTCGCCATGCCCTCCCGTCATGCTGATCTGATAGCCGGCCGGAACGATGCGGGGGCCCACGGCGATCCCCCGCTCGATCGCCTTCTTCAGCGCCACGTCGATGAAGTCGTTGTCCCCCGCCGACCGCACGGTGGTGAAGCCGGCCATCAGGGTCAGGCGGGCGTTTTCCGAGCCGTTCAGCGCGGCGTCGACCGGCCCGTCGAAGAGGGTCTCGGTGAACTTGTGATGATGCGGGCCGCCGATCGACAGGTGCACGTGCATGTCGAAGAGCCCGGGGAGCAGCGTGCGATCGCCGAGCTCGATCCATCGCGCCCCGGCCGGCGTGGCGACCGACGAGCGCGCGCCGGCGGCGCGGATGTGGCCATCGGCGACGACCACCACCGCGTCCTCGATCAGCCGGCCGCTCCGCACGTCGAGCAGGCGTTGCGCGTGGAGGACCGTATCCTCCCCCCAGGCCGGCACGGCGGCCAGGAAGGCGACGAGCGCGAGCGGTGCCAAGGCACGGCAGATTCGTAGAGTCATACCCACCCCCCAAGCTTCGCTGATCTCCCGGAAGCATAGCGGAGAATCTCTCTCCGGCCTGGCGATGCGCACCATTCCCCCCGCCAGGCGCCCCTTCGGCCTCGTCAGGCGAACGCTTCGCCTTCTCGGGGGAACGGTTCCCCCCGCGAGGCCGAAGCCGCGCCTTCTCTGAGCAACCGTTCGCCTCGCGAGGCCGAAGCTTCGCCTTCTGAGGCCGAAGCTTCGCCTTGGCTGAGCAACCGTTCCCTCCGCGAGGCCGAAGCTCCGCCTTCCGAGGTTGAAGACGCGCCTCGCGAGGCGAAGAGAGCGTCTGCCGGCGGCAAAGCCAGCAAGGACCCAAAGGACCGCAAGGACGACAAGGACCCAGGACGAATCCCGGGCCTGCCGTCCTTGTTTGTCCTTGCAGTCCTTGCAGTCCTTTAGGTCCTTGCCGTTGTCCTTCGCAGCCTACGGCGCTTCCGGCTCCGCCGGCAGGGTCGCCAGCGCCTTCAGCTCGTCGATCGACCGCATCGCCCCTCCCCGCACCACGTAGCGCACCTTGCGCAGATTGGCGATGTCGGCCGTGGGGTCCGCGGCGACGATCAGGAGGTCGGCGAGCTTGCCTTTCTCGACGGTGCCGAAATCCTTGGCGCGGCCCATCGCCGTGGCGCCGCCGCGGGTCGACGCGGTGAGCACCTGCAGGGGCGTGAGGCCGGCGGCCTGCATGGCCTCCATCTCGGCGTAGACGGAGGGGCCGTGGAGGGTCAGCGGGTTGCCGGCGTCGGTGCCCATGGCGATCGGGATGCCGGCGTCGAGCACCTTCTTCAGATTGGCGGCGGCGATGCGCGCGCCGTCGGTGACCCGGCTCTCCAGGGTCTTCAGCCTCTCGGGCGACGTGGAGGCGGTCACCTGCGCCGTCTCGGCGACCTTGGCGCGGGTGAGCGGATCGACGCAGCCGTTGGGATCGTCGATCGCCGGCGCCTGATGCGCGGCGGCGCCGTTGTACATCCGGTAGTAGCCGCCGAAGACGGTGAGGGTGGGGCAGTAGATCGCGCCGTTCTTCTTCGCGAGGTCGAGGAACTCGTCGTCCACCGGCTGGTCGCCGACGCTGTGCACCAGCATCTTCGCGCCGGCCCGCAGAGCTTCCTTGGCCTCGGCGAGGCCGGTGGCGTGGACGATCAGCGGCAAGTGATGCGCGCGCGCCTCCTCGCCGGCGGCGTGGACGGCGGCGGCGGATTTCTCCACCGGATGGTCCTTGTCGACGATGTACCAGACCTTCACCGCCGTGGAGCCGCGCTCGGCCAGATAGCGCACGCCGGCCCGCGCGGCGTCGGCGTCGGTGAGGACCATGAACTGGCGCTCGGCGGGGAGGTTCAGCCAGTGGTCGATGGTCGACAGGAGCGGTCCCGCGGCGGCGACGCGCGGCACCTCGAGGTCGGGCTCGGCCCAGGCGGGGAGGCCGAGGGTCCAGGCGTAGCCGCCGACGTCGAAGACCGCGGTCACGCCCGAGCAGAGGTAGGTGCGGCCGAAGCGCTCGGGGTGGAGGGCGAGGTCGGCGATCGTCTTCTCGTAGGGGTGGCGGTCGCGGGCGTCGATCGAGTCGGGGCGGCCGTCGGCCCAGCCGGTCTGGGAGAAATGGACGTGGGCGTCGACGATGCCGGGGGTGATCCAGAGGCCGGCGACGTCCGTCACGTCGACGCCGGCCGGCAGCGGGCAGGCGGCGCGGGAGCCGGCGCACTCGATCTTGCCGTCGCGGAGGAGCACCACGGCGTCGCGCACCGCCGCGCCGCCGGTGCCGTCGACCAGGGTGGCGCCGACCAGCGCGCGCGGCGGCGGCGGCACGCCCGGGAGATGCGAGAAGGCGGTGGTGACGGCGATCCGCCACCCCTTGGGCGTCTTCACGAACCAGCGCTCGGAGAGGCCGGAATCCTCGCGGCCGCCGTAGCGGACGCGGTAGCGGTAGGTGCCATAGACCACGCCGGGCTGAACGGAGGTGAGGTGGAGGTCGTCGGCGGTGAAGTGGTCGGGCCACCCCTTGCCGGCCGACGCGGCGAGGCCGGCGTAGCCGAGCTCGAATCCCTCCGGGCCGACGCGCGCCAGCCGCTCGGACTGGAGGTAGCAGGAGAGATAGGCGTCGCGGTTCTTGTCGCGGATCGCTTGCAGATTTTTCTCGAAGACGGCCCGCGCGGCGGCAAGGTCGTCCTTCGGCTCCGCGGCATGCAGCGGCGACAGGGCGGCGGCGAGCAGCACCACCAGCAGCGCGCCGGCCCGGCGCGCCCTCCGGATTCTCTCCATGGTCTCCTCCTCAGAGCTGCTTCGTGAACGGCCTCCTATCGTACCAGCGCAAGGCAGAAGTCTTGCATTGAATCGAAGGGAATTGTCGGCTAGGATCAATGCCCCAAGATGCATTCGAGCGGTCCGGGCGCCAGCATGATTTCACCCATCGAACCGATCCACCGGCCGAAACCATGAAGGCTTCGCAGGTACGCCACCGGATGGGAACCGAAGAGCGGCAGGATCTCTCCGACGCAGAGGACAAGGCCTACCTCTACGAGCAGGCCCGGCGCCACTCGGAGGAGCTGCGCGAGCGGGTCCGCGAGGCCACGGCGGAGCTGGTCGGCCAGAACGAGCTGCTGCGCCGCCAGGCGTTCCAGCTCGAGCAGGCCTCGGCGGCCAAGTCGCAGTTCCTCGCCAACGTCTCCCACGAGCTGCGGACGCCGCTCAACGCCATCATGGGCTACACCCACCTGCTGCTGGAAGGGGTCTCCGGCGAGCTGACCCAGCCGCAGCAGGACAAGCTGAGCCGCGTCGACGCCAACGCCCGCCACCTGCTCGCCGTCATCAACGACCTGCTGGACATCGCCCGCATCGAGTCCGGCAAGATGCCGGTCCAGATCGAGCGCATCCGCCTCCCCGAGCTGATCGACGAGGTGATGGCCGAGATCGAGCCGGTGATCGCCGGCACCCGCCTGGGGGTGAGCCGCGACCTGGCGCCCGACGTGCCCGAGATCGAGACCGACCGCCTGAAGGTCAAGCAGATCGTGCTCAACCTCCTCTCCAACGCGCTGAAGTTCACCTCGGTGGGATCGATCGGCATCCGCTTGGCCCACGCGCCGGCGGCGGACGAGATCGCGATCGCGGTGACCGACACCGGCATCGGCATCGCGGAGGAGAACCAGACCACCATCTTCGAGGCCTTCGAGCAGGCCAACAGCTCGTACGCCCAGCGCCAGGGAGGCACCGGGCTGGGACTGTCGATCTGCCGCCGCCTCGCCCACATCCTCGACGGCCGCATCGTCCTCGTCAGCAAGCTAGGCGAGGGGTCCACATTCACTCTGCATCTACCTTGCAAGCCGAGGACGGCATGACTTCTGGAGAGGCCACCCCCGCCCCGCTCGTGCTCGTGGTCGACGACGTCGACCATGGCCGCGAGATCTTCGCCGAATATCTGGAGTTCCGCGGTTTCCGCGTCGCCACTGCCGCCGACGGGCTGGAGGCGATCGAGAAGGCCTTCGAGCTGCGCCCCGACGTCATCCTGATGGACCTCTCGCTCCCCGGCATCGACGGCTGGGAAGCCACCCGCCGCCTGAAGCAGGACGAACGGACCAAGGCCATCCCGATCATCGCCCTGACCGCCCACGCCCTCGCCGCCGCCCACGACAAGGCGCGCGAGGTGGGGTGCAACGCCGTGGTGACCAAGCCCTGCCTGCCCAAGGATCTCGAGCAGGAGGTCCGCCGCCAGCTCGAAGCGAAGGCGACCTAGGTGCCCGCGCGCCCGAGCCGCCGCCTCCGCACCCTCCTCGCCGCCGCGCTCCTCGCCCTCCCGGCCGCCGCCGGCGCGCACCAGCTGGGGAAGATCCAGGTCTACGCCACCTTCCTGAAGGACGGCACCTATCAGATCGAGGTCCCGCTCGATCCGTCGCACATGGTGGCGGAGGATCTGGGCGGACCGGCGGGAGAGACGCGGTACGGCGCCATCGCGGGGCTGAAACCGGCCGAGGAGCAGCAGTTCGGCCGGCTGATGCGGGCGTTCGTCGACGGCGCCACGCTGGCGTTCGACGATCGCGCGGTCGAGCCGGAGCTGTCGATCGCGCCGCTCGATCCCGACGGGCCGCCAGACCGCGTCACGCTCCGCCTGCAGGGCCCGATCCCCGGCGGCGCCCACGCCTTCACCTGGAAGAACCTGATCAAGGTCGGCTCCTATCCGCTGGTGCTCAAGAACGAGGGGGACGAGAGCTCGGTCTGGCAGTGGCTGGACGCGGGGGACGCCAGCAAGCCTTTCCCGCTCGCCAAGGCGGTGATCCCGCCGGCCCGCTGGGAGGTGGCGCGGCGCTACCTGAAGCTCGGCTTCACTCACATCGTGCCGCGAGGGACGGACCCCATCCTCTTCCTGCTCGGCCTCCTCCTCTTCTCGCGTCGGCTGCAGGAGACCGCGCGGCAGGCCGCCGCCTTCACCCTCGCCCACTCGCTGACGCTGGCGCTCGGCGCCTATGGCGTGGTCCGGCTCGCTCCCGCGGCCGTCGCGCCGCTGCTGGCGCTGTCGATCGTCGCCGTGGCGCTCGCGAACCTCGCCGCCCCGAATCTCCGGCGATCGCGGCTCGCCCTGGTCTTCGGCTGCGGCCTGCTCTACGGCTTGTCCTTCGCCCACGCTCTCGCCGACGCCGGCCTCCCCCGCTCCGGACGCCTCACCGCCCTGCTGAGCTTCAACCTCGGCATCGAGGGGGGCCAGCTCGCCGTGATCGCGGCCGCCCTGCTGCTCGTGAGCCTTCCCTTCCGGAGAGAGGCCTGGTATCGCCAGCGCGTGGTGGTGCCGGCGTCGTGCCTGATCGCGGCGGTGGGGCTGTACTGGTCGGTGGAGCGGGTGCTTTTCTAGGGCGGCTGAAAGCTGGACGCGTGGCCTTACAATAGGCTTGTCATGGACTCCGCCCTGGCCGCACGACGTTTCCGCACCGCTCTGGATCTCTTTGAAACCGGGGTGGCGATGATGCGGCAAAATCTGCGGCGACGCTTCCCGGACGCCGACGAGAAGGAGATCGCGAGGCGTCTGGCGCAGTGGCTTCAGGAGCGACCGGGAGCGGAGCACGGGGACTGTGTCGGACGTCCCGTCGACTGGCCTCGCCCCCAGCGGTGAACACTCTCGAGTCGATCCTGCGCCGGATCCAGACCGAGCTCGACGGTCTGGGAAAGAAGTGGTCGGTGGTGGGCGGGCTGGCGGTCGTCGTTCGCGGCGAGCCCCGCTTCACGCGAGATGCGGACTTGGCCGTTGCGGTAGGGAACGACGTCGAAGCCGAGGCACTCGTCCGGTGGCTCCTCGGAAGGGGATACGGCGTCCTCGCGACGGTCGAGCAGCAGGCCACGGGGCGCCTGGCGACAGTCCGCCTCCTTCCCCCCGGAGAGGACACCGAGGGGATCGTCCTGGACCTCCTGTTCACGTCCTCCGGCATTGAGTCTGAGGTCGCTATGGCAGCGGAAATCCTGGAGATCATTCCGGGCCTGAGGCTGCCAGTCGCACGCACCGGTCACCTCATCGCCCTCAAGATCCTGTCCAGAGATGACGTCCGGCGGCCCACGGATCTCGCCGATCTCCGCTCTCTGATCGACCGGGCTTCACCCCCGGATCTCCAGGAGGCCGAACGGCTGCTCTCCCTGATCACGGAGCGCGGTTTTCACCGGGATCGGGATCTTCTCCACTCCTTCCATCAGCTCCAGCAGTCCTTATTGGACGAAAAGAGCGAAGCTCTCCCGCGCCCCCTGTCGTGAAGGAAGGCCTTCTTGCGCGGAGGTCTCAATAGCTGTCGGAGCAAGGCGTCTCAATAGATCCTCTCCCCGGTTGTGCTCGCCTCTTCACCCTGTTATGATCCGCTGGAATTCGTACCGATACAGTGCTGTTTTCTGTGTCAGGGACGAAGGAGGGGCTGGGCGACCATGATCCGCATCACCAAACAGACCGACTACGGGATCGTTCTTCTCACGCATCTGGCAGCCAACACGGGGCGGCAGTACGCGGCTCCGGAGCTGGCGGTCGAGGCGCGACTGCCGCTGCCGATGGTGAGCAAGATCCTCAAGCTGCTGGCGCGCGACGGGCTGCTCGCCTCGCATCGCGGCGTCAAGGGGGGCTACAGCCTGGCGCGCGCGGCGGAGGAGATCTCGATGGCGGAGATCATCGCGGCGCTCGAAGGGCCGATCGCCATCACCGAGTGCGTGAGCGTCGAGAGCGACTGCTCCCACGAGGCGCTCTGCCCGGTGCGCGGCAACTGGCAGCGGATCAACCATGCCGTGCGCTCCGCCCTGGAGGGGATCTCGCTCGCCGAGATGGCCCAGCCGAAGATGCAGAAGCTGGTCACCCTCGGACGGGGAACGTTCGCCGGCGACCAGCTCCAACAGGTTTGAGCTTCCAGTAGGTTTGAAATTCCGGTCCCGCCGAGGGACCTGCCCTCCATTTCGAGGTACAGCATGCAGACGACAGAGACCAGCACCATCGAGCAGTTCGCGGCGCAGGACTACAAGTTCGGCTTCGTCACCGACGTCGAGCAGGAGACTTTCCCGATCGGGCTGAACGAGGACGTCATCGCCCGGCTGTCGGCCAAGAAGGAGGAGCCCGAGTGGATGCTCGAGTGGCGCCTCAAGGCCTATCGCCACTGGCTCAACCAGACCGAGCCGACCTGGGCCAACATTCACTACACGCCGATCGACTATCAATCGATCTCCTACTACGCCGGCCCGAAGGCGAAGGGCTCGGGGCCGAAGAGCCTGGACGAGGTCGATCCCGAGATCCTCAAGACCTACGAGAAGCTGGGCATCCCCCTGCACGAGCGGGCGATCCTCGCCGGCGTCGCGGTGGACGCGGTGTTCGACAGCGTCTCGGTGGCCACGACGTTCAAGACCAAGCTCGCCGAGGTGGGGATCATCTTCTGCTCCTTCTCGGAGGCGATCCGCAACCATCCCGAGCTGATCAAGGAGTACATGGGCTCGGTGGTGCCCTACACGGACAACTACTTCGCCACCCTCAACGCGGCGGTGTTCTCGGACGGCTCGTTCGTCTACATCCCCAAGGGGGTGCGCTGCCCGATGGAGCTGTCGACCTACTTCCGGATCAACGCCAAGAACTCGGGGCAGTTCGAGCGCACGCTGATCATCGCCGACGAGGGGGCCCACGTCTCCTACCTGGAGGGGTGCACGGCGCCGATGCGCGACGAGAACCAGCTCCACGCCGCGGTGGTCGAGCTGGTGGCGCTCAAGGACGCCACGATCAAGTACTCGACGGTCCAGAACTGGTACCCCGGCGACGAGAACGGCAAGGGGGGGATCTACAACTTCGTCACCAAGCGCGGCAAGTGCGAGGGAGCGAATTCGAAGATCTCCTGGACGCAGGTCGAGACCGGCTCGGCGATCACCTGGAAGTATCCGAGCGTGATCCTCAAGGGGGACCGCTCGGTCGGCGAGTTCTATTCGGTGGCGCTGACCAAGGGGTGGCAGCAGGCGGATACCGGCACCAAGATGATCCACATCGGCAAGGACACCAAGAGCACCATCGTGTCGAAGGGGATCTCCGCCGGCCACGGCCAGAACACCTATCGCGGCTCGGTGCGCATCCTCAAGGGCGCCGACAACGCCCGCAACTTCTCGCAGTGCGACTCGATGCTGATCGGCGATCAGTGTGGCGCGCACACGTTCCCGTACATCGACGTGCAGAACCCGACGGCCCGCATGGAGCACGAGGCGACCACCTCGAAGATCGGCGAGGATCAGATCTTCTACTGCAACCAGCGCGGGATCGCCACGGAGGACGCGGTGTCGATGATCGTCAACGGCTTCTGCAAGGAGGTCTTCCGCGAGCTGCCGATGGAGTTCGCGGTGGAGGCCCAGAAGCTGCTGGCGGTGAATCTCGAGGGGAGCGTCGGGTGACTTTGAAGCAGGCTTGGAGAGAGATCCTTGGAGAGGGAGACCGGAATGCTTGAAATCAAGAATCTCCACGCGTCCGTGGAGGGCAACGAGATATTGAAGGGGATCGACCTGACGATCCAGTCCGGCGAGGTGCACGCCATCATGGGCCCGAACGGCTCGGGCAAGAGCACGCTCGCCCGCGTGCTCGCCGGCCAGGAGGCCTACGCGGTCACCGGCGGCCAGGTGCTCTACGACGGCAAGGACCTCCTGGAGATGGAGCCCGAGGAGCGTGCCCGCGAGGGCGTGTTCATGGCGTTCCAGTATCCGGTCGAGATCCCGGGAGTGGGCAACACCTACTTCCTCAAGGCGGCGCTGAACGCCGTGCGCAAGCATCGCGGCCAGCCGGACATCGACGCCCTCGACTTCCTCAAGCTGGCGCGCGCCAAGATGAAGCTGGTGCAGATGGAGGAGAGCCTCCTCAACCGGCCGGTCAACGAGGGGTTCTCGGGCGGCGAGAAGAAGCGCAACGAGATCTTCCACATGGCGGTGCTGGAGCCGCGCCTGTGCATCCTCGACGAGACCGACTCCGGGCTCGACATCGACGCCCTGCGCATCGTCTCCGACGGCGTCAACGCCCTGCGCTCGCCGGACCGCTCGTTCCTGGTGATCACCCACTACCAGCGGCTGCTCAACTACATCGTGCCCGACCACGTCCACGTGCTGGTGGACGGCCGCATCGTGCGCTCGGGCGGCAAGGAGCTCGCCTTCGAGCTGGAGGAGAAGGGGTACTCCTGGCTCGAGGTGGCGCCGGAGCCGGCGGCGCAGCCGGTGGGAGCCTGAGACATGACGGCGACGGAAATCCGGGAGAACGCGATCGCGGGCATCAACGGAGTCGACGGCTACGTCGCGGAGTTCGAGCGCCTCCAGCGTGACCCGCGGGATCACGCGGCGCTACAGGCCCTGCGCCGGTCGGGGATCGAGCGCTTCGCCGCGATGGGCTTCCCCACGCTCCGGCAGGAGGAGTGGCGGCTGACCAACGTCGCCCCGATCGTCCAGGGGGCCTTCCACTGGCCCGAGGGCGATCCGGACGCGCTGCCCGCGAAGAGTCTCGAGCCCTACGTCTTCGAGGCGGCGGCACGGCTGGTGTTCGTGGACGGCCGCTTCTCGTCGCGCCTGTCATCGACCTCCGAGCTGCCGGCCGGGACGGTGGTCGCCAGCCTCGCCGAGATGCTGGCGCGCGATCCCGGGCAGGTGGAGCCCTGGCTCGGCCGCGCCGCGAAGCTCGACCGCAATCCGTTCGTGGCGCTCAACACGGCGTTCCTGCGCGACGGCGCCTTCGTGCACGTGCCGCGCGGCGCGGTGACCGGGCCGATCCACCTGCTCTTCCTCTCCTCCGGCGAGGAGGGACGGCCGACGCTGTCGTTCACACGCAACCTGTTCATCGCCGGCGAGAACAGCCAGACGACGATCGTCGAGACCTACGCCGGCGAGGGTGTCTACTTCACCGCTCCCGTGACCGAGCTGATCGCCGGGCCCGGCGCGGTGATCGACCATTACAAGGTGCAGCGCGAGAGCCTCGGCGCCTTTCACATGTCGACCTTCCAGGTGGCGGCGGAGCGGGCCAGCCGGCCGAGCTCGCACTCGATCTCGATCGGCGGCGCCCTGGTGCGCAACGACGTCAACGCGGTGCTCGACGGCGAGGGGATCGACTGCACGCTCAACGGCCTCTACTTCGCCGACGGCCGGCAGCTGGTGGACAACCACATGCGGGTGGAGCACGCCAAGCCCCATTGCGCCAGCCACGAGCTCTACAAGGGGGTGCTCGACGGCAAGTCGCGGGCGATCTTCAACGGCCTGATCCACGTCCACAAGGGCGCCCAGAAGACCGACGCCAAGCAGTCGAACCGCAACCTGCTGCTCTCCCGCGACGCCATCGCCAACTCGAACCCGCAGCTCGAGATCTTCGCCGACGACGTCCGCTGCACCCACGGCTCGACCGTCGGCCAGCTCGACGACGACGCCGTCTTCTACCTGCGCTCCCGCGGCATCGGCGCCGAGGCGGCGCGCAGCCTGCTGACCTACGCCTTCGCCAGCGACATCGTCGAGCGGATCAAGGTCCTGCCCGTGCGCCGCGACCTCGAGGAGTTCCTCTTCGCCCGGCTGCCCATGGGCGAGGTCGTCCGTCAGGCGGTGTAATGAATTTCGTAGGGGCGGCCCTTTGTGGCCGCCCTGGGTGGGGGAACCGGGCAACGGAGAATCGGGGAAACAGGGCAGGAGAAAGCAGGGCGGCCACATAGGGCCGCCCCTACACAGATGACCTCAGCGACGCTCAACGAAAGACAAACGCTCGCCCCCGCCTACGACTTGGCGCGGGTGCGGGGCGATTTTCCCATCCTCGCCCGCGAGGTCCATGGCCACCCCCTGGTCTATCTCGACAACGCCGCCTCCACCCAGAAACCGCGGATCGTCGGCCAGACGATCGCCGACTGCTACGCCGGCTGGTACGCCAACGTCGAGCGCGGCGTCCACACCCTGTCGCAGCTGGCGACCGCGGCGCGGGAGCGAGCGCGCGAGACCGTGCGGCGCTTCCTCAACGCGCCGAGCGCCGAGGAGATCGTCTTCACCCGCGGCACCACTGAGGCGATCAACCTCGTCGCCGCGGCCTGGGGGCCTGCCAACGTCGGCGCCGGCGATGAGATCCTGATCACCGGCCTGGAGCACCACTCGAACCTCGTGCCCTGGCAGCGGCTCTGCCAGGAGCGCGAGGCGACGCTCAAGGTGGCCTCGCTCGACGACCGCGGTGAGGTCCGCCTCGACGATTTCGAGCGCCTGCTCTCTCCGCGCACCCGCCTGGCCGCCTTCGCCCACGTCTCGAACGCGCTGGGCACGATCAATCCCGTCCGCGAGATGGCGGCGATGGCGCACCGCGCCGGCGCCATCGTCCTGGTGGACGGCGCGCAGGCGGCCCCCCATCTCGCGATCGACGTCCAGGCCCTGGGATGCGACTTCTACGCCTTCTCCGGCCACAAGGTCTACGGCCCGAGCGGCATCGGCGCGCTCTGGGGGCGGGCGGAGCTGCTCGTCGCCATGCCCCCCTGGCAGAGCGGTGGAGGCATGGTCGAGACGGTCCGCTTCGAGCGCACGACCTACGCGCCGCCTCCCCATCGGTTCGAAGCCGGGACGCCGTTCATCGAGGGCGCGGCCGGCCTCGCGGCGGCGATCGACTACCTGACCGCCCTCGGCCTCCCCGCCGTCGCCACTTGGGAAAACGAGCTGCTCGCCCTGGCCACGGCGCGGCTGGCGGAGGTCCCCGGGCTGCGGATCGTCGGCACGGCGCGGGCCAAGGCGGCGGTGCTCTCGTTCACGATGGACGGCATCCATCCGCACGACCTCGGCACCCTCCTCGACGACCAGGGGGTTGCCATCCGCGCCGGCCACCATTGCGCCCAGCCGGTGATGGAGCGCTTCGGCGTGCCGGCCACCGCGCGCGCCTCCTTCGCCCTCTACAACACGCCGGAGGAGGTCGAGGCCCTGGCCGCCGCCCTCCACCGGGCCCGGGAGCTGTTCGGATGAGCGATCTGCGCGAGCTCTACCAGGAGGTCATCCTCGACCACAACCGGCACCCCCGCAACTTCGGTCCGCTGCCGACCGCGAACCGCCGGACCGAAGGGCACAACCCGCTCTGCGGCGACCGGGTGACCGTCTATCTGGACGTCGAGGAGGGGCGCCTCCGGGACATCGCGTTCGAGGGGGCGGGGTGCGCCATCTCGACGGCGTCCGCGTCGCTGATGACCGAGGCGCTCAAGGGGCTCACCGTCGAAGGCGCCCGCGATCTCTTCCGCGGTTTTCACGAGCTGGTCACCAAGGGCGCGCCGGAAGGCTCGCCCGACCTCGGCAAGCTCGAGGTCTTCACCGGCGTCCGCGAGTATCCGATGCGCGTCAAATGCGCCACCCTTCCCTGGCATGCCCTGATGGCGGCGCTCGACGCGCAGGACCAGCCCGTTTCAACGGAGTAGCGATGAGCCACACCGAGCCTGAAAACACTCCTGTCCAGACGCCGCCCGAAACGGCTCCCGCCGAGGCGCCCGGCGTCGCCGCGGCCCCCGCGCCGAGCGATCCTTCCGACATCGAAAACGCCATCGTCGAGGCGCTGAAGACCGTCTTCGACCCCGAGATCCCGGTCAACATCTACGAGATGGGCCTGATCTATGACATCGACCTCCTGGACGAAGGGGCCGTCAAGGTCAAGATGACTCTCACCTCCCCGGGATGCCCGGTGGCCGGCACCCTCCCCGGCGAGGTCCAGGCCAAAGTGCAGGGGGTTCCCGGCGTGGGCGCCGTCGACGTCGAGCTGGTCTGGGATCCTACCTGGAATCCCTCCATGATGTCGGAAGCGGCACGCCTGGAGCTCGGAATGTTCTGAGATCCGGCATCGGGTTGCGGATACCGGTGATAAAGTCCGGAGTCCGTGATCCTTTCCAAGACTCTTCCCGCCCCCGACACCGAGACGCTCGAAGCGCTCCTGGAGAGCGCCCGCCCTCGTCTCAGGCAGGTCCTGCGGAGCTACGACATCCCTTTCCAGGATGCCGAGGACCTGCTCCAGGAGACGCTCCTCGAGCTCCTCCGCAAATGGGACACGGTGCGCCAGCGGGATGCTTGGCTGGTCGGCGCGCTCCGCTTCAAGTGCTCGAACTACTGGCGGAGCCGGCGCGCCGAACGCATCCAGGCCGTCGACCTGCCGGCGTTGATCGAGCTTTCCCCTTCGCAGGCGCCGGAGCAGGAGCGGCGGGAGGCCCTCCACGACCTGCGCCGTCTGGTCCGCGGCCTCGACGATCGCCATCGCGCCGTCCTCTACCTCCGCTTCGGCCTCGGTCTGAGCACCGACGAGGTGGCGCTGCGTCTCGGCTATTGCGCCTCCAGCATCCGCAAGCTCTCCGGCCGCAGCCTGGCGCGCCTCCGGCGGTGGGCGTCGGTCGCCGCCGGCCCGCCCGTCGACGAGGATTGACCCCGATCGGCGACAGACCTGGACCGAATTCTGCATGATAATCGGGAAGGGACCTGCGCACCTCCCGGAGGACGGGGGAGGCGCCGGCCTGCGATCGGCGTCCCAATCCCAGGAGGCCGAAGGAAAGAGACCTTCCCTATGCGTACAAACCCGAACGGCAGCACCCCGGCGGTCAGAGCGGTAGAAGATCTGACTCCCGAAGAGGCCAGGACGGCGGCCCGGCTGGCGGAGACGCGCCGGCTGACGCGCCAGAGCGAGGCCACGCCGGCGCATGCGCAGAGCATGGACGCCATGGGGCGGCTGGCCGGCGGCATCGCCCACGTCTTCAACAACCTGCTCACCGCCATCGCCTGCGAGACCGAGCTGGCGCTGGCGCGGCTGCCCGCCGACGAGGCCGCCCGCAAGCATCTGCGGGAGATCGAGAAGGTGGGCCAGCGGGGCGCGGCGCTGGCGCGCCAGCTCCTCGCCTTCAGCGGCCGCCAGGTGCTCCACCCGAAGATCGTCCAGCTCAACCACCTGCTGACCGGCATGGAGGACGGCATCCGGCGCTTCCTCGGCTCCGACGTCGAGCTCCGCCTCGAGCTCCACCCCGATCTCGACCGGGTGCTCCTCGATCCCGAGCAGTTCGAGCACGTGGTGATGAACCTGGTCTCCAACGCCCGCGACGTCATGCCGGACGGCGGCCACCTCACCCTGGAGACCGTCAACCTCGAGGTGCCCGCGGACGCTGCCGGCCACCCCTTGGGCGAGAGCCCCGGCCGCTACGTGCTCCTCAAGGTGAGCGACAGCGGCCCCGGCATGCCGGAGAGCGTGCGGCAGCACGCCTTCGAGCCCTTCTTCAGCACCAAGGGGGGAATGGAGATCACCGGCCTCGGCCTCTCCACCGCCTACGGCATCGTCGCCCAGAGCGGCGGCCAGATCCTGACCGACAGCGAGCCGGGGCGCGGCACCGGCTTCCACATCTACCTCCCAGCCGCCGAGAACGCCACCGTCGCCGACGGCGCCACCGCGGCCGGCCCGGAGCCGGAGGAGTGGGAGACCCTGCTGCTCGTCGAGGACGAGGACAACGTCCGCCAGCCGCTGGCGCAGATCCTCGCCAACCGCGGCTACAACGTCCTCGCCGCCGCCGACGCCCTCGAAGCGATCCAGATCAGCCAGGCGTACGCCGGGCCGATCCACCTGATGATCACCGACATCCTGATGGACGGCCTGAGCGGCGTCGAGCTGGCCGAGCGGCTCGCCTTCCAGCGGCCCGAGATGCGCGTGCTCTTCGCCACCGGCTACCCCGCCGGCCTCACCGAGGGCGCCAAGCTCGGCGGCGACGCCAACCTGCTCAAGAAGCCGTTCAGCGGCCGGGAGCTGGTCACCAAGCTCCGCGAGATCCTCGCGGGGGGCGACTGAGATCCGCGGGGGCGCAGCCTGCTGCGCCC
>DATBAW010000144.1:0-15446 GCA_036271335.1 Thermoanaerobaculia bacterium
AGCGCGCCCGACCGGAACACCAGCGGCGGGCGTCCGGCGGCATAGAGGTGGAAGAACTCCTCGCGTGTCCCGGTGGTCACCCGCTCGGTCTTGCGGACGGTCTTGGTCAGCATCATGCCCTGCGTCAGCACGGCGCGGGCCATGCTGAACTTCCGCTGCTCGGTCGTCTTCAGGTCGGTCTGCTCTTCGACCCTGATCCCCCGCAGGAAGAGCCGGAGGTCGCGGGCGGCGATCTCGACCGTCTCGCCCCGGCGGGAGGTGGCGCTGAGCGTCTGCCCGCCGAGCTCGAAGCTGCGGACGAGGAAGCGCCGGGCGTCCGTCTCGACGTCCTCGGGGGTCAGCAGGATGGGAGCGATGTCGTTCGCCCGCAGGCGCCCGGTGCAGGCCCAGGCGGGCTCGATCTCGCCGTAGCGGGCGACCACCGCCGGCCCCCCCTCGGGATCGGAGAGGCGCGCCTTGATCTCATAGGGCGTCTTGTCGAGCGCCTCGCCGAGCGGCGCCGCCAGGGCATCCCCCGCACCGGGGGCATAGTGGATGGCGACGACGAACACGGCTCCACTCTGGCGGCTCGCGAGCGTCAGGTCAAGTCGAGGGCCCTGGCAGATCTCCGATCCGTAGGGGCGCAGCATGCTGCGCCCGACACCCTTGCGATTTCCACGGTGCCCGGGTGTTCGGCGCAACGCTATTGGGCGCAGCATGCTGCGCCCCTACGAAGGCCGGAAGATCGTCGTCGTGGGGCGGGGAGGGCGCCGTCTGCCTTCCTTAGCGCTCAACGCTCCCGCCGGCGGCGCTGCACCGAGATCAGGGTCAGGCCGAGGTCGTGGATCTTGCGCAGCACGCAGAGGAGGGCGCACTGGTCGGGCACCGGTCCGGAGAGCACCGTCTCGCCCTGGGGATCGGCGGTGAGCTTCAGACCGTCGAACCAGCTCGTCCAGTGATCGTCGAGACGCTCCTGGAGCCGGATCTCGTAGCCGTCCTCCGGAGTCTCCAGGGTCTCTTTTTCGCCTGGCATGGGGCCGCCTCCATTCCCGTCGTCCACGCTGTCAGAGTACGATGGAGGCACGAATCGGGCCATTCGCCGAAAGGCGGATTCTCCAGGCGTATCTTGATTCACCGGGAGACACCGATTCACCAGGAGACAACGATTCCTCAGGAGGCAACGTGGGTGGAGCTTTTTCCAAGTCCCTCGCTCGGCGGTGCGCCGCGCTCTCGCTTTTCGCCGGGTCGTTCCTGGCGCTGGCGCTGCCCGCCAGCGCCACGATCCCGGCGGCGGAGCGCAACGTCCTCAAGGCCCTCTACACCGGCATGGGTGGCGCCCACTGGACGAACCACGCCGCCTGGCTCGGCCTGGTGGGCACGGAGTGCAGCTGGGCCGGCGTGCAGTGCAACACGGCGCGCACCACCGTCACCGGCCTCGACCTGAGCGAGAACGGCCTGACCGGGAAGCTGCCGGCGAGCCTCGGCAATCTCGGCAACCTCGTCTCCCTCGACCTCGAAGGGAACGCGATCTCCGGGCCGCTGCCGACGTCGCTGGGGAAGCTCGCGCAGCTCCAGAGCCTCCATCTCGGCCTGAACCTGATCTCCGGCGCGATCCCGCACGAGATCGGAACCCTGGGGAAGCTCCGGATTTTCGACCTCCCCTTCAATCGCCTCTCCGGCGCCCTCCCGGCGGAGATCGGCAAGCTGGTGAATCTCCAGATCCTCGACCTCGACGGCAACCAGATTTCGGGCGTTCTGCCGCCGCAGCTCGGGACCCTCCGCTCGCTGGTCTATCTCGATCTCTCGGGAAACCGGCTGACCGGCGCCATTCCGGCTGCCCTCGGCACTCTCGCCCGATTGCAGACGCTCTACCTCGACGACAACCAGCTCTCCGGCATGATCCCGCCGGCGCTGGCGAGCCTGTCGGCGCTCACGTCGCTGGGTCTGAGCGACAACCTGCTCATCGGCCGGATCCCCGCGGTGCTGGGCAACCTCCCGCGGCTGATGTTCCTCGATCTGGAGATGAACCAGCTCACCGGCGCGGTACCGCCCCAGCTCGGCAACGCCACCTCGATGATCGGCCTGCTGCTCTCCTACAACCATCTCGGCGGGACCATCCCCAGCTCGTTCCTGAATTTCGCCGACATCGAGACGCTCTGGCTCGACCACAACCGCTTCGCCGGCCCTGTCCCCTTCGAGCTCGGCGCCCTGCCGACGCTCGACGACGACGGCGGCCTCGACCTGCGCTCCAACGCCCTTGCCACCGACACCGAGCCGGGCCTGCTGGCGGATCTCGATACCAAGCAGGTCGGCGGCAACTGGACCCGCTCGCAGGCGTCCGTGGCGCAGCTCGACCCGCAGGTCCCCTTGAGCGGCCTCGCCGACCGCCGCAGCGACGGCCTCGTCGTCTGGAGCGTGCAGACCAAGGCCGGCGGCCCGCCGCTCGCCGTCTCCACCAATGGCGGCACCGGCGACGTCGACCTCTACGTCCGCTTCGGAGCGGCGCCGACCACGGCGCAATCGGATGCCTCCTCGACCCATCTCGGCAACACCGAGTCGGTGACGATCGCGGCGCCGAAGACGGGGACGTACTACATCGGGTTGAGCGTGCAGCGGCCGTACACGGGCGTGACGCTGCGGGTGGGCGGGGCGCTGGTCACTCCGTGACCGGCGATCAGGCCTCACGTTGCGCCTCCGCCGCCCGGGCATAAATGCCCGGGCTACGCTGGAAAAGAGAAGCCGGCTGAAGCCGGCTCAATCCCTCCGACCCCGCATTGAGCCGACTTCAGCCGGCTTTTCTTTTCGTTGTAGCCCGGGCGTTTACGCCTGGGCGGCGCTCCGCCGTCGTCCAGCTACGCCGCATAGCGGCTCAGCGACGCGGCATCGTCACGCGGCTACGTCCCGCAGTTGCGCGGCTACCTCGGATCTTTGCTTGGCTACGTCCCGCAGTTGGGCAACTCCGCGACGTAGTTACGCAGTTCTGTGACGCAGCTGCTCAGTTATACGGCGCAGTTGGACAATTATGCGACGTAGCTGCCCAACTGTGCCGCTCCGTTGCTCAGCGATGGGGCTCCGTCGGCCAACGATGCGGCTCCGTTGACCGACGGAGGAGGTTTCACCCCACCGCCGGCGATCAGGCCTCGCCGGCTTTTTGAAGGATGCGGGCTCGGAGGCTCGGCGCGATCCGATAGGAATGAGCAGCGAGCTGGTCCAGAGCATCGCCGACCCGATCGATCATGCCTCTTTCCTTGGCCAGCAGGAGAACGGCGCCGGTGCCGACGATCTGGAGACCTCGAGACATGGCGACCGCGCGCCCCCGTTTCTCGTCAATCAAAAGGTCGATGTGCTTTTGTTCCGCCAAGGCGACCGCCTCGGCTTCGCCGCTTTCGCCCAGGATTTCCTTGATTTGTTCGAAATTGGCCGAGGCTTGTGGAGTTTCCTCGGAAATCCAAGCTGCGTCGAGCGCCGCCGCCAGCGCCTCATAGCCGGGACGAAGCAATGGGATCTGAAGCTCGTCGTGAACCTTGGGTGGAATCAGGACCTTGGAATAGAGATCTTTGAGGAGTGGGAGCAAACCGGCCTGTGCCAATCCGATCAGTGGCCCGGCGTCGGCAACGATCAGCTCGCTCATCGGGCTCGGAGCACCGCGAGCTCCTGCTCCAATTCTTCCGGCGGATAATCGACTGCGGGGATCCCCGCCGAGCTGAGCAGCTCGAGGAAATCCACTATCGGCAAACCCGCCACCCTGGCGCTCTGGGAAAGAGTCGCTTGACCCGATTCAAAGAGGTTGAGAGCCATCGCGCGGTGGATGCCTAGATCGAGCAGGCGTTCGTCGAAGGGCACCGCGAGGATCGCGGGCCGTCCGTCTTTCGTGATCAATGAGAGCCGGCCCTGCGCGGCGTCGCGGAACAGCTCGTCCGAGCGCTGACTGAGGTCCTTGACCGTAAAGACATCCAAGGGTTCCATGGCGGCAGTCTGCCATACGCCCCGGAAGAAAACAAAGCCGGGCTGGTCCTATGACCGCCCGGCTGGGCTCAGCTCACGGTTCCCGCCTCAGTCCGTAACCGGCGCCGTACCCGTCACCACCGGCTCGCTCTCCCGCGAGCGCCGCGAGAACCGATTGCGCACCCGCGAGAAGATCCGCGCCTCCGCCATGTCGTCGAAGATGCTGTAGGCCACCGGCGTGCCGATCAGGGTCAGCACCAGCGACATCAGCTGGCCGCCGAGGATCACCGAGCCGATCGCGCGGTTGGTGCCGGCGCCGGTGCCGCTGGAGGCGACCAGCGGGATCATGCCGGCGACGAAGGCGAGCGTGGTCATCAGGATCGGCCGCAGCCGGTCGCGGTTGGCCTCGCGGATCGCCTCCGCCCGCGGGATGCCTTGCGCCCGCAGGCCGTTGGTGTGGTCGATCTGCAGAATGGCGTTCTTCTTCACGATGCCGAAGAGCACCAGCACGCCCAGGCAGGAGAAGATGTTCAGCGACTGGTTCAGCACCAGGATCGACAGCAGAGCGAAGGGCACCGTCAACGGCAGCGAGAGCAGGATGGTGATCGGGTGCAGCCAGCTCTCGAACTGCGCCGCCAGGATCAGGTACATGAAGATGATCGACAGCAGGAACGCGGTGGCGAACGCCGCCGCCGCCTTGCCCTGCTCGCGCGACTGGCCGGTGAGGCCGTAGGAGTAGGCGGGCGGCATCTTGAGCGCCACCGCCGTCTTGTTCAGCGCGTCGATCGCCGCCTGCTGCGAGAAGCCGGGGCGCATGTTGGCGGTGACCATCACCTGCCGGCGGCGGTTCAGGCGGTTGATCAGCGACGGGCCGGTGGCCTCCTGGAGGCTGACCACGTCGCGCAGCGGCACCGTGGCGCGGCTCGCCGCCGGCACCTCCATCGCCGAGATCGCCGCCGGGTTGTTGCGGTCGGGCTCGTCGGCCCGCACGTGCACCTCGTACTCCTCGCCCCCCTCGAAGTAAGAGGTCGCCTTCTGGCCGCCGACCAGCACGTTGAGCGAGCTGGCGATGTCCTGCACCCGCACGCCGAGGTCGGCCGCCTTGTCGCGGTCGATGCGGACGCCGAGCTCCGGCTTGCCGACGATGAAGTTGGTGTCCACGTCGGTGGTGCCCGGCACCTTCTGGAGGTTGGCCTTGAGGACCCGCGAGTACTGGTCGAGCTTGGCGAGGTCGGGGCCGCCGATCCAGAACTGGATGTCGTTGTTGACCGCGCCGCCGAAGGCCGACACCAGCACCACCTGCGCGCGCAGGTTCAGCGCCTGGTACTGCGGCAGGATCTGCTCGCGCACGTGCTGCATGATCTTGAACTGGTCTTCCGTGCGCGTCTTCGGCTCCTTGAGCTGGACGTAGATCGAGCCCAGGTTGAGCGTCTTCTGCTGGTCGTCGCCGACGGTGACCACAGTAGTGGCCACGCCGGCGAGCCCGCGGACCCGCGAGGCGATCGATTCGAGGATCGTCTGCGTCGCCGCGAGGTTGGCCCCCTCGGGAGCGCGGACGATGACCTGGAACTGCGATTCGTCGTCGTTGGGCAGGAAGTTCTTGTTGACCGCCACGAACAGCGGCACGATCGAGAAGAACACCAGGATCATCGTCACCACCACGATCCAGCGGTGGGCCATCGAGAAGTCGAGCAGCTTCAGGTAGCCGCGCTCGACGACGGCGTAGAACCCCTTCTGCCGCGAGCCCTGACCCGGCTCGTCGACGTCCTTCGCCTTCAGCCAGCGCGAGGCCAGCATCGGCGTCAGCGAGAAGGCGACCAGCAGCGACACCGCGATGGCGAAGGCCATGGTGACGCCGAAGGAGTACATGAAGCGGCCGACGATGCCGCCCATGAAGGCGACCGGGAGGAACACGGCGATCAGCGACAGGCTGGTCGCCAGCACGGCGAGGCCGACCTCGCGGGTGCCCTGGATCGCCGCCTCGCGGGGGCTGAGCTTCTTCTCCTCCATGAAGCGGAAGACGTTCTCCAGTACCACCACGGCGTCGTCGATCACGATGCCCACCGCCAGCGTCAGCGCCAGCAGGGTGATGACGTTGAGGGTGAAGTTCATGTAGCGCATCGCCGCGAAGGTGGCGATCAGCGAGCTGGGGATGGCGATCGCCGCGATCAGCGTCGGCCGGAAGCGGCGCAGGAAGATGAAGACGATGAAGGCCGCGAACAGCGAGCCCACGATCAGGTGCTCCTTCACCGCGTCGACGGCGGCGACGATGAACCGCGACTGGTCGCGGACGATCTCCGCCTTCCACCCCGGCGGCAGCTGCCCCTTCAGCTCCTGGAAGCGCTCCTTGATCTCGTCGACCACGGCGATGGTGTTGGTCCCCGACTGCTTGCGGATCTGCAGCACCACGGCCGGCTTGCCGCCGACGCTGGCGATCGACTCCGCGTCCTCGACGCCGTCGTCGATGGTGGCGACGTCGCCGATCCGCACCGGGTAGCCGTTGCGGCTGGTGACCGGCAGGCGCGCGAAGTCCGCCGGCGCCTCGACGCGGCCGTAGGTGCGCAGCGTCAGGTCGCGCTTCTCCTGGGTCACCTTGCCGCCCGGGATCTGCACGTTCTGGCTCGCCAGCGCGTTGACCACGTCGGCCGAGGTGAGCCCCAGGCTGTTCAGCTTCTGGATGTTGGTCACCACGTTGATCTGCCGCAGCCGCTGGCCCACCAGCTTGACCTGGCCGACGCCCCCCACCGTCTCCAGGCGCCGCTTGAGCACGCGGTCGGCGTACTCCGAGATCTCGCGCTGCGAAGCGGGGCCGGAAAGCGCGATCGAGATCACCGGATCGGCGTCAGGGTCGAGCTTCTCGATGATCGGCGGATCGGAGTCCTTCGGCAGGTCGGCGAGGATGCGGTTGACCTTGTCGCGCACCTCCTGGGCCGCCACGTCCGGGTCCTTCTCCAGCAGGAACTGGATCTGCACCACCGACACGCCGTCCGACGAGGTGGAGATCAGCTGGTCGATGCCGCTGATCGTATTGACCGCCTCCTCGATCTTGTCGGTGACCTCGGTCTCCATCTCCTCGGGAGCGGCGCCCTGGAGGGTGGTGGTGATCACCACGAAGGGGAAGTCCACCTTCGGGAAGCGGTCGACTCCGAGCTGGTTGTAGGCGAAGAAGCCCACCACCACCAGGGCCAGGACGAGCACCGTCGCGAAGACCGGACGGCGGACACAGAGCTCGGCGAGTTTTTGCATGGCGTCAGTTGCTCCTTACTTCTCTCCCAGATCCACTCGCGCGAACAGCCCGGGGCGCAGGCGGCCGTCGGCGTTCGCGAATTCGGCCTCGGCGAAGAACGTGCGCGTCTGCGGATCGATCACGCCCCCCACCGTCTTGATCCGGCCGGTGAAGGTCTCGCCGGGATAGGGGTCGACCTTGGCGTTCACCGTCCGCCCGACTTTCAGCTCGCCGAGATAGCGCTCGGGGATGCTGAAGCGGAGCTTGAGCGGTGCCGTCTGCTCGACCACGAAGGCGATGCCCGCCTCGCCCAGCCGCTGGCCGACGTCGGTGCGCCGCTCGGAGACCACGCCGGTCATCGGCGAGCGCATCACGGCATCGTCCAGGTGCTGTTTGGCCAGCGCCACAGAGGCCTCGGCGGAGGCCCGCGCGGCCTGCGCCTGCTCGTAGGCGGACTGCGAACGGTCGTAGGTGGACTGCGGGATCGACTGGTTGCCGAGCAGCCCCTTCTTGCGGTCGAAGTCGCGGCGGGCGTCGTCCTCGGCCGCCTTGGCGCGCGCCTGATCGGCCTGGGTGCGCTGGAGGTCGATCTTGAAATAGTCGGTCTCCAGCGTCAGCAGCTGCTGGCCGCGGCTGACCCGCGCGCCGGCGTCCACATAGACCGCGGCCACCCGGCCGGGCTCCTTGGGCGCGACCTCGGAGCGCGACGGCGAGACGAACTCGCCGGTCGGCTCGAGAGCGGCGAGGCTGGTGGCCTCCGGGGCGGCTGGAGTCACCGCTGGCGCGGCGGTTCCGGCTGGCGCGGCCTGCGCGCCTGGCGCGGTCGTTCCGGCTGGCGCGGTCGACGGCGCCGGCTGGGCGAGCTGCGCCACGTCGGCCGGCAGCGGCGGCGCCGGCTTGTCGGTGGATGTAGCCGCAGTCGTATCGGCGGGCTTGTCCGCCTTCTTGGCGCAGCCGGCGGCGGCCAGCATCGGCATCATCAGGGCCGCGGCGAGCGCGAGGGATTTCGTCGTCATTTCCCACCCTCCTCGGTGAGGATCTGCTTCTTCAGGGTTCCGGCGGCGGACCAGACGTTCAGCTCGGCCATGTCACGGTTGACGGTGCCGTTCGCCACCGCCCGGCGGGCCACGGCGAGGGCGGCCTCGGAGGTCTGGAGGTCGAGCGACGTCGCCTCCTCCGCCCGGTAGAGCTCGAAGCTCTGGTTGTACTCGGCCTCGGCGGCCGCCAGTTGCTCCTTGGCCAGGGCGAGGTCCTTCTCCACGGTCTGCAAGTTGAGCAGCGCCTGGAGCACGTCCTCCCGCACCTGCCGCTTGGCCTCGCCGAGAGCGATCTCCGCCTGCCGCTGCTGCTCGCGGGCCACGGCCGTCTTGGCCGAGATCTCGCCGCTGTCGAAGATCGGCATCGTCAGACGGATGGTCAGCGCCGCCGTCTGATCGGCCGGGAACGACGTCCGCTGGCGGAGCACGTCGCCTTCCGCCTTCACCGTCGGCAGCCGGGCGGCGTGCTGTTTGGAGGTCTCGAGCGTGGCGATCTGGAGCGCCAGGTCGGCCTTCTGGATCATCGGATGGCTCGCCTCGGCGGTGGCCACCAGCGCCTCCGCGGGCGGCAGCGGCGGGAACTTGAGGTCGGGCGCCGCCACGCTCAGCGGCGCGCCGCCAAGCCCGTCGAGCGCGAGGTCGAGGCGCAGCCGGCTGGCCGACAGGTCGCGCTGCTGGGTCGCCGCCGCCAGGGCGCGCTCGGAAGACTTCTGGTCGGTCTCGGCGCGCAGCACGTCCACGCGCGTCTGCTCGCCCGCCTCGAAGAAGGCCTGCGCCTGGGCTCGGCGGCGCCCGGCGAGCTCCAGGTTCTTCTGCTCGACGTCGATCAGCGTCTGCCCCTGGACGATCCCCAGGTAGTCCGACGCCGTCGCCAGCAGGACCATGTCCTCCGTCGAGCGCAGGTTGGCCTCGCCGCTCCCCACTTGCAGGCGCCCCTGGCGGAGCGCCATGGTCTCGCGGCGGCCGGCGTAGATCGGCTGGTTGAAATTGAGCCGCGCGCTCCAGTCGTTGCGCGGCAGGATGACCGCCCGAAAGCCGTTGACGTCGAACGCCACCTCCTCGCTGTTGCGGATGGCGGCGGTGTCGAGGTCGACGTGCGGCAGGATGGAGGAACGGAGCTGGCGCACCTCGGCCTGGGAGGCCGCGATCTGCGAGCGGGCCGTGGCCGTGCCGGCGTTCACCTCCAGCGCCTGGCGGAGCGCCTGCTGCAACGTCAGCGGCTGCGGCGCGGGCCCCTGGGCGCGGGCCGCGACGGGTACGGCGATCAACAGCGAGAGCGCGAACGCGCGACGCTTGGCGGATGTCATCAGAGTTTCACCTCTCGGCCTTTCATGCAGACTCAAGGGTATGGAGGGGAGGGGCGTAGTCTCCATTCGCCGAACGGCGGATTTCGCGGCGTATCCCGTCGCGAGCCCGCCCGCGCGTCTCCCGGATCATAACTTACGGCGGAATGCCGCCAAGGTTTTCAGAACGCCGCTGGACCCGCTGAATCGTCCTTCCGCCTCGTGAGGCGACGCTTCGCCCCCGCGAGGCGAGCCGTCCCCTTCGCGAGGCGGAAGTCTCGCCTTTTCGAGGGAACGCCTCGCCTCACGAGGCGGACGCTTCGCCTCGGCGGGGGAACGCTTCGCGTAACGAGGCGGACGCTACGCCTGCGCGGGGGGACGCTTCGCCTCGCGAGGCGGACGCAACGCCTTCGCGGGGGAACGCTTCGCCTCACAAGGCGGAAGCTCGGCCTTTCGGGGGGAAAGGCTCGTTTTCTCAGGCCGGAGGCCGCTCGCGGTGCCGGCCGTGGGCGTTCAGGGTGGCGTGTGGCTCGACCAGACGGAGAGGGAGCCGCTCTCGAAGCCATCCGAGAAAAGCAGGTTGTTGATGTTGGTGATCGCGAAGGTGGCGGGAGAGGCACCTACTACAAAAGCGGTGACGAAGTAGGACCCCAGGATGTCGTTGGCGGTGAACCGGGGAGCGGTCGCCATGCCGAGGGAATCGGTCGTCACATCTACCGTGGTCACCCCTCCAGGGAACAATCCGGAGGCTCCGCTCGTCGGAGCACTGAGCTGCACCGTGGCGTTGGGGACCGGGTTGTTGGTGACGGTGTCGATGACCTTTGCGATCAGCGGCACCGGCAGCGGCGAGCTGATCCCCACGACCTGACCGTTCCCCTGCACGGCATCGACCCGCATCGGGTCGGCGGCCGCTGCCGGTGGGGTGATCTCCCAGATGCCCCGGCCGTGGGTGGCGACGCGCAGCACGCGCTGCCCGCCCTGGAAGGCGATGTCGAAGACCGGCACGCGGGGTAGGCCGTTGCTGAGGGGGAGCCATTGCGCGCCGCCGTTCGCCGAGTAGTAAACCCCGATGTCGGTCCCTGCGAACAGATGCTGAGGGTTCTCGGGATCGACAGTGAAGGCGTTCACCGGGATGTCCGGAATGCCATTGCCGGCCGCCTGCCAGGTGGGATGGCCCGAGGTCAAATTGGTCGTCTTCCAGACCGCCTGGTTGGCCTGGAACGTGTAGCCGTCGAGGGTGACGTAGGCCACGGCGGAGTTGCTCGGATCGATCACGATGCGGGCGATGAAGAGAGGCGGGATCGACCCGGTCACGTCGGTGAGCGACGAGCTGCCGTTGGTGGTCAGGAAGAGCTTGCCGTTGGACAGGCCTACGAGGCGGACGCGGTCATCTCCCGGCGCGATGCTGATGGCGCTTACCGGCTCGCCGGCCTGGAACTGCTGGCTCACCACCGTCATGGTGTCTCCCCGGTCGCTTGAGCGGTAGAGCCGGTCGCTGCCGAAATAGATCGTATTCGGCCTTCCCGGTCCGCTCACCAGCGGCGCGAAAAAGAGCACGGCGGAGTCGCTGCAGTTGAGGCCGTTCGTGGCGTAGTAGGGGACACCCTCGCAATTGGGGGCGCTGAAAGGCGTGAAGCCGCAGCCGCGGAACGCAAAGCTCTGCTGGACGGCACAGGCTATGCTGCCTTCCCGCAGGAAGCCCATTGAGCCGACGACGTTATAAAACGTTCCATAGAGATCGAACACTGTGTTGCTAGAGGAGTTGCTGTCGATGACGGTGAAGCCGCCATCGCTGCCGACCCATTGGGTCCACGAAGCATTCGCTTGGCGCAGCGGCGTGCCGTTGTCCTGCGTGCCGCCGATCATCACCTCGCGGTCCGTGGGGTGCAGGGCGAGGCTGTAGAACTGCATCGCGTTGAATTGGGAGTTGTTGAGAGAGACCCAACTCTGCCCGTGGTCGGTCGATTTGAAGATCCCCCCGTCGCTGCCCAGATAGACGATCGAGGGGTTGGAAGGCGCGACCACGATGGCATGCGTATCGGCATGGAGAGTGCTGTCGAGCGTCCTCGCCGCGGAGAAGGTCTGGCCTCCATCGGTCGAACGGGTGTAGGTGATCGAACAGTTGCCGCCGTCGAAGCCCCCTCCCAGGTAAATCTGGCTCGAGTTGCTGGGGTCGATCGCCACGGCCTGGTCGTAGGTGCAGCCTCCGCAGAAGCCGGCCGCGGCGGGGATCGGCGCGGTCCAGGTCTGGCCGCCGTCAGTCGATTGGCGCAGAGTGCCGGTATCCGAGGTCGGGCAACGCACCGAGTTGGCGGGATCGCCGGCTCCGAGCAAGATCTTGACGGTGGACCCGATCTTGTTGGCGGCGAACATCCCCCGCGCCGACAGAGGCAAGGCCAGGGTGCGGGCGAACGACGGCGCGGCGGCATTGGCGCTGGCCGTCCGCCAGACACCGCCGAACGCTGCGTTGGAGAATTCGAGCGTCGAGCACAGTAGGTGGTCAGGGTTCCCCGGCTCCAGCATGGCGTCGCCGATCTCCGTGTTGGTCGCTCCCGACGGTACGGCGAGACGCGTGAACCGTGGCGAGGCCGTCAGGGCGTTCTGCGTCCGGTAAAGGCCGAGCGGCGGCAGCGGCGGGCTGAAGCCACCATTGGGGAAATACCCGAGGCCGGTGGCGACGAACACGGTGTTGGGGTCGGAGGGGTGGATGAGAACCTTGGTCACCGAAGCGTTCGAGAACACGTCGTTCCCGGCGGTGTCAAGATTGAACGGCCCCTCGAGCGTCGGGGCGGCCGACTCGGCGTTAGTGATGCGATACAGTCCGACGCCATAGAAGCTGTCGCCGCTCCCGTTCGCCTCGCCGGTCCCCACCCACAGGCGAGTGGGGCTCGAGGGATCGATCGCCAGCGAGCCGACCGCCAGCGTGAGCGCCTGATCCATGATCGGGGTCCAGGTAGCGCCGCCGTCGAGCGAACGGTAAACGCCACCGTATGCGGTCCCCACATAGACCTTGTTGGCGTCTGTGGGGTGGACCGCGATGGCGGTGACCCGGCCGCTGGTGGGGATGTTGACGGTGACCGACAGACCGTTGGGGAGCGGGGCAGGGCCGATCGGTTGCCACGCCTGGCTGGAGATGCTCAGGCTGAATTGCGCCAGGGAATGCTCCTGCTGCTCCAGAGCCCGGATAGCCTTGGCGCGGGCGTTCGCGGGCACGGGGGTCTTCAGGCCGCGCAAGGTCGCCACGTGCTCTCCCCGCAGCCGCAGGTAGGTCGTCCTGTCGATGTGCCGGCCTGCCCCCGGCGGCATGTCCGGATCTTCTTGCGCCCGGAGAGCGGCGGGCGCAGCGAGGAGCAGGACAAGACACAGAAGCGACGTATTCCCCTGCCATCTCCTGAAAAGGACTCCATTTCTCGACATCCTGGCTTCCCCCTTCCTACTTGTGCTTTAAGTATGGCGCATCAACGTTAGTACATCAAACTCTCTCTTGGACCCGAGTTGAGGTTTCTCCAGGCCTTACCCATGACGCGATCTGCACCGTCGGGTCGGGCCAAGGGCCGTACCTCGCCAATGCAGGTAGAATTCCCCTGGAGACCCTTGCCATGTCACGATCCGTCCAAAGCCACCCCTACAGCGTCCACCCCAGCGTCGCCATGGTGCGCGGCTGGATCGACGCCCTGCCGCAGAAGACCGGCCGCTCCCTCGACGACTGGCTCCGCCTGATCGAGACGCAGGCGCCGCCGGGCGAGAAGGAGCGGCGGGACTGGCTCAAGGCGGAGCACGGCCTCGGGACCAACCATGCCACGTGGATGGCGGCGCGCTCCCTGGGCAAGGGGGAGGACGGCGATCCGGAGACCTACCTCCGGCAGGCCGTCGCCGAAGTCGACGCCCTGTTCGCCGGCAAGGAGCCGCTGCGGCCGATCTACGACGAGCTGCTCAGGCTCGGCCTCGCGCTGGCGCCGGACGTCAAGGCCTGCCCCTGCGCCACGATGGTCCCCCTCTACCGGCACCATGTCTTCGCCCAGCTCAAGCCCACCACGAAGACGCGGATCGACCTCGGCCTCGCCCTGAAGGACACTCCCGCCACCGGCCGCCTGATCGACACCGGCGGCTTCGCCAAGAAGGACCGCATCACCCACCGCATCCCGATCGCCAGCCTGGCGGAGATCGACGACGAGGTGCGGCGGTGGCTGCGGACGGCGTACGAGATGGATGTTTGACGGTAGGATCCCGCGATGATCACCAAGGTCCGGACTCGGTATTTCAAGCAGTTCACGGAACAGGAGTTCGATCTCGCGGATCACGTCATTCTGGCCGGCCCCAACAATTCCGGGAAAACGACGCTGTTGCAGGCAATCACCGTCTGGTATCTGGCGCTCCAGAAATGGCGGGAGCGGCGGGGGCCTGAAAGCGGATCCAAAGCGAGGCAGAGGACCGGCGTTCCGTTGACGCGGCAAGAATTCACCGCTCTGCCTCTTCGCGAGATGAACAATCTCTGGACGGACACCCTGACCGGCCTGAGGAACGATGACCTGCAAGAGGGGCAAAAACCCGGCCAGCCGCGCGTCTTGACGATTGAGATCGAAGGGGTGGCTCCTGAAGGGACTTGGCGCTTAGCTTTTGAGTTCCGGTATCAGAACACCGAGCTCGTCTATGTAAAACCCTCGCAGGACCATATCGATCAGCTACCCCAGGCCGCGCTGGATATCTCAATCGTTCATATCCCGCCCTTCTCCGGCATCGGGCCCGAAGAGACACGATATGATCGTCCCTACCAGGATCTACTGATCGGACAAGGTAAAGCCGGTGACATTCTGCGGAATCTTTTGCTCGAGGTCTATGAGCGGGACGACAAGCAGGACTGGGAGAGTCTTAGCGTGAGGGTAGAGGAGATTTTCGGCTACCGCCTCCTCCCTCCGAAATATGGCGGCGCACCGTTCATCGTCTGCGAGTACCTGCGGGGTATTCCGAAAAGCTCCGGCAAGAACGGCCTTTCGGAGCTGGATATCGCCAGCGCGGGCAGCGGCTTTCATCAGGTGCTCCTGCTCCTGGGATTCTTTTTCGCCAGGCCCTCGACGGTCCTTCTGCTGGACGAACCGGACGCGCATCTCCACGTCATCCTGCAGAAGCAGGTGTACGACCTGCTGCGAAGCATCGCCTCTCGCCGTCGGTGCCAGCTCGTCGTCGCGACGCATTCCGAAGTCCTGATCGACGGTACGAGCCCCAGCCAGATCGTATCCTTCTACCAGCATCCTCATCTTTTGTTGTCTGATACGGACAAGGATCAGGTTCGCGAGGCGCTGAAGCGGTTGACGGCGCTGGATATCCTCTTGGCTGAGCAGTCGCCGGGCATCCTGTACGTCGAAGGCGAAACGGATTTCAATCTTTTGCGGGCCTGGGCACGGGTCCTGAATCATCCGATGTCTCGCTGGTTCACCCGATTTCCATTCTGGCACAGCAACCAGGGGCGGAATCCGCGCGAGGCCAAGGGGCATTTCTTCGCTCTCCGTGCCGCGCGACATGACTTGACGGGCATCCTTCTCCTGGATGGAGACAATCGAAAGCTGCCGGACCGGGAAATCCTCGCGGAGGGTCTGACCGTGGAACGCTGGGAGCGATATGAGGCGGAAAGCTATCTGATGCACCCGGAGGCGCTGGCGCGTTTCGTCGTCTCCAGAGGCGACGCCTCCAAGGGCGAAGGCGCTCGCCGATTCCTGCAGGATCAACTGCCGCCCGCGGTCTATCGCGACCCCTTGGGCCATCACGATTTCTGGGCGAACACGCCTGCCAGCAAAACCCTGCTGCCCAGACTGTTCCAGGCTGTGGAGCTCCCGCTGAGCAAGCAGGAGTATTACCTGATCGCGGAGCAGATGCTGCCGGAGGAGATCCCCGTAGAAGTGAAGAGCAAGCTGGACAGGATGGCTGAGCTGTTCGGTCTACCGCGTCATTCTTCGGTCGAGCCGTCATGACCCTCGAAGA
>DATBAW010000145.1:0-12462 GCA_036271335.1 Thermoanaerobaculia bacterium
AGGGCGGCGCGTCCATTCCCACCCCGGCTCGATGAGCCGGCTGTACACCGTCGAGAGCGTGCCGGTCGGCGCCTCGTCGCTGGCCGACCACCGGTTGCAGCTGCCGCCGGCGCAGGTCGAGGCGTTCGTCCTCGCCCTCGCCCAGGCGGTCGGCGCCGGCGCCGCGGCCCCCGCGGGTGCCGCTCCGGCTCTCGCCGACGCCAAGGCGCAGACCTGGGTGGCCGAGGTCGCCAAGGATCTGCAGGCCAACCGCGGCGCCTCGCTGGTGGTGGGCGACGAGTACCTCTCGCCCGCCGCGCAGGTGCTGGTGCACGCCATCAACCAGGCGCTCGGCAACGTCGGCACCACGGTGTTCTACCAGGAGCCGGTGGAGGTCGATCCGGTCGACCACGTGCAGTCGATCGCCGAGCTGACGCGCGACATGGCCGCCGGCCAGGTCGAGGTGCTGGTGATCCTCGACGGCGTCAACCCGCTCTACAGCGCGCCGGCCGACCTCAACTTCAAGGACGCCTTCGAGAAGGTCGCCGTGCGCATCCATCACGGCCTGTTCCAGGACGAGACCTCCGACCACTGCCACTGGCACATTCCGGCCGCCCACGAGCTGGAGAGCTGGGGCGACGCCCGCGCCTTCGACGGCACGGTGTCGATCCAGCAGCCGCTGATCGAGCCGCTCTACATGGGCAAGACGGCGGCCGAGCTGGTCGCCGGCGCGCTGGGGAGTCAGGTGGACGCCACGGGCTACGACCTCGTCCGCGCGTACTGGACCTCGCGCCTCCCCGGCCTGACCGCCGGCCTCGCCGACGCCGCCAAGGACACTACCGGCGGCGGCAGCAACGCCACGCAGCTCGGCATGGGCGGCGCCTTCCCCGGTGCCGCCGGCATGCCCGCCGGCCCGACCAGCCTGGGCTCCGGTCCCGACAATAGTGCCAATAATCCGCTGGCCGCCAAGCCCGGCGTCGCGGCGGCGGCTGCCCCCTCCGCCGCGACAGCCAGCGTGCCGAGCCCGGCGCCCACCGGCACCGGCGCGGCACCGGTCTCCGCCGCCGCCGCGGGCACCGCCGGCGCGGCTTTCGAGAAGGCCTGGCGCGAGACCCTGCACGCCGGCCTGATCCCCGCCACCGCCTCGGCCCGCGCCACCGCGGCGCTCAACGGCGGCGCCGCGCAGGCCGCGGCAGGCGAGATCCAGGCCGCGATGGCCGCCGTCAAGCCGGGCGAGATCACCTTGCAGCTGCGCCCCGACGCCACGATCTGGGATGGCCGCTACGCCTCCAACGTCTGGCTCCAGGAGGTGCCCAAGCCGGTCACCAAGCTGGTGTGGGACAACGCGCTGATCCTCGGGCCGAAGACGGCGGCGCGGCTGAAGCTCACCTGGCACGACACGGTCGAGCTGGCCGTAGGCGGGCGCACGCTCAAGACGGTCCCGGTCTGGGTGCTCCCCGGCGTCGCCGAGGACACCGCCCAGCTCTCGCTCGGCTACGGCCGCGCGCGCGCCGGCAAGGCCTCCGGGCAGGGCTTCGACGCCTATCCGCTGCGCACCACCACCGCCCTCTGGGGGGGCACCGGCGCCACCCTGAAGAGCCTCGGCGGCCAGTACATCGTCGCCTGCACCCAGAACCACCACGCGATGCGCGGCACCATCGTGCACGAGGACCCTGAGGCGGCCGAGCAGGCGGAGGCCCGGCACGTCATCCGCACCGGCACCTTCGCCGAGTTCCAGCGCGATCCCGAGTTCATCAAGAAGGACCGCGACGCGCCGCCGGCGGACGACACCCTCTACCCGCCCCACAAGTACGAGGGGCACGCGTGGGCGATGTCGATCGACCTCAACGTCTGCACCGGCTGCAGCTCCTGCATCGTCGCCTGCCAGGCGGAGAACAACATCCCGTCGGTCGGCAAGGAGCAGGTGCTGGCCCGCCGCGAGATGCACTGGCTGCGCGTCGACCGCTACTTCGCGGGCGACATGGACGAGCCGACCCTGCACTATCAGCCCCTCCCCTGCATGCAGTGCGAGAACGCGCCCTGCGAGCTGGTCTGTCCGGTGGCGGCAACCGTGCACAGCGACGAGGGGCTGAACGACATGGTCTACAACCGCTGCGTGGGCACCCGCTACTGCTCGAACAACTGCCCCTACAAGGTCCGCCGCTTCAACTTCCTGCGCTACAGCGACAAGGACACGCCGGTGCTCGAGCTGCTCAACAACCCGGACGTGACCGTGCGCATGCGCGGCGTGATGGAGAAGTGCACCTACTGCGTGCAGCGCATCGAGCAGGCGAAGATCCAGTCGAAGGTCGATCGCCAGCCGATCCCCAGGAACTGGATCCAGACCGCCTGCCAGCAGGCCTGCCCGACCGGCGCGATCGTCTTCGGCGATCAGAACGATCCGGAGTGGGAGGTCTCGAAGCGCAAGGCCGATCCGCTCAACTACGGGCTGCTCGAGGACATCAACACGCGCCCGCGCACCACCTATCTCGCCAAGCTGAGCAATCCGAACCCCGCGCTGGCGACCGCCGAGTCTGTCCCCAATAAGACGGCCGAAGGAGCTGAGCATGGCCACGCTTGAGAAGACCGCCCTCGCGCCCGCGGCGAAGCCCTACCAGCCGCCGATCGTGGGCCCCGGCAACACGGCGGGAACGGTCACCGACAAGATCGCCGACGTCATCCTGACGAAGAACACGCCGAAGTGGTGGCTGCTCGGCACCACCGTGGCGTTCGGGCTGCTGATGATGTTCCTGACCGCGGTGACCTGGCTGTTCTACAAGGGGGTCGGGATCTGGGGCGTCAACTGGCCGATCGGCTGGGGCTTCGCGATCATCAACTTCGTCTGGTGGATCGGCATCGGCCACGCCGGCACGCTGATCTCGGCCATCCTGCTCCTCTTCCGGCAGGAGTGGCGGACCTCGATCAACCGCTTCGCCGAGGCGATGACGCTGTTCGCGGTGGCCTGCGCCGGCATGTTCCCGGTGCTCCACCTCGGCCGCCCCTGGCTCTTCTACTGGCTGCTCCCCTACCCGAACACGATGACCCTCTGGCCGCAGTTCCGCAGCCCGCTGATCTGGGACGTGTTCGCGGTGACCACCTACGCCACGGTGTCGGCGATGTTCTGGTTCGTCGGCCTGATCCCCGACCTCGCGACGATGCGCGACAAGGCGAAGAACAAGGTGGCGCGGCTGCTCTACGGCGCCGGCTCGCTCGGCTGGCGCGGCTCGGCGCGGCACTGGCACAACTACGAGACCGCCTACCTGCTGCTGGCGGGCCTGTCGACGCCGCTGGTGCTGTCGGTGCACACGGTGGTGTCCTTCGACTTCTCGATCGGCATCATCCCCGGCTGGCACGCGACGATCTTCCCCCCCTACTTCGTCGCCGGCGCCATCTACGCCGGCTTCGCCATGGTGCTGCTGCTGGCGATCCCGCTCCGCGTCGCCTTCGGCTGGAAGGACTTCATCACCGACCGCCACCTGGAGAACATGGGCAAGGTGATGCTGGCGACCAGCCTGATCGTCTTCTACGGCTACGTGATGGAGCTCTTCTTCGCCTGGTACAGCGCCGACACCTACGAGCGCTTCCTGGCCTTCAACCGCGTCTACGGCCCGTACCACATCTACTGGTACGCGCTGATCTTCTGCAACGGCCTGACGCCGCAGCTGCTCTGGTTCCGCAAGATCCGCACCTCGCCCCTGGGGCTGTTCCTGATCTCGCTGATCGTCAGCGTCGGCATGTGGCTGGAGCGCTTCGTGATCGTCGTCACCAGCCTGACCCGCGACTTCCTCCCCGCCTCCTGGGGCGTGTACAAGGGGACGATCTGGGACTGGGCGACGTTCATCGGCACGCTCGGCCTGTTCTCGACCCTGTTCTTCCTGTTCATCCGGATCCTGCCGGCGATCTCGATCTTCGAGATGCGGACGATCGTCCCCAACCACGGCGATGCCGGTGACGAAATGACGGAGGTGGTGTGATGAGCTCGCCCCACGAATCCGGGCCGCCGACCTACGGTCTGATGGCGGAGTTCCCCTCGGCCGACGCGCTGATCGCCGCCGCCCATCAGGTGCATGAGGCGGGGTACCAGAAGGTCGACGCCTTCACGCCGTATCCGATCGAGGCGGTCTCCGAGGCGCTGGGGCTGCCGCGCTCGAAGATGCCGCTGATCGTGCTGATCGGCGGCCTGCTGGGCGGCTTCGGCGGCTACATGCTGCAGTTCTGGTCGCAGGTGATCCGCTACCCGATGAACATCGGCGGCCGGCCGATCCACAGCTGGCCCTCGTTCATCGTGCCGACCTTCGAGTGCACGATCCTGGGCGCGGCGCTGGCGGCGGTGGTCGGCATGATCGCCATCAACGGCCTGCCGATGCCCTATCACCCGGTGTTCAACGTGCCGCGCTTCGCCCTCGCCTCGCGCGACAAGTTCTTCCTGCTGATCGAGGCGGTGGACCCGAAATTCGATTCCGACGCCACCCGGCGCTTCCTGGCCGGCCTGAGCGCGACCGAGGTGTCCGACGTTGAACATTGAGACTTCAACCTTTCGTGTAGGGGCGGCCCTGCGTGGCCGCCCTGCTTCGGATCACCAGGCCCCCTTCCCAGGGCGCCCACACAGGGGCGCCCCTACGAAAGGCGTGCTGCTGGCGGTCGCGGCCTGCCTTCTGGCCACCGGCTGCCGCCAGAACATGCACAACCAGCACAAGATCAAGACGTACGGCGAGAGCACCTTCTTCGCCGACGGCCAGGGCGCGCGCCCGATCCCCGCCCACACGGTGGCGCGTGGAGATCTGCGCGAGGGTTTCGCCTACACCGGCCTCGGCGCCGACAACAAGCCGGTGGCGGAGATGCCCTTCCCGGTGACCCGCGAGGTCCTGCTGCGCGGCCAGGAGCGCTTCAACATCTATTGCTCTCCCTGCCACGGCCGGCTCGGCAACGCCCAGGGAATGATCGTGCAGCGCGGCTACAAGCAGCCCACCTCGTACCACATCGAGCGGCTGCGCACCGCGCCGGTCGGCTACTTCTTCAACGTGATGACCGAGGGGTACGGCGTGATGCCGACCTACGCGCCGCAGGTCCCGGTGGCGGACCGCTGGGCGATCGCCGCCTACATCCGCGTGCTCCAGTACAGCCAGAACGCGAAGCTGGCGGACCTGCCGGCCGCGGACCAGCAGCGTGTCCAGGCGGAGCTCAACCCGACGGCCGCGCGGCCCTCAACGAGCGAGGCACCATGACGACCGACTCCCTTCGCCGCCCGGTTTCTCCGGCTACCCCGGCGTACGCCGCTCCGGCCGCCGTCGACCGCCTGCAGACCACCGGCCTCGTCGCCGGCGCGATCGGGCTGCTCCTCTGCGCCCTCGGGTGGTTCGTGGCGCCCGACTACTTCTTCCGCGGTTATCTGGTCGGCTGGGTCTTCTGGGTCGGCGTGTCGCTCGGCTGCATGGCGATCTGCATGGTCGGCCACCTCAGCGGCGGCGACTGGGCGGTGGTCAGCCGGCGCATCCTGGAAGCCGCCTCACGCGTGCTGCCGGCGATGGCGATCCTCTTCGTGCCGCTCCTCTTCGGGCTCACCCGGCTCTACGCCTGGGCTCACCCCGAGCTGATCCAGACCGATCACGTGGTCGCCATGAAGGCGCCCTGGTTCTACCTGCTGTCGCTCTCCACGACCGCGCCGCTCTTCTTCTATATCCGGCAGGTCCTCTACTTCGCGATCTGGATCGGCCTCGCCTACCGGCTGAGCAGCCTGTCGCTGCGGCAGGACCGCACCGCGGACACCAGCCTGCTCGGCAAGATGCGGGTGGTCTCGGCGCCCGGCCTGATCCTCTACTGCCTGTCGATCACCTTCGCGTCGGTCGACTGGCTGATGTCGCTCCAGATCCACTGGTTCTCGACGATCTTCGGCTTCTACCTGATCGCCAGCGAGGCGCTGGCGGCCTTCGCGTTCCTGATCGTCATCGCCGTGTTCCTGTCGCGCAGCGAGCCGATGGCCGGCGTCTTCCAGCCGCGCCACTTCCACGACTGGGGCAAGTTCCTGTTCGCCTTCGTGATGATCTGGACCTACTTCTCCTGGTCGCAGTTCCTGATCACCTGGGCGGGCAACCTGCCGACCGAGATCGCCTTCTTCCTGCCGCGCATCAACGGCGGCTTCGGCTGGGTGGCGCTCGCCATCGTGGTGTTCCACTTCACCGTCCCCTTCGCCCTGCTGCTGTCGCGCGACCTGAAGCGCAACGGCAAGACGCTGGCGATGGTGGCGCTGGGGCTGCTGTTCATGCGCCTCGTCGAGCTCTTCTGGCAGGTCGAGCCGGCCTTCCCGGCCGCCGCCCGCCATGCCGCCTTCGACTGGCAGTACCTCGCCGCCCCGCTGTTCATCGGCGGCCTCTGGCTCTTCTTCTTCGCGCGCACCCTCAAGTCGCGGCCACTGCTGCCGATCAACGACCCCTATCTGCCGGAGGCGATCGCTCATGGCCATTCCCACCACTGATCTCGACCACAAGATCAACCAGGCCTCCGGCCCCGGGCATGCCAACGAGGCGCAGGGTGTGGCGCTCGGCGACTTCGACCGCGAGATCAACCTCAAGGCCATCCTCTGGTCGGGGGTCTGGCTGGTGGTCGTGACGCTGATCTCCGCCCTGCTGATGTGGTGGCTGATGAAGGGGTTCGCGGGTTACGACAAGACGCACGAGGTCAAGATGATGCCGATGGCGGTGAAGAACCCGATGCCGCCGCTGCCGGCCTCGATGCCGCATTTGCAGCCGGAGGATCCGCGCTTCGACCGCAACCAGGACATGTACGACCTCCGCGCCAACGAGGACAAGTCGCTCGATCACGCCGGCTGGGTCGACCAGCCGGGCGGGACGCTGCGGGTGCCCATCGACGTCGCGATCGACGCCATCGCCCAGCGCGGCGTGGCGCCGTTCCCTGCGACCGGCGCGGCGGCGACCGCCACGACGGCCAAGACTCCGACTCCGACGCCGGCACCGGCGAAGCCCCTCGGCTGAGCCGACAGGAAGAAGCAGGAGAAACAACGTTGTGAGCGCCATCCCTCGACTGACCCTCTCGGCCCTGCTGCTGGCCGCCGGCGGCCTCACCGCCTCGGCGGCGAGCGCCGACTCCTCTCTCGTGCCCAGCAACACGATGCCGGGCCCGCTGAAGGCGGTGCGCTACGACCAGCGGCTCGGCGCGCAGGTGCCGCTCGACCTCGCCTTCCGCGACGACGCGGGGCGGCCGGTGAAGCTGGGGGACTATTTCGGCGCCCGGCCGGCGGTGCTGGTCCTCGCCTACTTCCGCTGCCCGATGCTCTGCGACATGGTGATGCAGGCGGCGGAGAGCGGCCTCCGGCCGCTGTCGCTCACCCCTGGCAAGGACTTCGACGTCATCGTGGCGAGCATCGATCCGGCCGACACGCCGGAGCGGGCGGCGATGAAGAAGCGCGACATCCTGCAGCGCTACGCGCGGCCGGGGACCGAGGGGGGCTGGCACTTCCTCACCGGGCCGCAGAGCTCGATCCGCCCGCTCGCCAACGCGGTCGGCTTCCAGTACGTCTACGACCCGAAGCTCCAGCAGTTCGCGCATGCCGCCGGCATCGTGCTGCTGACGCCCGGCGGCAAGGTCTCCCGCTACCTGTTCGGCATCGAGTACGCGCCGAACGACCTGCGGCTCGGCCTGGTCGAGGCGTCCGGCGACCAGATCGGCGGCGTCGTCGACCAGGTCCTGCTCTACTGTTTCCACTACGATCCCGCGATCGGACGCTACAGCGCCGCCACCCTGAACCTCGTGCGCGCGGCCGCCCTGGCGACCGTGGCCGGCCTCGTCCTCTTCATCGTGCTCCTGCGGCGGCGGGAGACCGCTCAGCCCGGGCCCTTGGGAGCCGCCTGATATGAAATCGTCGTTCCCCCTCTTCCCTGATTCGGCCTCGGCGCTCTCCTCGGACGTCGACGCCCTGTTCATCGTCTGGTCGCTGGTCAGCGTCTTCTTCACCATCCTGATCGCCGGGCTGATCATCGTCCTGATGGCGCGCTACAAGCGCAAGCACGCCGAGGAGGTCGGGACCAACGAGGAGATGCCGGTCTGGATCGAGATCCTCTGGTCGGCGGTGCCGCTGGCGATCATGCTGGTGATGTTCGCCTGGGGCGCCCGGGTCTTCTTCCAGCTCTACCGGCCGCCAGCCGACGCCATCGAGTTCACGGCGATCGGCAAGCAGTGGATGTGGAAGATCCAGCACCCCGAGGGGCAGCGCGAGATCAACGCCATGCACGTCCCCGTGAACCAGGCGATCCGCATGCGGATCGCCTCCGAGGACGTGATCCACAGCTTCTACATCCCGGCCTTCCGCATCAAGCAGGACGCCGTGCCCGGCCGCTACACGTCGATCTGGTTCAAGGCGACCAAGCCCGGCACCTATCACCTGTTCTGCGCCGAGTACTGCGGCACCGAGCACTCGCGGATGATCGGCAGCGTGATCGTCATGGAGCAGCACGACTACGAGACCTGGATGGCCGGCGGCACCCCGGGCAAGTCGATGGTCGCCTCGGGCGCCGACCTCTTCACCTCGCTCGCCTGCGTGACCTGCCACCGGGCGGCCCCCGGCATCGTCCAGCGCGGCCCGAAGCTCGAAGGGGTGTTCGGCAGCCAGGTCAAGCTGGCCGACGGCCGCACCGTGACGGCGGACGAGAACTACGTCCGTGAATCGATCCTCAACCCCACGGCCAAGGTCGTGGCCGGCTTCGATCCGGTGATGCCGACCTTCGCCGGCCAGATCTCCGAGGAGCAGCTCACCCAGCTCATCGCCTACGTCCGCTCGCTCGGCGCCGGCAGCGACGCCGCCCTGGTCGCGGGAGCCGCGGGCGCCGGCGGCACGGCCTCCACGGCCGGCACGAACGCCGCCGCCACCGCTCCGGGCGGCCCCACAGGCCCCAGCACGCAGCCGAACGCGGGCTCGACGCCGCAGAAGTGAGACAAGCCATGGACACGACCGCAGTCGCACGCACACCCCTCCTCGCCACTCCGGAGACCATCCCGGAGCGGAAGAACTATCTCAACGCGGAGTACGGCTGGAAATCCTGGCTGTTCACTCTCGACCACAAGCGGATCGCCATCCTCTACCTGATCACGGTGACCGTCTTCTTCGCCATCGGCGGGATGTTCGCGGGCCTGATCCGCCTCGAGCTGCTGACCCCGGAAGGGGACCTGATGGGTCCGGACACCTACAACCGGGTGTTCACCATGCACGGCGTCGTGATGGTCTTCTTCTTCCTCATCCCGGCGATCCCGGCGGTGCTCGGCAACTTCCTGGTGCCCTTGATGATCGGGGCCAAGGACCTGGCGCTGCCACGGCTCAACCTGGCGAGCTGGTACGTCTACGTCCTCGGCGGCTCCTTCACCCTCTGGGCGATCATCAACGGCGGCGTCGACACCGGCTGGACCTTCTACACGCCGTTCTCGACCACCTACTCGAACACCTACGTGATCCCGACGGCGCTGGGCATCTTCATCACCGGCTTCTCGTCGATCTTCACCGGGCTGAACTTCATCGTCACCATCCACCGGATGCGCGCCCCGGGCCTCTCCTGGTTCCGGCTGCCGCTGTTCATCTGGTCGACCTACGCGACCAGCCTGATCATCGTGCTCGGCACCCCGGTGATCGCCATCACCATCCTGCTGGTGGCGGCCGAGAAGCTACTCCACCTCGGCATCTTCGATCCGCGGCTGGGCGGCGACCCGGTGCTGTTCGAGCACATGTTCTGGTTCTACTCGCACCCGGCGGTGTACATCATGATCCTGCCGGCGATGGGCGTGATCTCGGAGCTGGTCGCCGCCTTCGCCCGCAAGAAGGTGGTCGGCTACCGCGTGGTCGCCTTCTCCAGCCTGGCGATCGCCGTGCTCGGCTTCCTGGTCTGGGGCCACCACCTGTTCGTCGCCGGCGAGTCGGCCTACTCGGCGACGGTCTTCTCGGTGCTCTCGATGCTGGTGGCGGTGCCCTCGGCGGTGAAGGTGTTCAACTGGACGGCGACGCTCTACGAGGGGTCGGTCTCCTACCAGACGCCGATGCTCTACGCCCTCGGCTTCATCGGCCTGTTCACCATCGGCGGCCTCACCGGCGTCATGGTGGCCACCCTCGGCATCGACGTCCACGTGCACGACACCTACTTCATCGTCGCCCACTTCCACTACGTGATGGTCGGCGGCACGATCATGGGCTACCTCGGCGGCCTCCACTACTGGTGGCCGAAGATGACCGGCCGGCTCTATCCGGGCTTCCTGTCGAAGCTCTCGGCGCTGCTGGTGTTCGTCGGCTTCAACCTGACCTTCTTCCCGCAGTTCATCCTCGGCTACATGGGGATGCCGCGGCGCTACTGGTCCTACCCGCCGGAGTTCCAGGTGCTCAACGTGCTCTCCTCCGCGGGCGCCTCGGTGCTCGGCCTCGGCTACCTGCTGCCGATCTGCTACTTCGCCTGGTCCCTGAAGTACGGCGAGAAGAGCGGCGACAATCCCTGGGGCGCCGTCGGACTCGAGTGGGATACCCCCTCGCCGCCGCCGACCGAGAACTTCTACACGACCCCCGTGGTCACTCACGGCCCCTATGAATACAGCCGTGAGGAGGTCCACAATCGCGTGACGCAGGAGGCTTCCATTGGCTAGCAGCCCGTTGGCGGATCGGCAGGGGCACGGCGTGCACGGCGACCTTCGGGGTCGTCATCACCCCGCCCATCAGTTCGACACGATGGAGCAGCAGAAGGAGTCCTCCACGCTGGGGATGTGGCTGTTCCTGGTCACCGAGATCATGTTCTTCGGCGGTCTGTTCACCACCTACGTGGTCTACCGGAACATGTATCCGGACGCCTTCGCGGCGGCGAGCTCGACGCTCAACGTCAAGTGGGGCGCCCTCAACACCGCCGTCCTGATCGGCAGCAGCTTGACCATGGTGCTGGCCATCTGGGCGGCGCAGATGGACAAGCGCAAGTGGATCGCCATCTGGCTCGCCCTCACGATGATCCTCGGCACCGTCTTCCTCGGCGTCAAGGCGATCGAGTACCACGACAAGTTCGTGGAGCGCCACGTGCCGGGCGACGTGCTGAACCTGCCGTTCAACTTCGTGCTCGAGAACCAGCACGAGGCGAGCGTCATCGCCGCCAAGGACCCCCTGTACCAGAAGCACGCCGAGATCTTCTTCTCGCTCTACTTCATCATGACGGGCCTGCACGCGACCCACATGATCATCGGCATCGGCGTCCTCGCGGTGCTGATCTTCTTCTCCCGGCGAGGGAAGTTCGACTCGGAGTACTACAACCCGCTGGAGATGACGGGCCTCTACTGGCACTTCGTCGACATCATCTGGATCTTCCTCTTCCCTCTGCTGTATCTGCTGGGTGCCCATGCGAAATAGATACGGGGATCCGGTCGCAGCTCCGCGGAGAAAGCCCATGGCCGAGCACACGCAAGAGCATCACGTACCCTCGATCCGGACCTACATCTTCGTCTTCATCGCCCTGCTCGTCGGCACGGCGCTGACGGTGGCGGCGGCCGAGGTCGACCTCGGGATCTTCAACAACGTCGTCGCCCTCGGCATCGCCGGCACCAAGGCCGCCATCGTCGGGCTCTTCTTCATGCACCTGCGGCACAGCACGAAGATGACGATCCTGACCGCCATCGCCGGCGTCTTCTGGCTCTTCCTGATGATCGGGATGTTCATGATGGACTACGGCAGCCGCGTCGCCAGCGTGCTGCCGGTGCCGGGGAAGTAACGGCGACGCAGCCTTGCTTCGTAGACGCCCCACGGGGCGTCTCTACAGTGGGTGGCATCGTCGGTGCGATAGCCAATGTAGAGACGCCCCGTGGGGCGTCTCCAACCTGGCGAGTACCCCAACCATGAAAGCGAATCACTCCCTCCTCGACCTCCTGCTGGAGGCCCAGACGCTGGATCGCATCCCGCGCAGCGGTTTCCTGATGCGCGGCGTCACCGACCCCGAGAGCGTCGCCGAGCACACCTGGCACGTGGTGCTGCTGGTCTGGACGCTGGGGCCGCGGATCGAGGGGATCGACGTGCACCGAGCGATGGAGATCGCCCTCCTCCACGACCTCGCCGAGCTGCGCGTGGGCGACCTGCCGCGCACCGCCGCGCGATACTTCCCCGCCGGCGCCAAGAACGCCGCCGAGACCGCGGCCATGGCGGACGTCCTCGCTCCCGTGGCCGATCGCGCCCTCCCGCTCTACGAGGAGTACCAGCAGGGGAAGACCGCCGAAGCCCGCTTCGTCAAGGCCTGCGACAAGCTCCAGCTGATGGTGAAGGTGGCGGTCTACGAGCGCTGGGGCAACGCCGCTCTCGCCGAGTTCTGGGACAACCCCGACAATTTTCCCGACATGGGCTTTCCCGCCGTCCGCGAGCTGTTCGAGGAGCTGCGGGACCGGCGGAACGCCGTCCTGACCTGAGCGGCCGCCCTCGCGGACGATTCCCCCGAGAAAATCGGCCTTTGGCCTCGCGAGGCCAAGCGTCCG
>DATBAW010000146.1:0-2646 GCA_036271335.1 Thermoanaerobaculia bacterium
GACGGCGACGGTCTCCATCCTCGACGACGACGAGTAGGAGAGGGGAGACCATTCGTAGGGGCGCAGCATGCTGCGCCCTTTCCCGTTACGGTGACGTCGAGGGCGCAGCATGCTGCGCCCCTACATCTTCGGTGTTCTCCCCTTCTCCCGGTGAGGGGACGGGAGAAGAGAGGGTCGGGGGTGATGAGGGCCTTTCCTACTCCCGCCGGTCCAGATGGATGTCCTCCCAGGAGGCCGGGTCGTCGAGCGACTCCAGGTGGGTGAGCACGTTGGCGTTCGGCAGCGCCCCGCGGACGTCGGCCTCGATCCGCTCGAGGAGCTGGTGGCCGTGGTGGACGGTCCAGTCGCCGGGGACCACCACGTGGACCGAGACGAAGCGGCGGGCGCCGCTCTGCCGGGTGCGCAGGGCGTGATACTCCACGCCGCCCTCGGCGTAGCCGTCGAGCACCCGCCGCAGGGCGTCCATCTCGGCGGCGGGGAGGGCGGTGTCCATCAGCCCCAGCACCGACTCGCGGACGATCTGCACCCCCGTCCGGACGATGTTGGCGGCAACCCCCAGGGCCACTACGGAGTCCAGCCACCCCCAGCCGGTGAGCGCCACCGCGCCCACCCCGGCCAGCACGCCGGCGGAGGTCCAGACGTCGGTGAGCAGGTGCTGGGCGTTGGCCATCAGGGTGATCGAGCGGCTCCGGACCCCCGCCCGCCGCAGCACCAGGGCGACGGCGAGGTTGATCAGGGAGGCCGCCACCGAGACCGCGAGGCCGCCCCCCAGCTTCTCCAGGGGGTGGGGAGCGCGGAACCGGCCCACCGTCTCGTAGACGATGGTCGCCGCGGCGCCGAGGATCAGGGTCCCCTCGACGCCGCTGGCGAAATACTCCGCCTTCGTATGGCCGTAGGCGTGCTCCTCGTCCGCGGGGCGGGCGGCGATGGTCAGCATGGCCAGGGCCATCACGGCGCCGGCGAGGTTGACCCCCGACTCCAGGGCGTCGGAGAGCAGGCCCACCGAGCCGGTCAGCAGGAAGGCCGCCGCCTTCAGCCCCATGGTGGCGACCGCGGCGGCGATCGACAGCCAGGCGAAGCGGCCGAGGGCGGAGCGGTCGGTCACGGGCGCTCCATCGTTTCCGGACGTTCCATGAGGATCGTGCAGTCGCCCGTCAGATAGCCGTCCACCGCGCGCGGCTCCCCGCCTAGCGAGCGGCAGAAGGCGAGCACGGTAGCCTGGCGGTGCCAGGTGAGCCAGTCCTCGCCGCACCAGAAGCGGGAGGAGAGGAAGTTGAACGCCAGCGCCCGCCCCGCGGCGGCCCAGGCCGCCCTCAGCACCTTGTAGAACTGCGGCCGCGAGAGCGTGTTCAGCGAGCCGCTGAAGACCACCACCTCGGCGCCCACCGCCATCGTTTCCGGCTCCCGCACGAAGTCCCCGGCCACGATCCGGCAATCCGGCAGCCGCCGCCGGCGGGCCGAGCGGATCGCCGCGGGCATCATCTCCAGCCCCGTGTAGTGGGCCGGGACGGTCCCGCGCTCGCGGAGATGGACCAGCAGGTCCGCCCGCCCGCAGCCGACGTCGAGCACCGTCCGGCCGGTCAGGTCCAGGCCGCGCGCGATCACCTCGAAGCGGACCGCCTGCCCCTCGCGGCTCGACCAGAGGAGCGCGCGGAACCCCGTCACCCCATGCTCGCGGGCGTCCTGGTAGGGCCTCAGATAGAAGGGGACCGGATCGGTGGCTCTGACCATCCCGCGATTCTGCCACGCCCGGGCCGGGCCGTGAGTGCGTGCAGGGGTGCGATAGCCGCGCTCCTCGTCCCACTCTCCTGTCGTCCAGGGCCGAGCGACCAACGCGGACGAGCCGCGGCAGCGCGAGAGCCCGCTTGCTTCGAAAGGGAGAGATGAGATGAGCCAGCCGTATGGAGCCGCGATTTCCGGCAGCAGCAAAGAGAGCGGCCAGAGCCACCGCTCGGGCCCCAACTTCCAGTTCCTCAGCGGCCTGCCGTCCGAGGACGGCGCCACGTTCACGGTCACCATCGCCGGCACCCCCAACCCCGGCTCGGTGTCGGCCACGCTGTACCAGGACAAGTCGGGGAGCGACAAGAAGATCGCCACGGTCTCGAACGGCTCGACCTTCGACGTCTCCGGCGTCGACTCCAGCGACAACTACTACATCGCCGACCCCTCGGGCGCCACCGAGGATTTCGTCGTCTATTTCACCGCCTGATTCCAACCTGGATCTTTACGAGGAGACCCCGCCATGAGCGTACAGTCGATCGCCGCCATCGCCTCCGAGGAGGCCCCTGAGTCCGGCCAGACGAACCGTTCGAGCCCGAACTTCCAGTTCCTCACCGTCCCGTCCTCGGGCGACATCTCCGCCCTCTTCGCCGGCGCCTCCGGCGCCCAGGGGATCAACGCCAGCCTGGTCCACGACCTCGGCGGTAAGAACGACCAGATCATCGCCGCGCTGAGCCAGAACAGCACCTTCGACGCCAGCAAGGTGGAGACCGGCGCCAACTACTACATCGCCACCCCGAACTACGCCTCCGGCAACTTCGTCGTCTACTTCCAGGGCAACGTCTGAGCCGCGGCTCCCGCCCTTCCCTCCCCGGCGGCCGGGGAGGGAAGCGGGCGGGGGATCGCCCCGCAGGGGCGGGCTTTGAA
>DATBAW010000147.1:0-5937 GCA_036271335.1 Thermoanaerobaculia bacterium
GGGCGGACGCGAGCAGGAGGAGGAGGGCGACGGGAGAGCCGAGGCCTTTCCGGAAGCGGCCCAGCAGGGCGTAGCCGAGAGCGACGCCGAGGAGCGTCAACAGGAACGCCAGGGGAGCCGCCATGAGCAGGCAGATCACCCCTTCCATGGCGAACGCGAGGAGCCCGAGACCCGTGAGCGCCAGCGCGGAGCAGCCGACGGCGAGATATTGCTGGAAGGGGCGCTCCGGAGCGTTCCGTGAATACAGGAGCACCACGGCGAAGCCGATCAGGAAAGGCAGGACGACGAACACGGCCCAGCCGTAGCTCTGCAGCGCTGTGACGCCGAAGCCGATCAGCGCCAGGGCCGGGATCGCGGCCAGGAGAGCGGTCTCCACATGGCTCAGGGCCCGGCGGCGAGTGAGATGGAGGTAGGTTCCGGCGAGGAGGAGAACGACGGCCAGAATCCACGGGAACAGAGAGGGATCGATGAGGCGATGCATGGCAGCCTCCAGGCAAACGCGCCATAATTGAACGCGTTCAATTTCCCTGACGATACGTCCGCCCGCACGCCCTGTCAAGCTCCGAAGGTTCGGACCGAGCCTTGTGCTAGCCTTTCCCCGCCTTGAAGATCGCCGCCGTCGGGAAGGCTTTTCCCTCCAACTACTACGACCAGGAGACGCTCCTCGCGGCTCTGCGGCAGCGCTGGGAAGGGCGCCACTTCAACACCGAGCGCCTGGAGCGGCTGCACCAGCACGTCCTGGTCGGCGGCCGCCACCTGGCGCTGCCGATCGACGAGTACGCCGGCCTCACCTCCTGGGGGAAGGCGAACGACGCCTGGATCCGGGTGGCGCAGGAGGTCGGCGGTGCCGCCGTGCTCGACGCCCTGGCGAAGGCGGAGCTGACGCCGGCCGACGTCGACGCCCTGATCTTCGTCACCGTCACCGGCGTCGCCACGCCATCGATCGACGCGCGGCTGATCAACCGTCTCGGCCTGCCGCCGCGGCTGAAGCGGATGCCGATCTTCGGCCTCGGCTGCGTCGCCGGCGCGGCGGGGATCGCGCGCGCGGCCGACTACGTCCGCGCCTTTCCGGACCAGGTGGCGGTCCTGCTCTCGGTCGAGCTCTGCTCGCTGACCTTGCAGCCGGAGGACCTGTCGATCCCCAACCTGATCGCCTCGGGCCTGTTCGGCGACGGCGCCGCCGCCGTGGTGGTCGTCGGCGACGACCGCGAGGCGACCGGACCGCGCGTCGTCGCCACGCGCTCCGTCTTCTACCCCGACACCGAGAGGGTGATGGGCTGGGACATCTCCGAGACCGGCTTCAAGATCGTCCTCTCCGGCGACGTGCCGGTGGTCGCCCGCGAGAAGCTGCGGCCGGACGTCGACGCCTTCCTGGCCGACCAGGGGCTGACGCGCGCGGACATCACCTCCTGGGTCTGCCACCCTGGCGGCCCCAAGGTGCTGGAGGCGATGCAGGAGTCGTTGGAGCTCGCCGAGGGGGCGCTGGACGTCACCTGGCGCAGCCTGCGCGAGGTCGGCAACCTCTCCTCGACCTCGGTGCTCCTCGTCCTCGAGGAGACCCTGGCGAACCACCGTCCGGCGGCGGGGAGCTGGGGGGTGCTGCTGGCGATGGGACCGGGGTTCTGCTCGGAGCTGGTGCTGCTCCAGTGGTGACCGCAGCCTGAATCGTCGGTTGACCTCGCGAGGCGGTCGATTCGCCTCGGCAGGCCATTCAATGGCCTCGCCGGGCCGACCTCCACTCCGGCGAGGCCATGCATCCGCCTCGTCGGCGGCCCTTTTCGCCTCGCGAGGCCAAGCGTTCGCCTCCTGAGGCCGTTCGTTCCCCTCGTCGGGGGAACCGTTCGCCTTGCGAGGTGAAGGGTGCTCCTCACGAGGCGGACGCATGGCCTCAAGAGGCGAAGAGGGCGCCTCACGAGGCGAAGCAGGAAAAACCGGGGCAACTAGCGCAGAATTCTCCGCATGGCCGCCCTCGACACCCGCCTCCTCTACACCGCCCTGCTCATCCTGGCCGCCCTCGGCCGGGTCGTCGAGCTGCGGGTCGCGGCGCGCAACCGGCGCGAGCTGGTGGCTCGCGGTGGAGTCGAGGTGGCGCCGGGGCACTACCGGTGGATGGTGCTCCTGCACACGGCGTGGCTGGTCTGCTGCCCGCTGGAGGTCTGGCTCCTCGGCCGGCCGTTCCTGGTGGCTCTGGGGGTGCCGATGCTCCTGCTGGTCGCGCTCGCGACCGGCCTCCGCTACTGGGTGATCTCGACGCTCGACGGCCGCTGGACGACGCGGATCCTCGTGCTGCCGGGGTCCACTCCAGTCACTGGCGGGCCCTACAGGTTTCTGCGCCACCCGAACTATCTGGCGGTCATCACCGAGATCTTCGCTTTGCCCCTCGTGCACACGGCTTGGCTGACGGCGATCGTCTTCAGCCTGCTCAATGGGATTCTGCTGCGCGTGCGCATCCGGGCCGAGGAGGAGGCGCTGGCGCGGGCTTCCGACTATGCGGCGGTGTTCGCGCGGCGGTCGCGGCTGATCCCGGGCAAACAGGGACAGACAGGGACCTAAAGGACTGCAAGGACTGCAAGGACGACGGCAACCGCTGGCGGTGGGTCCGTGAAGTCCTTGATGTCCTTTAGGTCCTTGCAGTCCTTTGGGTCCTTGGTCCTTTCAGGCCTGAAACATGCAAGCCTACCCTGCCATGCCACTCCCGAACCAGGAATGAGCACCGTGCCCATGAATGACGCGGCCATCCTCGCCGGTATCGCCGGGGTGGCCCGGCAGCATCTCGGCTGGCAGGAGCCGCTGACGCCGGAGATGCGGCTGGTCGAGGACCTGCGGCTCGACTCGGTGCGCCTGCTGACGCTGGCGATGGAGGTCGAGAACCATTTCCGGGTCCGCCTGGACGAACTGGACGAGGGAGCCATCGAGACTGTCGGCGACCTCGTCGCGACCGTGCGAAAGAAGCTCGATGACGGCTGAATCCCCGACCCCTGATTCTCTGACGGCCGATTCCCTGACCATCGGCGACTGGCTCCTGGCGGCGGGGCGGAACCCTGAGGGCGGGCTCCGCTTCGTCGACCGCTCCGAGTCGGCCACCTGGTTCGGCTGGGGCGAGGTGCGGGAACGGGCTTTCGCCGTCTGTGGCGGTCTGCGGAGCCTCGGCCTCCAGCGCGGCGACCGCGTCGCGCTGATCTTCCCGACCGGCATCGAGTTCTTCGCGGCGTTCTTCGGCGTCCTGCTCGCCGGCGCCGTGCCGGTGCCGCTCTATCCTCCGGTCCGCCTGGGGCGGATGGCCGAATACCTGCACCGCACGGCGCGGCTGCTGGCGCGCTGCGGCTCGCGCCTGGTCCTCGCCGACACGCGGGTGCGGCGCATCCTCGGCGAGGCGATCGCCGAGGCGCGGCCGGAGCTCGGCTGCCGGACGCTCGGCGAGCTGCCGTCGTCGTCGACCGCCGGGCCGGTGGCCGTCGCGCCTGCCGACCTCGGCCTGATCCAGTTCTCCTCGGGCACCACGGTCGATCCCAAGCCGGTCGCCCTCAGCCACCGGGCGATCGCCGCCCAGGTCGAGATCCTCAACGGCTTCTGGCGCGACACGCCGGAGACGCGCCACAGCTGCGTCTCCTGGCTTCCCCTCTACCACGACATGGGGCTGATCGGCTGCGTGTTTCCGGCGCTGTCGCGCGACGCCACGCTGACGCTGCTCGGGCCCGAGCTGTTCGTGGCGCGGCCGGCGCTCTGGCTGCGCGCCCTCTCGCGCTACCGGGCCACGATCTCGCCCGCCCCCAACTTCGCCTACAGCCTGTGCGTGACCCGCGTCTCCGACGCCGACCTGGAGGGCGTCGACCTCTCCCACTGGCGGACGGCGCTCAACGGCGCCGAGTCTGTGGCTCCTTCGGTGCTGCGGGCGTTCTGCGACCGCTTCGCGCGCTGGGGCTTCAGGCCGGAAGCGCTGACGCCCGTCTACGGTCTCTCGGAGGCGGCGCTCGCCGTGACGTTCTCCGATCTCGACCGGCCGTTCCGCGGCCGGCGTTTCGATCGCGAGGCGCTCTCCCAGGATCGCGTCGCGCGTGAGACCGCGGCCGGCCGCGAGATCGTCTCGGTGGGCCGTGCCGTGCCCGGCTTCCGCCTGCGGATCGTCGACGAGGCCGGCCGCGACCTGGCGGACGGCAAGGTCGGGCGGGTCTGGATCCAGGGGCCGTCGCTGATGGACGGCTATCTCGGCGACCCGCTGGCCACTGCCCGCGCCCTGCACCAGGGGTGGCTCGACAGCGGTGACCTCGGCTTCCTGCTCGGCGGCGAGCTCTACCTGACCGGCCGCGCCAAGGACGTGGTGATCCTGCGCGGCCGCAACTACGCGCCGGACGAGATCGAGCGCGCGGTCGACGGCGTGGCCGCCGTGCGCTCCGGCTGCGTGGTGGCGGCGAGCTGGCTGCCGGAGGAGGCGCCCGGCGAGGTGCTGGCCCTGTTCGTCGAGGCCTCGCGCGCGGCGTCGGCGGCCGAGCGGCAGGCGCTGCCGGATGCCTGTCGCGCGGCGGTCCTCGGCGCTGCCGGCCTCGCCCTCGACCGCGTCGTGATCCTCGCGCCCGGCACCCTGCCGCGCACCTCCTCCGGCAAGCTCCGGCGAGCGGAGACCCTGCGCCTCCACCTCGCGGGCGAGCTGACGGCGCCCGACCCGGTCACCCCGCTGCGGCTCGCCGGAGCGATGGCGCGCTCCAGCCTGGCCTTCGCGAGGCTGCGGCTGGAGGAGGGATGACCGCCATGACCGGCATCGTCCCGGACGTCCTGATCGTCGGCGGCGGTCCGGCGGGGCTCGCGACGGCGATCCGGGCGCGGCTCGCCGGACTGACCGCGACCGTCCTCGACCGCGCCGTGCCGCCGATCGACAAGGCCTGCGGCGAGGGGTTGATGCCCGACGCCGTGGCGCGCCTGCGGGAGATCGGCGTCGAGCCCCGCGGCGTCCCCTTCCGCGGCATCCGCTATTTCGACCGCGGCCGCTCCGGCCACGGCGTCATGGCCGAGGGGCTCTTCCCGCACTCCGGCGGCCTCGGCGTGCGACGCACCGAGCTGCACGCGGCGCTGGTCCGCCGCGCCGAAGAGGTGGGGGTCGCGCTGCGCTGGGGCGTCAAGGCGACGGGGCTCGGGGACGAGGGGGTGCACAGCGAGCAGGGGACGTTCGCGGCGCGCTGGATCGTGGGCGCCGACGGTCTCCGCTCGCCGGTGCGGCACTGGGCGGGGCTCGACGGCGAAGACGCCGCCATTCCGCGCTTCGGCGTGCGCCGGCACTTCGCCATGGCACCCTGGAGCGACTTCGTCGAGGTCTTCTGGGGGCCGGAGTGCGAGGCGTACGTGACGCCGGTCGCCGCCGGCGAGGTGGGCGTCGCCCTGCTCTGGAGCGGACGGAAAGCCGGCTTCGACGAGCTGCTGGCGAGCTTCCCCGAGCTGGCCGCGCGTCTCGCCGGTGTGCCGGCGGCCTCGCGCGACCGCGGGATCGGCCCGCTGCGGCAGCGCGCCCGGGCGGTCCGCAAAGGGAACGTCGCGCTGGTCGGCGACGCCGCGGGGTACTTCGACGCCATCACCGGCGAAGGGCTGGCGGTGGCGCTCCACGAGTCGGCGGCGCTGGTCGCGGCGCTCGTGGACGGCGATCTCGGCGGCTATGCGGCGGCACATCGGCGGATCAACCGCCTGCCCAATCTGATGACCGGGCTGGTGCTCGGCCTCGAACGGCGCCCCCGGCTGCGCGCCCGCGCCCTCCGCGCGCTCGCCGCCGAGCCGGCCCTGTTCTCGCGGCTGCTCGGCATCCACGCCCGCACCCTGCCGCCGCGCCGCCTGGGGCTCGGCGCCCTGCGTCTCGCCTGGAGACTCTGTTCGACTTGAAATCTCATTCGTGGAGGAAGACCATGCTTCGGAAGAAGATCACCTGGTTCCCGGTCACCTTATTGCCCTTGGTAT
>DATBAW010000148.1:0-5934 GCA_036271335.1 Thermoanaerobaculia bacterium
CTGCCGTTCCTGCTCCCCGTCGCGGCGTTCGCCCGGGCGGGCGGCGGTCAGAGCTACTCCGGCAGCAGCTCCAGCAGCGGGGGTGGCGGAGGTGGCGGCGGCCTCATCTTCTTGCTGGTCCGTCTCCTGTTCTGGCTGATCTTCCATCACCCGCTGATCGGCATCCCGTTGATGATCGGGCTGGTCTACCTGTTCATCCGGTACCAGAAGCGCACGGGCGCGGCCGCCACTCAGACCTGGACCTCGGTGCAGCTCCCTCCCTCGGCTCCGGCGGCGCGTACGTCCCAGGATCTCGACGACCTCCGCACGCTCGATCCCGAGTTCTCGGTGGTCCTTTTCGACGACTTCGCCTATGACCTCTTCGCCCGTGCCCACGAGGCGCGCTCCAAGGAGCGGGACCTGGAGGCGCTCTCGCCCTATCTCTCCCAGGCGGCCCGCGACTACCTCGCGCAGCGCGCGCCGGTGGGCGCGCCGGTCTCCGGGGTGGTGATCGGCGCGCTGCGCGTCGTCGGCCTGACCCTCCCACCGGCCGCCGTGGCCGCTCCTGGCGGGCCGGCGCCGCGCGAGGTGGTGACGCTGGAGATCGAGGCCAATATGACGGTGGGAGCGCCGGGAGGCGAGCGCACCCACTACGTCGAGGAGCGCTGGCGCCTCGAGCGCGACGCCAGCGTGCAGACCAAGCCTCCCGAGCAGGAGCGCTCCTTCCACTGCCCCAACTGCGGCGCGCCGTTCGGTCCGGAGGGGGGAGACCGCTGCGAGTATTGCGGCCAGGTGGTCTCGGGCGGCCGTTTCGACTGGAGCGTCGAGGCGATCAGCCTGGTGAGCCTCGAGGAGCGCCCCCCGGCCCTGACCTCGAACGTGCAGGAAGTGGGCACGAACTTTCCCACCATCTTCCATCCCGATCTGAACGCCCGCTGGGCCGAGCTGGTGCGCGACGATCCCGGCGTCACCATGGAGGGGCTGCACGCCCGGCTCCAGCTGATCTACGGCGAGGTCAACGCCGCGTGGTCCCGCGCCGACCTCACCGCGGCCCGCCCCTTCGTCTCGGACGGCCTCTACGACTACCTCCAGTACTGGGTCGCCGCCTATCAGACGCAGGGGCTGCGCAACGTCCTGGAGGGGATGCGGATCGTCGAGTGGAAGACGACCAGGATCGTGCGCGACCGCCACTACGACGCGCTGACCGTCCGTCTCTGGGGAACGGGGCGCGACACCACCGTCCGCCAGGCGACGGGGGAGGTCGTCTCCGGCGATCCCAAGCGGGACCGCGCCTACTCCGAATACTGGACGCTGATCCGCGGCGCCGGCGTCAAGGGCGCGCCGCGGGCGGACAAGAGCTGCCCCAACTGCGGCGCGCCGCTCGACGTCAACATGGCCGGCCAGTGCGAGCACTGCGGCGCCAAGGTCACCAGCGGCGAGTTCGACTGGGTGCTGTCGAAGATCGAGCAGGACGACTCCTACACCGGCTGACCCGGTGCAGGAACGTGGTCAGGCCGCCAGATCCTCGAGCGTCTTGCCCGAGGCCAGCGCCTCGTTGACCCAGGCCGGCCGCTTGCCGCGCCCCGACCAGGTGAGGTCCGGATTGTCGGGGTTCCGGTACTTCGCGGCCACCGTCCCGCTCTTCTCCTTTTCTCCCCGGATCACGTCCTCGAGAGTCATGCCGAGGCTCCCCGCCAGCTCGCGCATCTGGTCGAGCACCCGCGACCGCTCGGCCTCGCGCCGGCCCACGATCTCGACCTCGACGTCCTGCGCCAGAGCCTTCAGGTCGTCCAGGGAAAGCTTCGTCAGATCGATACCCTTCGCCATGTTCGTCTCCTCCTCATGAACGGCTGAGTCTATCAACAGGCCGCGAGCGCCGTCCCGTGGACATCCAGCCCGCCGTCCGTCTACCAGAGCACACCATGAGAGCCGAACGACCGCGGCGACGAAAACGCCGCCGCCTCGCGTTCTGGAAGCATCTGCACCGGCTGCTCCGCAGAAGTCAGCGATGGTGGCGGTTGCTCTAAGAGGGGCCCTAACCGCAGGTGCTGCCGGCGCACGTCCGCAGGCGCGCCAGGCGGCGGGCGAGATCCTGGCGCACCGCCGCGAAGGCGGGATCGGCGTGCAGGCTGCGCAGCTCGAAGGGATCGTTCCTGAGATCGTAGAGCTCGGTGTCGCCGTTCCGGTACTCGGCGTAGAACCAGCGCGGATCGCGCAGGGCGGTGAACGGCGGCTTGTCGTGCCCCTCGCCGAACCCCTCGATCAGCAGGGTCCGATCCTTCCCCAGCCTCGGATCGTGGACGAGCGGGAGCAGCGACCGGCCGTCCATCACCCGCCGTGCCCGGGCGCCGGCCAGGTCGACGATCGTCGGCGCGAGGTCGACGTTGGCGACCGGCTGCGTCACCGTCAGCCCGGCCGGGAACCGGCCGTCCTTCCGTCCGTCCGTGCGTCCGTCATAAATGATCAGCGGCACGCGGATCGACTCCTCGTAGGGGAGGTATTTGCCGCCTGCGACGCGGTGCTCGCCGAAGAAGAAGCCGTTGTCCGAGGTGAAGACGATCACCGTATGGCCGAGCTGTCCGGTCTGGTCGAGGGCCTTGACCAGACGCTCGACGAGGTCGTCGGCCGCGAGCAGCGAGGCGAGGCAGGCGCGGTAGGTCGCGAGGATGTGCGCCCGTTTGGCCGGGCTGAGCCGCGGCCGTTTACGGATGTGGCCGGGCTTGTCCGCGATGTCCGCCTCGTCGAACGACGGCTTCCGCGGCATCGCCTCGGCGGCGTACCGTCCGGCGTAGCGGGGCGCCGGCCGCGGCGGCGTCTGCTCGCGGGTCAGGCGCTCGAGATGGGGCGAGGTGGGCGCGACGGTGACGAAGAAGGGCTGGCCCTTGCCCGCCCGCGAGCGCAGGATCTCCTCCGCCCTGGCCGCGATCACGTCGGTCTGATAGTCCTTCGGCGCCTCCCCGTAGGTCACCGGCCGGCCGTCGTCGCTCACCGTGTAGTCGTACATCCGGTAGACGGTGGGATCGGTCAGCGCGAACCAGCGCGACCACCCCGGCGGCGGCGCGGGCGACTTCTTGCCATAGTTGTTGAGGTACTTGCCGACGTGCGCCGTGTAGTAGCCGGCCTCCTGGAGCCAGAGCGGCAGGGTGTTCGAATGATCGAGATGGACGTAGCCGCCGTGCGGTCCGCCGTTCGCCAGCACGCCATGGTTGTGGGCGTACTGGCCGGTGAGGAAGGTCGAGCGCGACGGGCAGCAGAGCGAGACCTCGACGAAGCTGTTGGCGAACGTCGTCCCTCGCGCCGCCAGCAGCCGCCGCGTCTTCGGCAGGGCGCGCATCTGCTCGACCGTCTGGTCGTCGGTCATGATGACCAGGATGTTGGGACGGCTCTCCGCCGACGCTTTCGCCGCCGGTCCCGCCGCGAGCCCGGGCCGGGCCGGCGCGAGCGGCGCGAGAGCGAGCAGCAAGAGCAGGGCGGCGGGACGAAGACCGTTCATGACAGGATTGTACGGATGGAACGCATGGAAGCGTCACTTTCGTTGACTTTGAGACTCGCGGAGGCCCGTATGAGCCCATCCCGTCGAATCCCCTGGCTCTGGACCGCCGCCCTCCTCGGACTGCTGCTGAGCACCGCCGCCTGCGCCGCGCCGCATCAGACCGCCGCGCCGCCGGCCAGGCGCGAGCCGGCCAACGTGATGAGCTGGGAGAAGGCCTCCTGGCTGGAGCGCGACGGGCGGGCCGAGAACGAGAAGCCCGAGCTGGTGATCGCGGCCATGGCGCTCAAGGAAGGGATGACCGTCGCCGAGATCGGCGCCGGCACCGGCTTCTTCACGCGCCGCCTCGCCAAGGCCGTCGGCCCCACCGGCAAGGTGCTCGCCGAGGAGATCCAGCCGCAGATGCTCGACCTCCTGAAGCAGAACGCCGCCAAGGAGGGGATCGCCAACATCACCACCATCCTCGGCACCGAGACCGATCCCAGGCTGCCGGCCCACGGCGTCGACCGGCTCCTGCTGGTCGACGTCTACCACGAGTTCCAGAAGCCGGAGCCGATGCTCGCCCACCTCCGCGAGTCCCTGGCGCCCGGCGGCACCGTGACCCTGGTCGAATACCGCCTCGAAGGCGACACCGCCGCCCACATCAACATCAAGCACCGGATGTCGGTCGAGCAGGTGCTCACGGAATGGAACGCCGCCGGCTTCGAGCTGGCGCAGCGGCTCGAGACCCTCCCGGCCCAGCACATCTTCATCTTCTCGGCCCGCCGCGGCGTCCGCGCCCCCGGCGCCGACGAGAAGGGGAAGACCGTCAGGCCGCCGGCGTAGGAGCTACTTGATCCACTTTATTTGATCCAGACCGTCTTGATGTTCACGAACTCGCGGATGCCGACCTCCGAAAGCTCGCGGCCGTAGCCCGAATTCTTCACGCCGCCGAAGGGAAGGCGGGGATCGGACTTGACGGCGCCGTTGACGAAGACGCTGCCGGCCTCGATCTCGGCGGCGAGGTCCTCGCCGCGCGCGGCATCGGCCGTCCAGAGGCTGGCGCCGAGGCCGAACGGCGACCGGTTCGCCAGCGCGATCGCCTCCGCGGCGTCGCGCGCGCGGATCACCGCCGCCACCGGCCCGAAGGTCTCCTCGTCGAACGCCGCCATGCCCGGCTTCACCCCGGTCAGCACCGTCGGCGCGTAGAACCACCCCTTCCCCTCCAGCCGCTTGCCGCCGGTCCGCAGCACGCCGCCGGCCGCCACCGTTCGCTTCACCTGGTCGTCGAGCGATTCGAGCAGATCCTCGCGCGCCATCGGGCCGACGTCGGTCGCGCGGTCCATGGGATCGCCCACCTTCAGGCCCTCCATCGCGCGGACGAATTCGTCCTCGAAGCGGTCGGCGATCGCCTCCTCGACGATGAAGCGCTTGGCCGCGATGCAGCTCTGGCCGTTGTTGATCGCGCGCGCCTTCGCCGCCTGCCGCGCCGCCTCGGCGGGATCGACGTCGGCGAGGACGATGAACGGATCGGAGCCACCCAGCTCCATCACCGTCTTCTTCAGGCAACGCCCCGCTTCGGACGCCACCTCGCGCCCCGCGCGGTCGCTGCCGGTGAGGGTCACCGCCCGCACCGCCGGATCCTGGATCAGATCCTTGGTGCGCGCCGAGGAGACGAGCAGCGCCGTCACCGCTCCCTCCGGCAGCCCGGCCTCGCGGAACACCGCCTCGATGGCGAGCGCCGAACCGGGGACGTTGGCGGCGTGCTTGAGCAGCGCTACGTTCCCCGCCATCAGGGCGGGCGCCGCGAAGCGGAAGAACTGCCAGAACGGGAAGTTCCAGGGCATGATGGCGAGCACCGGCCCCAGCGGCTCATAGCGGATGAAGCTCTTCGCGGCGTCGGTCGCCACCGCCTCGGAGGCAAGGAAGCGCGCGCCGTTCTCGGCGTAGAAATCACAGACCCAGGCGCACTTGTCGACCTCGGACGCGGCGGCGGCGAGCGTCTTGCCCATCTCCTCCGTCATCAGCCGCGCGAGGTCGGCGGACCGCTCGCGCAGCAGGTCGGCGACGGCGGTCAGGTAGGTTGCCCGCTCCGCGAAGTCGAAGCGGCGCCAGGAGTTGAAGGCCTCCACGGCGCGCTCCAGCCGCCGGCGGACCTCGTCTTCGTCGTGCTCGGGAAACTCGCGGATGAGCTCGCCGGTGGCGGGATTGATGGCCTTGAACATTGGGGTCCCTCCCATCCTTCACGCTCCGCCCGAAGGACTTCCGGGGGAGTCACGCTCGCGGGCCGCGGAGCGTTGCAACCTCCGGGCCCGGACGGTGTCTCAGGAAAAGGGAAATGGCGGAGAGGGAGGGATTCGAACCCTCGGTCCGGGTTTACCCCGGACAACTGCTTAGCAGGCAGCCCTGTTCGGCCACTCCAGCACCTCTCCGTGAAGGCCCGGCAGGGAGGTGAGATTGTAGGGGGAAGTGGCGCGGGAGTCAAA